>CALZKF010000139.1 GCA_945787955.1 uncultured Acidobacteriota bacterium | reverse complement strand
TTCCACGCACGGGCGGCGGTCAAGGCCAACAACGAAATCGGCGAACTGGCCGACACCTTCAACTTCATGGCCGACGAGATCGAGGAACAGATATCCCGGTTGAAACTTGCCGCTGACGAGAACAACGAGCTGTTCCTCAGCACCATCCGGGTCATGGCCAACGCCATCGATGCCAAGGACCCGTACACCCGGGGCCATTCGGTGCGGGTCAACAAGTACTCGGTGATCATCGCCCGCTACATGGGTCTCGAAAAAAAGGAGATCGACGCCATCCACGTCGCCTCCGTGCTTCACGACGTCGGCAAGATAGGAATCCACGATGTGATCCTGAACAAGCCGGGAGCACTGACGCCCGAGGAATATGACGTCATGAAGACCCACACCACCCGGGGTGCGGAGATTATGGCGCCGATCCGCAAGCTGAAGAACATCATCGACGGCCTGCGATCCCATCACGAGCGTTGGAACGGTTCCGGCTATCCCGACGGCCTCAAGGGCGAGGATATCCCGCTTATGGGTCGCATTATTGCCGTCGCCGACACATTCGACGCCATGACCACCAACCGTCCGTACCAACGCTCCCTGTCGTTTCAGCAGGCGGTGGCCAGGATCAACGACATCAAGGCGGCCGCCTTCGATGACCGCGTCGTGGAATCGTTCAACCGGGCCTTCCAGGCAGGGGAGTTCGGCACCAAGGCAACCGAGCACGGACCGGAAGTCAGCGCCGTAGCATCCTGATCCACACAGGTTCAGAGCTGTTGGATGTCCACCTTCTCCGGCGGGGTATCCAGCAATGAGTTGTGTACGCCGCCCCTCAGATCGTCGGCAACCGCTTCCAGCACCTTGGTCTCGTGCCACCGCCATGCGGACAGTACCCGCAGGCGGGGAATCCGGGCGGCCTCGAGGTGGGGGATCGCCTCTTCACCAGCGGCCTTCATGAGGTAGAGCAGGTAGAACATGTTGGTGCCATGCGCCTGCTCCGAAGCGGCCAGCAGAATGTCGGCCATTCGCTTGCCTCCGATTCGGCCTGCAGTCCATGCCGCCGTAGCCCTGAGTGGGCCGTACCGGGGCGGGTCGTATGCAGGCGCCATCATGATCTCTTCCAGCAGCCCGGCGATCTGCCCGGCATCGGCCCGATCCAGGTGACGGACGATGTCCAGTTGGAGGTCCGAATCGATCTCCTTGAATGCCGCCAAAAGTCTGTTCACAGCCTTGCCTGTTCCGATCCGTCCCAGGCTGGTGACGGCCAGGGAGCGGGTGTGGTGATTCTCGTTTTTCAGAAGGCTGGCCCAGAGATCCACGTCCTTTCCGTTGGTTTCGATGAGGCGGAGTTCGGCGGCGACCTCCTGCAGGATATCCCGGACGGCCGGGTCGGTCTGCCGCTGGAGGGCGGTGCTGATCTCAGTGTGCGCCTTGAAATAGTTCAGATCCACCAGGCCCCGGGCAAAGATCCGTACTGAGTCCCGGTCCCGGGATGTGGCGTCGCCGGCGAGAATGTCGGACACCAGCCGGGCAGCGATTCGGGGAGCAGCCCGGGGTTCGTCCCTGACGACAAGCAGATCCAGGGCTATGATTGCCACGCCGATTGTCGGATGATTCAGTGTTGACAGCAGAGAATCTATCGCTCCCGGCGTGCCGATCCGGTTCAGGGCCTCTACGGCGGCGAAAGCGACTGTGGTGGCGGAGTCCTGGAGTCCCTCGCGGATTACCGGCAGCGCCTGGGTACTGCCGGTCCAACCCAAGGCGGCCACCAGCACACGCCGGTCGTTCGGATCCTGGTTCCCCCAGTGCTGAAGCAGGGCCGGCACCGCATCGACCCCGCCGATCTCGGCGATGGTCTTGTACAGGACGCCGCGAACCGGGTAGAACGGCTCCTTCTCCAGCACAGCCAGCATCTTTTCATATGCGTAAGCCGGCTTGAGCCTTTGAAGGCACTGGGCGGCCTCCAGCCGTATCCGACGGTCCGGCTCGTCGTTGATGATCTCGATCAGCCGATCAACCGAGCGGCGGTCACCCAGACGGCGGAAACCGTCCACGGTGGCCATGCGCAACGGCCATTCCGGGTGGGATAGCACGCGGGACAAGGTGTCGAACGATTCAGGCTCGGCCACCTGGGACAGGGCGATGACCGCTGCCAGCAGTTGGTCGAGGTAACGGTCGTCTTCACCGTACAGGGCGATCTGCTTCTCAAGCCGGGGGAGGCTGTCGGGGGTCGTGAGGACCGCCATGACCGCCAGGGCGGGGATCTTGAGGTAGAGGTGCCTGTCGAGGCCGACCAGCATCCTGCCGCTGTTGGCCAGGTCCACGACCATCGGGTCGCCCTGGTTGGCAAGAGCCAGGAGGGCGGACAATTTGAGCATGCGGGTCCTGGCGTTCTCCTCTCCACGGTCGAGGCGCTGGATGGTATCTTTAATGATCTTGGAAGTTTCTTCCGAGGGCATGTATCCAAGGACATTCAGGGCAAGGTAATCCAGGTACGGCGTTTCCTGGATCAGCTCGCTCTCCACGAACGGGATGACGTCCGGTCCGATCTCTACCAGCAGCCGGGTCGCTTCGTGGCATCCGGACTGATAGGTATGGAGCCCTTCAGGTGGATCGCTGCAGAGGTGGAATGCCGTTTCGACCCGACTCCGGAGTTTCTCGAAGGCCAGGAGTTCTTCAGCCGGGGAGGCGTCCTGTGCCTGAAGCGGCGCCATGGCGGAAATCAGCAGAGAGCACAGAAACAGGGCCGGGATGCGCAACGCTAATTCCTCCGCAGGTTTAGGTGAAGTTCTCAATATACCTGTGGGCTCTCCGTGCTGCAAAATACGATTCACGGCTTCCTTGACTTTCGCATGTTGTTCGCCTACTCTTGGGCTGAGGAGGGTAGTCATGGCCCTGACCCGTCGTCAGCGTGAAGTGATGACCGTTATCGAGGAGTTCATCCGGACCAACCAGTACTCACCCAGCCTTGAGGAAATCGGCGGGGCCCTTGGCCTCTCTTCCGTTGCAACGGTCCACAAGCACGTGACCCATCTGGTTGACAAGGGTTACCTGCGCCGGGCCTGGAACCAGAACCGCTCTATAGAACTGGCGGAAAGACCGGAACAGATCGGTATGGCTGAACTGCCGCTGATGGGAACCATCGCGGCCGGTTTACCGCTGGAGGCGGTGACCGACAACGAAGTTTTTAGAGTGCCGGCTGAAATGGTCCGGGAGCAGAACGGCAGTTATCTACTGAGGGTCCAGGGGGAATCGATGATCGAGGAGCAGATCCGTGACGGGGATCTGGTCATTGTCGAGGAACGGGAAGTTCCCCGCAATGGTGAAACGGTCGTCGCCCTGATCGATGGAACCGACGCCACCTTGAAGCGGTTCTACAGGGAGGACGGATCTATCCGGCTCCAACCTGCCAACCGCAAGATGAAGCCGATCATCGTAGCCGCCGACAGGGTCAGGATTCAGGGAGTGGTGGTCGGTCTTATGCGCCGCTACTGTCCGGCGGCCGATGGATCAAGTGGAACGTTATTGGGCAGGCGAACCCGATATGCTGGCCGGGTCCCTAAAGCGGGCCGGTGACGAAACGGTGGTGTTTCAGGCCGGGTCGGAGTTTGATGACGGCTGGACCACCCGCCTGGCGGTACGGCCGAGGACGGTTCTTTCCCTTGCGAGAAACAGGGCGGACCCCTCGGCGCCGGTTCGGGAATTGGAAAAGTTGCTGCTGGAAAGGCAACGCCTCGGCGGAACCGATTGCACCGGCGTGGCGGTCCTGGCCGGGTACGAGCTTCTTGAGGGACCGGTGCCCGGGAAACAGGGTCCTGCTCTGCCGGATCTGCATGCCTGGGTGGTGGATGCCTCCTTCACCCGGACAGGAACAGCACGGTGGTTGCTGACCTCACGGCACGGCAGGGCAGGGGATCTGGAACGCTGGATCCCCGGGGGAAATGATCCCGCAGCCGAACCGAATCCGGTTCACAGGCCAACTGTTCAGGCAGTCACCAGCCTTCCCCGGGAACGGTACCTGCGCTTGGTGGACCGCATTCGCACCCATATCCTCGAAGGAGATGTCTACCAGGCCAACCTGACGCAGCAGTTTGAAGTCCCTTTCGCCGGCGACCCGCTGGCCTTGTACCACCGCCTGACACGGCGGACTCCATCGCCGCGATCGGCGCTGGTGGGGTGCCGGCGGTTCGCCCTGGCGTCGGTCTCCCCGGAACTTTTCCTGGCAGGCGCCTTCGGTGGAGAGATCCGGACCGGACCGATCAAGGGTACGCGCCCCCGGCATGAAGATCCGGCTGCCGACCAGGCCGCCGCCGAGGAACTCAGACAATCGGAGAAAGACAACGCGGAGTTGTTGATGATCGTCGATCTGGTTCGCAACGACCTTGGCCGGGTCTGTCTGCCGGGCAGCATTGAAGTTCGGGAACTGGCCGGCCTGGTGAGCTACCCGGCGGTGCACCATCTGGTCGCGACGGTTGCAGGGCGTCTCGATGCCTCTGCGACCCTTCCGAAAATCCTGGAGGCAGCCTTTCCCGGCGGATCGATAACCGGGGCGCCCAAGAAACGGGCGATGGAGATCCTGAGGCGGCTGGAGCCGGTTGAGCGGAGCTTTTATACCGGCAGCCTGTTCTGGTTCGGTGATGACGGAACCTTTGATTCCAGTATCCTGATAAGATCGGTGGTCCTGACCGACGGACTGGCCCGACTCGGAGCCGGCGGAGGCATCGTGGCCGACTCCGACGCCGAGGCGGAGTGGAAGGAATCCAACGACAAGGCCCGGGCGCCTGCGGAAGTGCTGGGGTTCATCCCGGAGGAAGCTCGATGAGGGTTCCAGGAAGAGGGAGCGTCGTCTGGATCAACGGGCAAACGCTGCCGGATTCGGAAGCAGTCCTGCCGCTGTCCGATCCTGTGGTGCAGGCCGGTCTGGGAATATTCGAAACCATGGCGGTGCGCAGGGGACTTGTCCTGGATCTGCCGGCTCACCTGGCCAGACTGCGAGGCGCGGCTGAAGTCATGTCGGTGGACCTGCCCCTGGATGCCGGTCTGGCAGGCGCGCTTGTGCCGGTAGTCGCCTCCCTTCCCGAGGTGGCATGGGTCAAGATCCTGGCCAGCCGATCAGGCCTTCTGGCCGCTTTCGGCGCCGGCATGGATCCGGCCGAAGAAGGCCGGCCGTCTTCGGCGATCCTGTTGGACTGGCGGCGGAGCCACCTGGGACCGATTGCCGGAATCAAGACACTCAATTATGCACCGTTCATCCTGGGAACCGAACAGGCAATGGCCGCGGGCGCCGACGAAGGCATCTGGTTGAACACACGTGGGCATGTCGGCGAAGGCTGTTCCAGTAACCTGGTGGTGGTCCAGGGCGGCAAGTTGTTCACCGCCTCACCCGGCGACGGCGTGCTGCCGGGTATCGTGCGGGATCTTGCGCTGCGCGCCGCCAGGGACCTCCTCCTTCCGGTGCATGAGGGCAAAGTTCGCCTGAAACGGTTGGAGCAAGCCGACGAGGCGTTCCTGACCTCCAGCCTCAGGTCGGTCCGGCCGCTGGTTCGATTCCGCTTTAGGCCGGTGGGCCGAGGTCAACCGGGACCGATCACTGCCCGGATTGCCCGGAAAGTGAACGAGATGAGAACCTTCAGCGATCCCGCGCGATGGGGTTCCAACGAGGAGGGTGACCCGTCCACCGTCGGAACCTATGTTTGAAATGGAGCCGAATTCTACTGGAGGCATGACCTATGAACGCAGCGCTGGAGTCCGCCGGATTCCTGTTGGACGAATCACAGGCGATGGTCTTTTTGATTGCGTGGATCGTGCTGGTTCTGGTCCACGGGTTCTATCGTTCCCGAGGAGAAGCAAGGCCGAATCCGATAAGGCCGTCGGGCCCTTCCGGCGTGCTGGACCGGGAAGGTTGACGGACCGATGGGATCAAACTGGTGCCACTTCTGTTGCTCCCAGCATGAGGGCGATCTCGATTGCCCGGGCGCCCTCGATGCAACCGGCACCGAGAGGCACGGCTGGCGGGTCACGGTGCAGACCCCGCACGGTATGGAGGCCTACGGTGTTTTGATCGCCGAGTGCGGCTCGCGGTTCCGGGCCAGAATCCTGACCTTCCCCAACGTCTTATGGCTGGCCCCCGGGCTCCAGGGCACTATGAAGTTCATCGGCGCGTCTCCCGGCGAAGTTGAGGACAAGGCGGCGCACTTTATCAAGGCGCACTGCAGGCGGCGCGGTTTCAGGCTCTGCGACGAGCCGGTAATGGCATGGAACGACCCGCTACCGGCGTTCCAGCCCGACCATACCGTCCAGAGGATCAAGGGACCCCAGGTCATCAGGAAGATCGCTTTTACACCGATCCGCTACGGTCCGTTCAAACCGGAGTTCCGGGCCGGGACGGGGAACGTATCCGAGACCGGGCTGTTCATCATCACGAACAGCCCGACCGATGCCGGATCAAGGAGGAATTGATGACGGGGACGGATTTGTTTGGTGGTATTGCCCGATTTTCCATAGTTATTGCTGTTGTCGGCAGTTTCGCCGTCGGCGGTGCCCTTGCCCAGACCGATGAGCCGAAAGCGCCTGCCGCGGCCGGTGATGCCGCGGCGCAGGGGACGGATACGGCCGAGACGGATACCCGCGTCGTCCGCCAGGGCATGGCGATCGATTTCACCGCCAAGCCGGTGCTCGGCACGGTCGAGGAGGAACGCGATCTGTTCGAGCTCGACTATGCCAATGTGGCCTTCAGCATTACCGACGAGAAGACCGGCCAGCCGGTCTTCGGGCTGATCCCGGGCGCCTGGATCGATCTCGTCGAGACCAATGATGGCCGGGAGACCGGCCATATGTCCTGCGGCGATCGGATCGGCCTTTATCTGCGCGGTACGACCGGCGTGCAGCCGATGATCGACATCAACAGCTACTTCGTCCTTGCGCTCAACGAGGACTCGACGATCTCCGTCATCGACCCGAACGTCATCATCGGCGGTGTGCCCGATCTGTACTACACCCAGATCATCCTGCCCCGTCCGGGCGGAGACTGGGTGCAGAGCGTCGAGCGCGACCGTGTCTACGTGTCGATGCCGCGTGCCGATCGGGTGGCGGTGATCGAGACCGAGAACTTCAAGCTCATCGGCCAGGTCGAGACCGGGCCGGAGCCGGTTCGCGTTGCCCTGCAGCAGGACGAGCGTTTCCTGTGGGCCGCCTACAACGCGAAGCGCGAAGAAGGCGGGGTGACCGTCATCGATGCCGTCACGCTCGAGGTCGTTGCCGATATCAAGACGGGCAAGGGCCATCACGAGATCGCCTTCACCGAGGACGACCGCATCGCCATGGTGACCAATCGCGATAGCGGCACGGTCAGCATCATCGACATCGGCAGGCTCGAGAAGATCAAGGACATCGCGGTCGGCGAGGTGCCGATCTCGATCGTCTACTCAGGACTGAGCAAAGCGTTCTATGTTGCCGACGGAGCCGGCGGACGGGTCACGGTGATCGACGGGACCACCCTGGAGGTCATCGGTCGCATCCGGGCACAGCCGGGACTGGGCCCAATGGCGATCTCGCAGGACGGGCGCTGGGTCATGGTCACCAACGCATCGAAGAACCTTGTCCATATCATCGATGCATCGGCGAACGCCGTCGCCCATGACGCGGCGATCGAGGGCAAGCCGTTCCAGATCTCGATGACGCGGGCCTTCGCCTATGTCCGTGCCCTCGAGTCGGAGCGCATGAGCCTGGTCAATCTCGCCGAACTCGCGAAGGGCGGCAAGCCAATCATCGTGACCGTGCCGATCGGCGACCGGCCGCCGGGCCGGGCGACCAGCCTGTCGATCGCCGATACCGTGGCCGAGGCCGCCGGCAACGCCAGCGTGATCGCCGTCGATCCGGTGGCCAGCACGCTGCATTTCTATATGGAGGGCATGAATGCGCCGATGGGTGTGTTTCGCAGCCGGGCCCACAAGACCCGCGCCGTGCTGGTGACCGACCGGGCCCTTCTCGAGCGGCAGCCGGGCGTCTATTCGGCCCGCATCCAGGTGCCGAAACCGGGTATCTACGAGGCAGCATTCGTGCTCGATTCACCGCCCGTGCTGCATTGCTTCCGCTTCACGGCGTTGCCCAATCCATTGGTCCAGAAAGATTTGAAGCCGCTGGCAATCGAGTATCTGCTGGAGTCGAAGGAGGTTCCTGCCGGCCGGCCCCTGCCCATGCGCTTCCGCCTGACCAACCCGGCGGACGGCGCGCCGGTCACCGGCCTTCGCGATGTGCGCGTGCTATACTACCGCGCGCCGACCCACGGCCGGCGCGACATCGCGGCGAGGGAAGTCGGCGACGGCATCTATGAGACGGAGATCGACATCACCCTGCGGGGCACCTATTTCGTTTATGTCTCGTCGCGAAGCGCGAAGTCGCCGGTCG
>CALZKF010000138.1 GCA_945787955.1 uncultured Acidobacteriota bacterium | reverse complement strand
CTCGAGCAGTTCCTCCGGTGAACCGGCGTCACCGGGATAACTGGCCACACCTCCGGAGATCGTCAGCGCCACCGGCGCACCGCCGGCCTCACGCCGGCCGAAGAACCGCTCCACTTCGACCCTGAACCGCTCCGCCACCAGCAGTGCTCCGTTGCGGTCCGTTTGGGGCAGGACCAGCGCGACCTCGTCTTCACCCGGGCGGGCGGCGATATCGATATCCCGGATCTTGTTGTTCAGGATGATCGCCATCTCCTTCAACACCCGGTCACCCACAAACCGCCCGAGACGATCGTTGATCGCACCGAAATCATCCAGGTCGAACACGGCCACGGAAACCGCCTGACCGTACCGCCTTGCCCGCCGCAATTCGTGCTGCACCGCCACACGGAACATCCGGTCGGTGGCAAGGCCGGTCAACGGCTCCCTGGCGGCGGAACTGTCGCCGGCCTCGAACAGTTCAAGGTCGATCAGGGTCGGGCGCATCAAATACCGGTTGACGTTCACGAAATAGTCCAGAAGTGCGACCCGCACTCCGACATCACGACCCAACGCCCGCCCCAATTCGTCTCGATGACTGATGATTCCGGACCAATGCTCCCGGGCCTCGTCGTCATCGAACTGGAGGTGCGTCAGGATCAGGATCAGGGCGGCGTGGGCGCCGACGCCGGATTCCCTCGAGACGGTATCCAGTCTGGTCAACAGCCTCTGGACATTGTGGGCGTCCTCTTCCAGCATTTCCAGGAGTTCCCCCCGGATTCGCCTGGCATCTTCCTTGCTGATCAAAAGAAGGTCCCCCCCACGCCCTCACCGGCTGCGTATCGGCCGCCGAGGATGTAATCGGTCAGGCAGTTGTCGGGGACAGGTTCCATAAGGGCGACGCCCAGTCGTCGGGTCACCAGGCTCGGTTCCTCGACCCTTACCACCCGGCCCCGCAGTTCCCAGGGACCGGCCAGCGGATCCGTGCGGTTGGCGAGCCGGAAACGCACGTCGGTTTCCCTGTCGACCTGCTGTCCCGTCTCTACCAGCATACCGCTGGAACTGATATCCAGACCCCGGACCGGAGTCCAGGCCTCGTGGAGATCGTGATGCATTCGGATTTCTCCGCGGCTATTAAGAGGGTAGCGGATATGCGCCCTGCGTTCCTTGTGGAACAGGGTGATCCGGTTGCGGCCGGACCTTTTCGCTTCATAAAGCCCCTCATCGGACCGTTCCATCAGGGTCGGCAGATCCCGGCCGTCCTGGGGAAACACGGCGATTCCTCCGGATGCGGTCAGGTCAACCCGGTGCTCGCCGATCGGATGCCCGGCGAACTCATCCCTGATCCGGAGGCGGAGACGGTCCGCCACCACATACGCCCCCAATCGTTCGGTCTCCGGGAGCAGCAGCACGAATTCATCCCCACCATAACGACAGGCCGCATCGACATCGCGGATGGTTTTTCTCATACACTCGGCCGTTTTCCGTAAAGCCATGTCCCCTACCAGGTGGCCGTAGTTGTCGTTGACGGTCTTGAAGCGGTCCAGGTCGATGAGGACCACGGCAAACTGCATCCGGTGCCGGCGGCACCTTGCGATCTCCCCTTCCCCAAGCCGGGTGAAATGCCCCCGGTTGAAAAGTTCGGTGAGAGGATCGGTGGTGGCGGACTGCATGGTCCTCTCGAACTGGGCCAGCTCAACCACTTTCGGATTGCACAGCAATGCTTCCACGTTGGATAGGTAATCGACGGAAGCAACCTGCAATCCCGGGTCCCGGGCCAGGGCCGACGCCAGTTCCACCCGGTGGTCCAGGATGCGCACCAGCAGCGCTTCGGCTTCCGCCTCGCCACGTACCAGGTTCGCCAGCAGGCGGACGACGCAGGCGCAGGATTCGAATCCCTCCTGTTTCCCGGTCCGCCGCAGGCGCCCGATCCACTCGCGAGGATCGGGGTCCAATTCAGCGATCATTTCGAGGAGGAGCTCACGCTGTTGCTGAGGGAGTCCAGATCCTTCCACACAGCCCCCTTTGGTCGAACTCCGGGCCGCCTTAGGCCCATCAGAATTCCGCCCGACGCGCCTGTCGCCGGCATGAGCCAATGCTAGCACGGTCAACCGATTGCGTGTCAATAGGTTACGATCATGAACCTGGGTCCTCCATTTCCGTAGTACCCTATGCAACGATCGGAGGGCATCGATGCAGGGACCGGGAACAACCACTGGAAGGGCTGGAGTCAGGCGAGTAGACGCCCGGCACCAGGCGACGGACGAAATACTGGTCCACCGCTGTCTCGACGGTGACCGCTCCGGATTCGAACATCTGGTCCGCAGGCACCAGAAGGGACTGGTGAATCACATCTACCGGTTGACCGGCCAGCAGGACACCGCCATGGACCTGGCCCAGGAAGTATTCATCAAGGTCTACACGTCCTTGGCCACCTTTGACCCCCGGTACCGCTTCACTACCTGGATGTACCGCATCGCTTCCAACTGCGCAATCGACCACCTGCGCAAGCGACGTCCCCAGACCTGCTCCCTGACAGTGCCGGCAGCCGAGCTGGAGGATCGCGGCCAGTCGGACCGGGAGTTCCCCGGTACCGATCCGAATCCACACCAACTGCTGCGGTGCAGGGAAATACAGGACCGCCTGGAAGCCTCGGTGGAGGCGTTGCCGCCGTCCTACCGCCAATTGATACTTCTGCGGCACCAGAAACACTGCCGCTACGACGAGATCGCCAGAATTACCGGACTGCCGATCGGGACGGTCAAAAACAGGATCTTTCGGGCCAGGGAGATCCTGCGCAGCCGGTTGTCGGACATCATCGAGGTGGAGGAGGTTCGATGAGCGACTGCCGCCGTATGCGACCCCTGATCGACCGGGTCTCCGAGGGCGAGGCAACGCCGGAGGATGCATTGGCCCTGGGTCGCCATCTACCGGTCTGCACCGTTTGCCGTATCCTTCTGGCCAAGGTACGGCGCCTGAACGAAATGGTTGACGGGATCGGGGATCCGCTGGATGTGGACGAGTCGTTCCTGGAGAGCGTCATGGATTCCCTGCCTGACGACCCGCCCCAGTCCGCCGGCCCGGCCGGCGGCCGGCGGATGCGGCGCAACCTCCGGATCGTCAGACTGCTGGTGACCATGAGCCCGCTCGGTCTTCTGGGTGCCGGTCGTTCCATGTTCATGGGACACCCGGGGACAGTCAGCCGGATTCTTGACGGCGGCTCGTTCCTGCCTGTGGAGGGCCGACCTGGATTCACCGATTCCATCCATGAGATCCTGGGAATCGCCTTGGCGGTCGCCGGCAAGCTCGGCATCTCCGGCGGCGAACTGACGTCGGTCCGGCCGGCAATCGCCCTGGGGACTGTCGTATCGGCGGTCTGGCCGCTGACCCTCGCGCTGCTGGGAGCCGGCCTCCTGGTCTTGGTGCTGTATCAGCCGCTGCGGAAACGGCTCATCCATAGCGATTGAAGCCGGATTTCAGCTGGTGCGTGCCGTCAGGTCGGCCAGCTTGAGGCCCAGGCGTCGGGCCGCCTTCTTCATATCGCCGCCGGCCTCACCGACCACGCGTCGGATGTAGTACTCCTCGAAGGCCGCCACCCCGGCCGAGAGGGACTTGAATTCACCGTACAGGTCAACCGGCGCAAGTTCGGCACCGCCCATCGCCTGGGGCAGATCGATGGTCCGGATCTCCAGACCCTGGACCTGCAACAGAAGTGTCTCCACCAGATTGCGCAGTTCCCGCACGTTCCCCGGCCAGTCCCAGGTGCTCATGGCCCGCCGGCAGTCATCGGTGAAGGTCTTGACCCGGCGGCCATACTCCCGGGCCAAAATCGTCATGTAATGATCTGCCAGGACCGCCACATCCTCACGGCGTTCCCGGAGCGGCGGGACTTCCACCAGCATGGCGCCGATCTGGTCTCTCAGGGCGTCTCCGAGGGGCGCACCGGCCGGATCGGTTGTGGCCAGCGGCCGGCTGTCCAACTCCTGGAACGATCCGCTTCGCAGGTATGCCTCCAGCCGCTGCTGCACTTCCGGCTCCAACTGATCCAGATCTTCGAACAGGACCGAGCCTCTGCTGGCCATGGATGGACGGGACGGAATGTCACCTGACCCGAAAATTGCTTCGACTGCGGCGGCGCCCAATGCGCCGCACGGGATATCCACGAAAGCCTCCTCGGACCTGGAACTGAGAGCATGGATGCGGCGGACCACCGCTTCCCTGCCGCTGCCCCTGGGACCGGAGACCAGGACCGGTGCATCGGACGACGCCGCCTCGTCAATCCGGGTGCGGAGCCTGGTCGCCGCCGGACTGTCGCCATGGATCTCCGTATCCCGTGACAACAGGCGCATCAGGCGCCGGGTGCGGTCTTCCAGAATCCGCTGCCTCAGGGCGTTTCGCAGCACCAACAGGGTCTTCTCCAGTGAGAGCGGCTTCTCGATGAAATCGAACGCGCCCAGTTTCGTCGCCCGCACGGCGGTATCGATGTTGCCGTGGCCTGAAATCATGATCACCTGGGTATCCACACGGGAATCCTGGAGTTTTTCCAGCGTTTCCAGACCGTCGATCCCAGGAAGCCAGACATCCAGGAGGATGGCGTCGAAGCGGTCCCGGGTGGCCCGTTCCAGCCCCTCTTCGCCGGAACCGGCACTCTCGACCTGGAAGCCCTCATCTTCGAGAATCCCTTTCAGCGCCGTCCGGACACCCGGCTCGTCATCGATCACCAGAATCCTTTCATCGGCCATGATTACCCCCTCCCGACCGCTTCGGCCTGCACCGGGATCTCCACCACGAACCGTGCCCCGCCGGTTTCGCCGTCTTCCACGTGGATCGTGCCGCGATGTTCGGTGACCACGCGGTGGACCACCGCCAGCCCCAGGCCGGTTCCGCTGGGCTTGGTGGAGAAATACGGTTCGAACAGCTTGGCCCGGTCTCCCGCCGGTATACCGGGCCCGGTGTCTTCCACCTCCAGAACCAATACCCCGGGAACGGTACGCCGAATCCGGACGGTGATACTGCCCCGGCCGTCCACGGCTGCCACGGCGTTATCCAGAAGGTTCACCAGCGCCCTGCGGGTCTGCTGGGGATCCAGGGCGACAATGCCGACGTCCGGTTCCGCCTCGAGCACCCATTCGACTCCGGCGACCGCCTTGTACAGGGCCAGCACCGAATCCACCAGTTCCCGTACGTCCACCGGCTGGGGCACCACTTCCGGCATTCGGGCAAAGCGGGAAAACTCGTTCACCAGGTGCTTCAGACCGGCCACTTCGCGCTCAATGGAATCGGTTGCCTCCGGCAGGATCTTCCCCAGATCTGCCGAGCCGGCCAGGAACTTCTTCTTCAACCTTTGGGCCGAAAGTTGGATCGGCGTCAGAGGGTTCTTGATCTCGTGTGCGATCCGGCGGGCAACCTCTCTCCAGGCGGCGGCTCGCTGGGCTCGCTGGAGATCGGTGAGGTCTTCCATCATGATCAGTACGCCGAGGTATTCACCCTGCCAGCCCCGGAGAGCCGTAATCCGCACCGCTACGGTCATGGCGCCTGCGGCCCGGACGAATTCCAGGTCCCTGGTAACGACGCCGCCCTCCCCCGCGGCGTCCATGACCTGGGCCAGCATGTCCAGGAGCGGCCGGAACTCGCCTCCCGCCAGGGATGACCGGATATTCCCACCGGCCTTCAACGCGAAGCCGAGAATCTTCTCCACGGCCGGATTGAAGGTTGTGACCTTCGCCTCCCGGTCCACCGAAATCACCGCCGTGGACAGGTTGGCTATCAGGGTCTCGATGTACCGCCGGCGCTCGTCCAGGGCCCGGTTGGTAGTGCGCAAGTCGGCAGTGGATCTGCTGATCACTTCCCGGCTTTCCTGCAACTGGGCCGCCATGTCATTGAACGCATCCACCAGGACGCCAACCTCGTCGCCTGTGCTCTCTTCGACCCGCACTCCCAGGTTCCCGGCGGAGATCTCCCGTGCAGCGGCAGCGACTTCGTTGATCGGACCGGTGATCCGCTTGCTCAGGTAGAACCCGATCCAGGTAGCGAGAAACAGGGTCACCAACAGGGTCAGGCCGATGAGCATCAGGTACAGCCGGATCATATCGCGCCGGTCCAGCCGGAACCGCAGGTAAGTCCCGGCATGCTCCTTGATCTGCTGCATCTTGTAGGTGGCGGCACCGGAATGGACCAGCCCGACGGTCACAACCCCGGTACGTTCACCTCCCGGCTCCGGGATCCGGAATTGAGCCGAGGCCTGCACCAGCAGTTTTTCGCCCAGGAAACCGATCTCGCCGACCGGGTCGCCCTCAGCAAGGCCCCTCTCCGCCAGGGCCCTGGCCAGCCGCATCAGATCGGCCCGGCCAGGAGCATCCAGTTCCACCGAACCGGCCAGCCCCAGCACCTCCCGGCGCCCGCTCTCCTCCACGAGCGCGAAATCCATGCCGGCGTCCTGCAGCCAGGTCTCAAGGAAACCGGTCCTGCCCTGGGGCGGAAGACCGGCAAACATCCCTTGGCTCATGGCGGCGGCCAGGACTCCGGCTTGACGCACACTGTTTATCCTGAGGTCTTCGTTCCACTCGTCCACGATCTCGGAGGCGTTGCGTGTAATCTCCTCCACCGGTGTGCGCACGATCGCCTCCACCGTTCGTTTGATGATCGCACCGGAGCCGTAGACCATCATGAGTGCGGGGAATAAAACGAAGCCCAGGAGGAAGAACACCAGTTTGGTACGCAGCCGGGACCCCAGAACCCCGCGTTTGCGATCGATCACCAATTTGACCAGATTTCGTATGAGAAGACCGACCAGGGCGAGGGCGAGGACTACGATGGTCAGGGACAGGATCGGGAGGAGGTAGCGATCGGCGGCGGAGTCCGCACCTTCCGTGGCCAGGCGGTCGAACACCATGTACATGACCCAGACGAGGGCGGACAAAACCACCGAAACGGTTACCCAGCCCAGGGTTCTGCGAGCTCCGGCCATCAGTTTTCCAGTGAGCTATCAGCGGAAGCGGTGACCGTGACCGGGAACATCATCCATACGAATTTCCGCCCCATGGAACAGGTGACATCCACTCGCCTGCGGAAGAGCGGCACCTCCGACTGCACCGGCAGCAACGGCACCCCGTCTACTTCGCTCATCCAGATCCGAACCACGTCCAGGGAATCGGTGTCGCGTTCCTCGTCGGCGATTCGGGCAGGCCCCTCCCAGGGCTTGCCCTTGCGGCCAAACCTGTAGCTCCGGCTGAGGTGGTATTGCTTGGTCAGACCGTCGAACTCTACGGCGGTTTCCACCACCGTCCAGGACAACGTTTTCGGGAACCAGAGCGGGACCGCTCTTCTGGCGGACAACTCGATCCTGTGGCGGAAGGCGACGCGCATCCCGGAGTGGATCCGCTCCAGGATTTCCTCGCTGAACGAGTTTTCCACGCTGTAGGAGATCCGGATATCCTCGCCTGCCCCCTCCACACGCAGGCCGATGACCTTGGGATCTCCGGCTCCGGCAGCCGCCGGGAGAGCGGACAGAGCCAGGGCAAACAGAAGCAGAGGCACGACCCTCGCCAACCCGGTGGTCGGCGCCATCTCAGCTCTCCGTCCGGTCGCCGGCGACCCGCTCTTCCTCGCGCCACGGGGCCAGGTACCAGTTGTCGGGGGAATCGTGAATCTTTCTGGCAAGCTGGGCGTGGAGATTGTGCCCGGCGCGGTATGCGATGACGTGGCCCCGCATCGGATAGCTCAGGAGCGAAAGGTCACCGGTAAGATCCAGCATCTTGTGCCGCACAAACTCGTCCTGGAACCTCAGCTCCGAATTGAGAATGCGATCCTCACCCAGGACCACGGCGTTCTCCAGGCTGCCGCCTCGGGCCAGGCCGTTGCGGCGCAGCGCCTCCACATCCTTTTCGAAAGTGAAGGTCCTGGCGGGGGACAGCTTGCGGTAGAAGTCATCGGCGTTCCACAAGCTTGCGGTCAGTTCCTGGTAACCCAAAAGCGGGTGCTCGAAGTCGATGGCGTAGGTCACCCGGTATTCCCGGCAGGGGTACACGGAGATTTTTTTGTCCTCGTGGCTGACGGACAGCGGCCGGGTAATGTTCAGGTACTGCCGCTCCTGGTCGGACTGCTTCAGCCCGGCCTGGTTCAGCAGTTCCACGAACGGCCTGGAGGAGCCGTCCAGAATCGGCACCTCGACGCCGTCCAGTTCCACCCGTAAATCATCCACCCTCAGGGAGTACACCGCCGCCATGAGGTGCTCTATTGTACTCACCGATTCACCATCCTTCTGGATCACGGTGGCATAGAAACTGGGGCCGGCATGGTCCAGATCCGCCGGTATCGTCAATCCGCCCAGGTCGGTCCGCACGAACACCACACCACTGCCCGGTTCCGCCGGGATCAGTTTCATCGCAATCTGTTCGCCGGAATGCAGGCCGACCCCTTCGAGTGATA
>CALZKF010000137.1 GCA_945787955.1 uncultured Acidobacteriota bacterium | reverse complement strand
CGATTGCAGATCAGAAGGTCAGCTTGCCTCCGATCTGGAATCTCCGTCCCAGGGTCACGATCGCTTCGTTCTGGCCGTTGATCTGCTGCCCGCTCTCGGCGGCCTGGTTGTAGACCTGGTACACCCGCTCGTCCAGGAGGTTGAAGACCTCGGCGGAGAGCTGGAGGTTCATGCCCTTGGCCAGGTTCATCTCCTTGGTCAGCTTCATGTTCACGTTCCACCAGGAGCGGTTGCGCTCACTGTTCCGGACACCGCCGGGATAGGATGTTCTCTGCCGGGTAGCCGGAATAACTCCATAGGCGAGCACCGGCGGTATTCCGTCTCTTGACGCCTTCCGATCGATAATGGAGTAGGGCAACCCGGACTGCCAGGTGATGGCGGAACCGAGGCGGAAGCCCCATGGTGTGATGGTGGTGGCGTTGAGCTTGACCACGTGGCGCTGGTCCTGGGACTGGAACCCGAACTCGTCGTCCACCAAAGTGCGATCGTCGCCGATCGCCTGGCCGAAGTCTTCGCCGTTACCCACGGACTTGGACCAGGTGTAGGAGCCCTGTAATTCCCAGCCGCGGTACTGCCGCCGCACCAACTCGATCACGTAGGCCTCGTAATCGGACTCGTTGAAATTGCCGACCAGATAGACTTCTCCAAAAAACGGGCTCTGGACGTACAGGTCGGTGACGTCGTCTGGGCGTGCGCCGATGGTCAGACCTCCGGCGGTTTCGCTACCCTCGCCCGGCGGGTCGTCCCCCTCCCCGGGGAGGAAAAGTTCGCCGGTGCAATCGTCCAGAATGCCGTCGGAACCCAGAGCAACCGTGTTCGGTCCATTCGTGCACAGCGAGTCGATGTAGTAGTCGCCCGGGACATGGTTGAGGTCGATATCCTGGAACTGGTCCCTGTATTTGCGGTTGATGTAGGTTAACCGCGCAAGCGTTTCCGTGAACAGTTCACGCTCCAGCGCTACAACCCATTCATCCTGGTAAGGTGTCCTCAAGTCTCGGGAGACCGTACTGATGTTCGGCGCCAGTCGGGATGTGCCCGTGGTGCAATTGGCTCCGTCGCAGCCGATCACGATGTCCGCCGTAACCGGCTCCTGCTCAAGCATCGGGATGCCAAGAAGAGTGTTGTTGTAATGCCGGCCGGCCGCGAAGGAGATCTTGGTCTTGCCGCTGCTCCAGGGGTCCCAGGCCAGGCTGAAGAACGGCGAGAAGTTGAGATTGTTCAGAAAAAGATCCTCCGGCAGTTGCTGTATATCCTGCCTGAGGCCGCTGCTGAACCCTACCGGGCCGAAGCTTCCCAAACCCAGTTCCTGCGATACCAACGAGTAAAGATCCAAAATCGAACCACGCGCGGTAAAGTGGGAATAGATAATCGGTCCACGTTCTTGCGGCGTAAGATTCTCGATATTGGGAAACGTGTTGTAGGTGTTGAATTCAGCTTCCGTGTCAACCAACGTCCGTCCATTCCCGCTCAATGCCTCGCTGTCCAACCTCAAGCCGATGGTCATCGTCAGGTTCTGAAGAGGCTTGATCTGGTCCTCGACGAAGAACGCCCAATTGGTGCCGGTGGCTTTGGATATCGAACGACTGGGAGCCGCAACCCGGGCCGAAAGGATCTGAGAGGTAAGCTCCAGCAGTTCGGGATCTTCCTCTTCCTCTTCCTCTTCACCGTCCGGTATAGTCCCGCCACCGGGACTAGTACCTCCGCCGCCCGTGTCTCCGCCACGAGCCGAAAAGCCCGTGTCCTCGAACAGCTTGGTCAAGGACGGGCTCACGGTAAGATCGCGGTAGTACCGCTCGTTCTCAATCCGGAGTCCGACCTTGAAGCGGTGGTTCATACCCCAGAACCGGCCGCCGTACAGGTTGGCGGTGGACCCCAGCGAGAACCGTTGACGGTTGTCCAGATCGATGCGGTTCCAACCGCCGGAGAACCGGATGTTCACCAGATCGAGACAATTGGCGTTGGACAGTGGATTGGTCGAGTCGGGGAAACAGCTGTTCGGGGCCGACTGGGTCGGAGTCAGCTTCCGCTCGGTATCCTGGTAAGCGATGGTGGTGTCCACCAGGAGCTTCGGCGAGTACGGCGCCGTCCAGGTCATTGAGTAGATGTCGCCGCCGAACTCGTAGTTTATGGAGGACTCCGGCGGACGGATCGAACTGACACCGAGGTTCGTGATCTCCAGAGGATCGTTCTGATACTGGAACGCCAGCTTGGTCCTCGGAGAAACCTGCCAGGTCAGCTGATCCGAATTGATGGACCATTTGGTGGTGACGATTTCCACGGAAGAGGTCACGTCCACCGGATCTTCACGGTCGATGTATTCGTGAGACAGGCGGTACCACAGTTTGTCCTTGACGATCGGGCCGGAGAACTGCACCGAAGGCTGCCACCAGGTATAGGAGGCCTTGTTGACGCCGCTGCCCTGAGCCCCCGAGGCGGCGTCGCCGTCAAGTTTGTCGGAACGGTAGATCATCTCAACCAGTCCCTCAAACTCGTTGCTGCCCTGTTTCTGGATGATATTGGCAAACCCGCCCTGGGCACGGCCGAACTCGACGCTGGCGCCGGCGGTCACCACCTCCATCTCCTCGATGGAGTTCGGGTTGACCTGGTTCATCTGCTGGCCGGTGAGCGGGTCGACGTTGCTGACGCCGCTTACGATCGCCTTGAAGTCCCGGGAGCGGGAACCGTGGACGGTCGGGTTGCCGTCACCGTCGGCATCCTGCACGCCCGGCGCCAGGGTCAGGACGTTTTGGTAAAACCGTCCCGGCACCGGCAGGTCCTGGATGAACTCGTCGCTGAACTTACTGGTGGTCTCGACCTTCTCAAGGTCGATTACATCGCGTTCGGCCACGATCTTGACGACTTCGGTCAGCTCCTGACTCAACTGCACCGCTTCCTTCACGATTTCGTTGATCGGGATCCGGACGTTGTCCTTGCGGATCGTGCCGTACCCGGGGAACGAAACCTCAAAGGTATATCCGGTGCCTGCGCGGAGGATCGGGAACTCAACGACCCCGTCCACGTTGGTCGGCAGGGAGACCGTCTTGACGTACCCCTTGTCGTTGGAGAGAGTGACTATGGCGCCTGGCAACGGCCCCTGGGCGTCCAGCACCCGGACCACCAGCCCTCCGGACTGGGCGGATACGGTGCCGATTGCCATAAGTACGATGACCATGACGACGGCGATACGAACCAACCGCATGTCTACCTCCTGCTCCCAGGTCCGCCGCGCCTGCGAAATTCCCCTCGACAGCGCCGGACAGTTATTTCTCGCTGGTAACCGTGCCACGGGATCAGACAGCACCCCGCGGTTTTTTATCACCCGGGCCTCCCCCAGTCAACCAGGGGCGACATCAGGTCACACTCCAGCCGTCGATACAATATTTATGGCAAACCGGGTTCCACGGCACAGCGATCAGGCATCTATTGCTGCACTCCCGCAGCAGTCCGACTTCTTCACGGAGCGGCCCCTTGCCGGAAGACGTTCATAATCAGTGAGTTATCCCTAGACGTTTGATCTTTTCGTTCAGGGTAGTCGGTTTCAATCCGAGGATTTCCGCCGCTTTCTTCTGCACGCCCCCTGCTTTTTCAAGGGCGTCCCGGATCAGCACGGCCTCGAAATCGGTGAGCGCCTGGTTCAACCCGACTCCCTCCACCGGGCCCGGCAGCATCGGGCTGCGGCCCGGTCCGGACATGTATGCCGGCAGTGTTTCGACATGGATGCGGTCGCCGGTGGCCAACACCACCCCGCGTTCCACGACGTTTTCCAGCTCCCGGACGTTCCCGGGCCACCCGTACTCCATCAAAAGCGCCATGACGTCCGGCGAGAATCCTTGCACCTCTTTGCGGTTCTCCTTGGTGTATCGGGCCAGGAAATGTTCCGCCAGCAACGGGATATCCTCCGCTCGACGCCGGAGGGGCGGCAGGTCGATGCTGATGACCGCCATCCTGTAATACAGATCCTCCCGGAACCGGCCTTCCGCCACCAGGTCCCGAAGGTTCTCGTTGGTGGCGGCAAGAATCCGGACATCCACCCTGCGGCTTTCCAGAGCCCCGATCGGCAGGAACTCCTTCTCCTGCATCACGCGCAACAACTTGGCCTGGACGTCGCCGGAAATCGTGCTGATCTCGTCGAACAGGATGGTGCCGCCGTCGGCCAGCTCCATGAGTCCCTTCTTCGCCCCGACAGCCCCGGTGAAGGCGCCGCGGGCATGACCGAACAGGTTGTCCTCCAGAAGCTCGGCGGGAATGCTGTTGCTGTTGACTACCAGAAAAGGTTTGACGGCGCGGGGGCTGCGCCGGTGGATCGCCTGGGCCACCAGTTCCTTGCCGGTGCCGGACTCGCCCTGGATCAGGACGGTGGAGGTGCTGGAGGCAACCTGGTCGATGAAACGATACAGTTCCTTCATGCGGCGGGACTTGCCGATGATCTTCTCGAACTTGTACTTCTCCTCGAGCGCCTTCCTCAGGTCCCGGTTTTCACGGCGCAGGCCGGCGGTCTTTGCCGCCTGAGCCACCAGGTGGCGGACCTCCTCGTTTTTGAACGGTTTGGTCAGGTAATGGAACGCGCCGAGTTTCATGGCGGACACGGCGTTCTCCACCGTGCCGAAGGCCGTGATCATCACCACTACCAGTTCGGGGTGGAGCTTGCGCGCGTATTTCAGAACTTCCATCCCGTCATCATCCGGAAGCATGAAATCGAGGAGGAACACGTCCCAGTCGCCGTCCTCGGAAAGGAGTTGCCTGGCGGCGGCGGCGTCCCCCAGGACCGTCACCTCGTAGCCGGACTTCTGCAGGAGATCGCGCAGGACATCCTGGATCACCGGTTCGTCGTCCAGGACCAGCACCCGCCCTGCGGGAGCGAGCTCTTGATGCATCGTCATGTTAGTCATACCCCCCCGAATGTTGCGCATCCCGTTCAAACCGGCACCCGGATACGGTCGGCCACCGGCAGGTCCATGGTGAAGCGGGTGTAGTCGCCGGGTACCGAGACGACCCGCATGTCTCCGCCGTGATCCCGGACGATGCCGTAGCTTATGGACAACCCCAGGCCGGTCCCCTCTCCCCTGCCTTTGGTTGAAAAGAACGGGTCGAAAACCCGCACCAGATCCTCCTGGAGGATGCCCTCGCCGTTGTCCAGCACATCGAGACAGACCCGGCCGGCCCGGCCTCTGGTTCGTATTGTAATGGTCCCACCGGGCGGCAACGCGTCCCGGGCGTTCATCAGCAGGTTCAGGAGAACCTGTTGCAATTTGCCTTTATGCCCCAGAATCGAAGGGATGCCCTCCTCGAAGTCCTCTTGCACCTGGATCCGTCTGCCCTTGATCTGCGGCACGAACAGGCTGAGGCACTCCCGCGTGACCAGGTTGATGTCCAGGGGCTCGAACGACGCCTCCTCCGGCCGGGCAAAATTGAGCAGGGAGTTGGCGATATCGGATGCGCGGCGAGTCTGCTCGTCGATCCGGCGCAGCATCTCCCGCCTGGGATCGTCCGCCGGCAGGTCGTCCATCATCAACTGGGCGTAGCTTGAAATGCCGGTTAAAGGCGTATTGACCTCATGGGCCACTCCGGCGGCCAGCATGCCGAGTGAGGCCAGCCTTTCCTGTTGCACCATTTGTTCCTCCAGGCGGATCTGTTCGGTAACGTCGTCGAACGCCACCACCCGGAACCTACCGTCGCCGGACTGCCCGGCTGCCTTGGAAACGGCGATATTGACTACGACCTTCTCGCCCTCCCGGTTGGTCATCGTGTATCGGAACCTGCGGTTGTCTCCCTCGCCATCGCCGCCGGGTGCGAACCGCTCCAGGATGCGAACCTGGTCAGGGGGAAAGACTTCCTGCAAACTCCGGCCGATGGCCGCCTCCCGCGGCAGCCGATACATCTCCTCCATGGCGTTGTTCCAGATCAGGATCCGTTCCTCCTCGTCCAGCATCAGCAGCCCGACGGCGCTGCTCTCGAGAATGGTGGCCTGCTGGGAATGCAGTCGTTCCACCTCGGCCGCCCGCTGGCGGAGTTCCTGGAACAGAAGTGCGGAGTCGATGGCGGTAGCGGCATGGGCGGAAAAGGTAGCCAGCAGAGCCCTGTCCTCCGAGGATAGGGATTCGGAATGGTCGCTGCGATCGGAAGTTGCGATCAATGCACACAGCCCGCCTTTGACACGCATACCGAACAGGTAGCGGGCCCACGGGATTGCGGTCAGTTCGCCGGCGGCCAAATGGACGTAAGGTTCCGTCTCCACCTTCTGCAGCGTGGCCTCATCCAGCACCAGCACCTGTGCCCCGTCCTGTTCCGCAACACTCTCGAAGCGGTCCGGGCCGGCCATGACGAACAAGGTCGCCATCTCCAGGTCCAGTGTTTGGGTGATGCGGTCCCGGAGCAGCCTGGCCAGGGAGACCAGGTCGTTTTCCGAATTCAGTTCCCGGGCCCAATCGAGTAGCGTCGCCCGGTAACTGTAGCGCCGGCGGAAGAACGCCTGGCTCACCATGAGAACCATCCGACTCCGTATCCTGGGATAGCTGATGGCGGTAAGGAAAATGCCTATGTACCGGGTTGTGCTCTTGCTCAGGGGGATCAGATCCGAGAGCCCGTGGCGCAGGGTATAAACCACCACACCGTAGGCGGCGAACGTCAGAAAAATAGACGCCGCTTCCACCACGACCGAGCGCAGGATCATATTCACATCGTGGAGACGGTATCGAACCAGGGCGGCGGTAAATGCCGCCGGCACCAGCAACATCGGCAACACCGACAGGAACTGGGCCCAACCCGGCAGATCGGTAGCGTTCAGCGCCCAGGGGATGGCGTACAGGATGGTGAACGGAGCCAGGCCGACGAACAGGCCCCACAGCATCCACCGCAGTTGGCCGGTGTGCTGGGTGGAGCGGGACCGGCCATATGCCTTCAGCATGACGAGAGCGGCGACGGCCACCGCAGCCCCCAGGAACAGGATTTGCAAACGGTCCAGGAGTTCCACGGCCCCGGCCGGGTCGTTGAAGCGGTATGCACCGCCCAGCGCGCCCGGGTGCATCCATATTGCGGCCAGCAGAATCGCTGCCGACGGCAGATACAGCAAAGGGATGAACCGCCGCGTCTTTCCCGAGCGGGTCAGTTCGAGGGAAAGCTGGATCAAGAGGGCCGGGACGGTGACGCCGGCCAGCATGTCCAGCCAGTAGAAAACATGGTCCAGGGTATCGGCCGATCCGGTATGACTGAATACCAGGTAACCGTACAGGCCGGCGGCCAGGAGAGCGTACGCCGGCGCGCCACGTACCGCCCGCCAGCGGAAGGCGATGAACGCGCCGGTAAACAGGAACGCAAACCCTACCAGGCTGAGATAGCCGTACGGTTCGGTGCGGTAGACGAAGCCGGGCCGAAGGTCGACGGTGAACCGTTCACGGCCCCTGCGAATCTCCAGGACCGATGGAATGTCGCCTTCACGGCCCCAGGCAAAGGTAGAAGCGTCCAACGCGCTTGTTACCGGGCGTCCATTCACAGCTTCCAGGTAGTCTCCCGGCCTCAGACCGGCGGACCAGGCGGGGCTTTCTTCCATAACGGTGACGGCGATAGGGCCGGAGGTAGTCTGGACCCACTCCACGCCGGTTACCGGCTCCAATGTGCTGAAAACCCGATAGATCGAAACCGTTCCCAGGCCGGCCAGACCGACGAAACTCAGAACGATCAGTGCCTTGGCGCCTGCGCCCAGTCTCCGCCCAGGTCCCACGATCCCTCCAGATGGCTTTGCTCACGCTCCCTGCCGGTATATGATAATCCAAATTTTTGAACCAGGTCGCCGGAACGATCCGAAATTCTGGATTCAAGTGCAGGGAGAACCAGGCCACAGGGTTGCCAACTTCAATGAAAGCAATAACATAATCAGGGTCATGCCGTGACTGCACGGCTGAAGGATGCGGTCATGAACCGAGCAGGCAGGTCGGCGGTATTTTCAACCCTGGTACTTTGGCTGTTGCTGCCGGCGGCGGCGGCGCCCTACCCGGTGAGGATGGAACCAGCCCTCCGGCTGGAGGTGCAGCCGGTGGTGGCGAGCGGTGGGGAAACCCGGTCGTTCGAATCCCGGGTTGTGGAGATCCAGGCCAACGGCGGCGGCTCCATCCGCCTGGAACTGGCCTGGCCCGATCCCGAGCGTGCTTCCAGGGTCGACCTGCACTTCACCGGAACGCCTTCGAACGAAGGACAGGTCCATGCGGTCCGGGTACAGTCGTCGGTCACACTGCCCGGCGACGACCCGGTGGTAGTGGACCGGGAGGCGGCTCTGGACGAAGGCTCACTCAGGTTGGTTGAAATCTATGCTCAGGGAGACCGGCACCTGACACTGGCCCTGCGGGTCGAATCGATCCTGCGGCCGGTGGTCCTCCAGCCTTCGGGCAAGGAACTGCCGGTGGAGTTCAGGCTGACGGTCAGCCGCGTCATGGAGCAGGGCGTCGTCGCTCTCGAGAGCGATACTCTGCAAACCTTCATCGGCCGGCCGGTCT
>CALZKF010000136.1 GCA_945787955.1 uncultured Acidobacteriota bacterium | reverse complement strand
GGTGTGCCGGCAGCGCCGCGAAGACCACGTCGTCGCCGGCCAGCGCTTCCAGGTGCCCGCCGCGGACCTTGTACTCGGCCAGCGCCGTCCGGCAGCGGCTCTCGAGACGGCTGTGGCCGCGGTCGACGCGGCTCGTGGCACCGCAGACGTCGGCCAGGAAGACGTGGGCCGGCGCGCTCAGGTCGAGCTCGAGATCCACCTCCGCGAACACCACCTCGGCGGGGACCTCCCGGCCGCCTGCGGTTGACCCCGGTGCCGGGACTCCCTGCACCGCGCCTCATCCACGGCCTGTTGCCCGGATCCTGGAACGGTGCGGTGCTGGCCTGGGGGGAGACGAACGCCACGGCGTCCCTCGGATCGGGCATGGTCCCGGCCGGCGCCGATGACGGTTCGGTGCTTGCGGCTGTCCTGGCCTGCCCACGGCCCGATCCGGCCGCCGCCTGCCGGGGCAACGCGAAAACACTCCTGGTTGCCCTGCGCGGGGAACTGGACTGCGCCCTTCCAGGGAGCGGGATCGTCCGGACACCGGACGATCTGAGCCGGCTCAGCCAGGCCTGCCGCAGGATTCATGGCGAGCACACAGGCTGGGTGCTCAAGGGCGATTATTCCGCAGCAGGCCGTGAACGGGTCCTGGACCTGTCCGGTGCCGATCCGGGGGCCGGTGTATTGGAGGCGGCCGGACGGTTGCTCAGGCGCCACGGAGCCTGTCTGTTGGAGCCCTGGCTTCCCAGAACCTCCGATTTCGGATGTTCGCTGTTGATAGAAGAAGATCGGGTCCGGCTGGCCGGGGTCCACCGGCTTCTTGTAACTCCCGGCGGACGGTTCCGGGGTGTTGAGACGGCATTACACGGCCTGACGGAGCCCGGAGCGGTCACCCCGGAGCGTTTCCAGGCCTACCTGGGACCTCAGGATGCCGCCCGGATGGCACAGGCTGCAGCCGGAGCGGCCTTGGCCCTGGCCCGGACCGGTTACCGCGGCCATGCCGGCATCGACTTCTGGCGGTACACCACCCCGAGCGGGGAGAGCCGGCTCAACCTGTTGGGTGAGGTCAACGCGAGGCTGACCTTCGGGCTGGTGGCGGCGGTTCTGGCCCAACGGGTGGGCGCCGCTCTGGGGGCATCTGAGAATGCGTCACTTCGATTATGGCTTGGGCCTGGCGAGGACACTCGCCCTGGTCAACGGTACCCGCTGGTGATGGATGCTGAAAACCAGCGTGCTGTCAGTTCCCTTTCCATTATCCCAAGGTGTAGCGCAGATTGCGGATAGCCGGGCGTAACCACCTCACCCGGCGGCTCTTGCGGTTGAACGCCGTGCAGTGCACCATCCGCCGGTGGACACTACCGACTCAAAACCGGACGGACGATCATTTTCCAATCACGTTTCAGGTTGAATCGAACTGATTTTCCCTATATCCCGGTCCATGGACTGGCCGCGCACACCGGGGTCGTTCCCCTGGGATGGAGGTCGGCCTCAGCGAGCGGATACTGGACTGGAAACAGATCCTGGGCCGCAGGCTGTACTCCATGGCAATGGAGACCCCGGCCGTAGGCAACAACCGGCGCCATGACCTGACCAACGCCTTCTGAAACCTTCTCAGGATTCCCTGGAATGATTTATCTGGTGCAACGGGCGGAGGCCGGGGATGCCATCACCATTCTTCGTTCCACGCTGAAAAAAAGGGGAGGGACCGAAGTCCCTCCCCTTGGAGTCAAACGCTTACCCTGAGTAGATCAGGGGCAGACGCCGGCTGCAATTGCGAGCTCGTCGTCGCGGAGGGTGGAGCCATATGTCGACACTTCGTTGCAGAACGCCCCGCCAGAAGCTCCCTTGACGAGGAAGAACAACCCTCCTCCAGGAGGCAGAACAGTGGAGGTGGCCACGCTCGAAACCGGACCACTTGTGCCGTCTTCAATGCAGGTCACCGCACCGGTCAAGTTGCCGTCGGCACGCATCTGGAACAGGTCGCCCTCAACCGCCTTGACCGTAGCGGGGGAGCTCCACGATATGGAGAGCTTGTCCGCGGCAAGTCCGATCGTCTGGTTGAATCCGAGATTACCGGAAGCCGGGCAAAGCACGGTTACCGGCAGGAATGCGACAGGCGCGTTGGTGCCTGCGCAGGTGCTGGGAGTGGTGTCGACGGTGCAGCGTGCTACTACCGCATAAGTGGTGGTAGCGGTGGGGACCACGGTGTGGATCGGGTTGTCGTTCCACGTCCGCAACAGCGTGTCGTTGCCGTCCAGAGTACCGCTCAGGTCGTCGTCACTCCAGAACTGGAACTGCACGGTGCCGTTGGTACACACTCCGACGGTGGTGGCATCGGCGTTGAGGTTGATCGCACCGCCCGGTGCGCCGATGGTGTGGGTCGGCGCCAGGTCAGTGGAAAGGTCTGCGACCAGATCGCTGCAGTCTATGGCACAGGTCGCCGCCGGGTTGTCTGCCACGGCGTCGGGCACCAGGGTGGCCGCCGTCGTCGGCATGGTGTTGCTGACCAAGATATCGTCGATGTACCAGCCGTCGTCACCCACCCAGCCTTCAGGCAGGCCGAACAGTTGGTTGTAGTTGGTAGCGGGTGAGTCGACGGAGATGCTGGTGTACAGGAACCGCAATTTCAGGCGGAAACCGCGATAAACGGCCAGATCGAACTTGGATTCGACCCAGGTGCCCGGTCCGACGGCGCCTTGGAGGCCTCCGCCGATTTCGGTAGCCCGGCCGGTGAGGTTCGGATCGTACAGTGCGTCAAATCGTGTGTTCCCCAGGTCGGTATAGACGAATTCGGGGAAACAGGTGGATGACGGTCCCGTGCGACGGAACGGATCCAGCGGATCGAAGAAGTCGTCTTCGGTCGATCCGTCGTCGATCGGGTCGAACACACATTCAGTGTAGTTGTCCGTGCCCTGAATGTGGTAGACGTTCTGGTATGGAGAGATCTTGATCCAGTTCCCTTGTTCCACACCGGCGTTGTTGACCTTCTTGACCATCACGATGGCACGGTCCGGGGTTTCGTTGTCCGGGGCGTTCACTGTGCGGTCGTCGATCATGGAGATCTGGTGTTTGAAGCTCAGCACCGAAGCGGCTGAGGTGGACAGGTTGATCGGGGCCTGGGTCACCAGGGCGTCGAGTTGGCCCAGAGACGTGGTGTCGAACCCGGGGTTGGCCGGATTGTCATGAGTTCCCAGGTGCAGTGAGTTCGCTGTGCTGAAGGCACGGCCGCCGTCAGGCGATCCTGCGGGAGTGTGGACGTGGAACTCGTAGATGTCGTCACCCGTCAGCGGGTTGGTGCGGTTGTTGCCCAGGTAGCACATGGTGCGCTTGTAGGCGTTGGCGTTGATGTTGTCCGGGTCGCTGTACTGGCAGCGGTAACCGTCCGAGTTGGCGTTGGAGCCGCCAACTCCCGGCCCGTCCATGTTCATGGTGGTGAACTGGCCGAAGGTGCCGCCGTCGAAGTTCTCGGTCCAATCGGAGTTTTCGTTGGAACCGATGTTGGAGATGTCCAGATCGATGTCCATCTTCAGCGCGATAGGCTGGATCAGGGTGTCGAATTCCTCACCGGACACGCTGATTGCGAAATCGGCGGTCAGCTCCTCGAAGGTCGTGCCGCGGTTGACACTGTCGGCGACTTTGAATCTGAACGCCGACGGTGCCGTTTTTTCTTCCAGGCGGCCCATGGTTCCCATCGGAACCGAGGAGATGCTGATGCACTCGATGTTGGGGGAGTTGGTCGAGAGTCTGGCGAGCACGTTGGCGTACTCGACGTCGACGTTGTTTTTCAGCGTGATGGTCATATCGACGGTTTCGCCTGCATCGGCGTAGCCGTCGTTGTCGTTGTCGTCAACCAGCACGTACGAGGCGAGATTCATCCTCGCCACCGGCATAAAGACCGTGGTGGAGGCGAACCGGATACCCTGCTTGGCCGGGTCCGGGTCGTCGTTGCAGTTCTCGTCGAGGTACTCCACCTGGACGATCGGGTTCTGGGTTCCGTTCTGCTGAATGAACAGCACACCGTTCTCGAAGTAGCCGCTGGCATTGAGCGCACCGTCGACATCGAAGGACGGAGAGATCGGGATCGAGCCTTTGTACTCGTCCGGGTTGTTCGCGTTCCCGGTGTTGTTGAGGTAGATGATCTCCGTGTCCTGCCTGTCGGCGTTGTAAACCTCGGCGACCAGGTCGTTGACAGTATCATTGTCGCAGTCTTGGTCGTCGCCGGGATCGGCTGTGTCGCCATCGAAATTGCAGTCGTTGGCCGCCGGAGGCGACCTTTCGATGGAGGTTACATTGATGAACGCCGCACCTTCGTAGAAGTTGGTGGTCTGGAGATCCAGGGAGGCGCATTCGTTGATGCCGGGGGTGGTGCAGTCGGTGCCGTCGGCAACCAAATCGTACTCCCGCCATTCGATGACGACGTCATCCACGGTGGCCCCGTAGCTCTTCCCGGACGCCAGGTCGGACGGGGTGCCCTCGAGCACCAGGTAGCCCAGCGAGGCCTGGAAGTTGTTGCCGGTGTCGCCGAACAGATCCTCCCAGGTGGTCACCCGGAGGTCCGGTCCGTTGAATGCGGAGATGTCGAAGTTACGCAGTGGGCCGTTCGGCTTGACGAACTCGTCGGCACCGGCCGCCCCACCCTGGTCGACATCGTCGTCCAGGGGCAGGGCAGTACCGTACGGACCTGACAAGCCGCCCTGTTTCGAGTCGTTGAACCAGCAGCTCTGATCGCCGACACGGTCGGTTCCCGCGCCACTGCTGCCGTTGAAGTTCTCGGCATTGGTGGTCCCGCTGAGCGGATCCCACTCATACTGGCTGAACATGGCATAGCCTGAGTTCAGACCTGCATGGGCCGGGGAACCGAGGGCCGGGTTGCCGGCATTGGCTACCGGGCCGAAATTGCCGAACATCAGGCCGCTGATCGTCGAGTCGGAAGTCAGGTCAAGCGGTTCCAGTTTATCGGTGTCGTTGTCGAATTCCCAAGTGAAAGCCTCGAGGTCATTGGCGATATCCTGGGTCATGTTCCAGGCAAAATCGACGATCTCGACGGTGTGGGTGTCGCCGTTGACCTTGTGGATCTCGGGCGTGAGGAGCAGTTCGAACCAGAGCAGCGCACCTTCGGTGGTGCCGATTCCTGATTCGGTCGCCTGGCAACGGTTCGGACCGGTGTCGCCGTCGGCGAGACAGGCCGCCAGACCGGAACTGCCGGAATTGTTGCCGATCAGACCGGTGTGCCATACGCCGCCGTCGCCGCTGCCCAGGCCGGTCTGGGTCTGCCAGCCGCAGCCGCCGAGGGTGTTCCAGCCGCGATCCAGCGCGCCCGTGCCGACCGGGTCGCGGGACGCTTCCGTTCCCTGAGCCGCGCCGTCGAAGTTGAGATCCTCGCCCCACAGAGTCGGCTGGTTGATGATCAGGCCGACGTCACTGTTAGCCGTGATGCCGGACTGGAACCCGCCGCTGTTGGCGTCGAAGTCGAACGGGGCGAAGGAAACAAGGTCCGGGTTGGTGGCGCTGGGATTACCCCAGTTCCAGGTTTCGACCCGGTAGTCGAGATCGGGATTGCCCAGGTCGGTGGTGACCAAATCCGCGACTTCGTTGTTGTTGTAGTCCTTGACCTGCGTACCGCCGGTTGGGAAGTCGGTGCTGTAGTACGTGGAGTTTTCGTCCACGTCCAGGACGTGGCGGGAGATCGCCAGGCCTTCTGCCGATTTGCCGGACGCAGGCGAGGAGATCCCGAGGATGAACTCCACCTCGGACAGGGTGGTAACCGTATTGTCCAAGGTGACATCGAAGTATGCCGCCATGGTCGCACCAACCGGGATGTCGCCGACACCCTTGGGGGAGTCGGTGATGAACACGCCGGAGCAGGGGGCGTTGTTTTCACGATTCGGGTCTGAACAGTCAGTGGTACCCGGGAGACACTCTTCCGGTCCTGTTGCGTCGTTGGCTACCACGCAGCGCAAGGTAGCGACGGCGTCGACCAGTGTCTCCGATTCGTTACTGGAGAATGCAATGCCGTAACCGACCGATTCGCCGCGGTCGAGGTATTCGTCCGGGAAACCGAACTCGAACCCGCCGCGCAGGTTCTGTTCACAGCCGCCGTCGATTGTGAAGATGCCGTTGGCGCCGACCTTGCCGAACACCAGGCTTCCGAAGTTGATGGCGGTTGTGCAGTCGACCACGCTGGTGGCGACCCGCTTGCTGTCGTTGGGAACGGGGATGCCGCCGTTGATCTCATCCTGGTAGGTTACCCGGATGGATTGGCCATGGCGGACGTCCAGGATACCGTTGCCCGGATCGAACGCTGTACTGTCGGACATCAGCAGTGAGTCGGATTCGAATCGTAGCGAAGTGCCCTGCTGTGTGAAGTTCAGGCCGGATTCGGAGTCCAAAACGGTGACTCCGTCGGTATCGACCACCTCTACCAGGACCCTGCTGGAAATCTCGCCGGGGACGGTCAATCCGGCTGCCGGGTCGTTGGTCGCGTCATCGATGTCGTTGACGGTGATGACGGCCGAGTCGTTGCAGACGTAATTGCCGGCATTGAAACGGACCGATGAGCCGAGGCAAACGCCGCCGGTGATCACCACCGCATAGTTGGTGTCGGCGCTCATTCCGGATCCGATGACTCGAACGGTCCAGGCGCCGGTCTGGCCGGCGAGCTGGTCGAATGCGTCACCCGTGTTTCCGTCGGCGTCAGGATCGGGGGACAGGAACACCGCTTCCATGGGATTCGCGGTGTCGTGAACCGAGTTTACGCAGGTCGGGAGCGACCACGGCGAGGAGTTGATCAGGCCGTCGGGTACAGACGGGTTGTTGATAGGACCGCAGTCTTCGCCGGCGGGGATCGTGTTGTCACGATTGTTGTCGTCGGTGAAGTAGTTGCCGTAATACACTTTCCCGTTCGGTCCCTGCACTTCCAGGTCGAGGTCGTTCTGCAGGACATCGCCCTGGGCTTCCATCCAGACCAGCGCCACGCGCAGTTCCTGGGTGTCGTCGCAAACCTCGAACGTTTCGGACTGGGTTCCGCCGGCCAGAGGCATGAGGCCGGAAAGGCCGGACAGGTCGCCGAACACGCCGGTCGGGATTCCGCCGTCCTTCACGATCATGCCGACCGGGGTCAGGGACCATGTCTGCAACGGCAGGACGTTATCCAACTGGATGCGTCCGTAGCCCTGTTCGTTGTTGAAGCGGTACCGGATGGTGTTGTTGGCGCCGAGGGCGTTGAGACGATCGTCGCCGTTCGCGTTGGCCAGGAAATCGGCGCTGGCGATCAGGGCCGCCTTCACCAGGGAACCGGAGACATCGGGATGCTGGTCGCCGGCGTTGCTCGGGTTCGTGTCGGTGCCGTCCGGGTAGAACCCCGAGGCGAAGTAGTCCCGAACCAGCAGGGCCGCACCTGCGGCTGCAGGGGAGGCGAAGCTGGTGCCGGCCCAGCCTTCGGTGACGTCGCATTCGACAGTACCGGTCTGGTCGTTGTCGCCGGACCGGCAGGCGAACTCGGAGTCGACGCCCAAAAAGCCCCGCTCCTGGCCGGGGGCCATGAGCTGGGGAGCGATACGGCCGCCAGATGCGGCCGGACCGGTGGAGGAGAAGAACGCCCGGTCCCGCTCGGTTCTGCGGGAGCCGTTGGCGTTGGCGTTACCGCTGGCGCCGATGGCGAGGCAGTTCTTGCAAGTCGCCGGGGCGCCCAGTGTGGCGAGATCCGGGAAACCGTCGCTGTCGTCGTCGGAGCCGGCGTTGCCGGCGGAGACGAACACCAGGGCATCTTTCTTGTCATGCAGGAAGGTGTCGATGTCGATGGCGTCGCCGTTGTAGGTGTTGCTGAGCAAGCCCCAGGAGAAGTTGGTGATCCTGGCGGCGAGGTTGACGTCCTCGTACGAGGCGCCCAGGGAGCCGGTGGAGCCGCCGGCGTACAGGTCGCCTGGCGATATGCCTGCGTTCTCGGCGTCGCCGCAGCTCCCGGTGGCGGGGGTCACGTGGCCGTCGTAGAACACCAGCTTCGCTTCAGGGGCCACGCCGTCCAGCGCGAACTGGTTGCCGGCGATGTCCTCGGCGACGAAACCGGTGGCGCCGTAGGCCGGGTCCACGTCGGTGGCCCAGCCCAGGGCTGTGGCGGAAACGATCTGGCCGTGGGTCGATCCACCCACCAGCGGGTCGTCGCAGGACGAAGTGTCTCCACTGCCACCGAACCCGGTGGTGGCGGTGTTGGCGAGCACCTTGCGATGCAGGGTGCCGGGACTACCAGCCGAAGTGGAGGTATCGGACATATCGCCGGCGTCAACGGAGACGCCGCTGTCCAGGACCATCAGAACCTGGCCTGCGCCACGGAGTCCTTCAGCGTGGTAAGGGGAGGGAGCTTCGATGCCGCCGGCGTAGTAGTTGCCGGTCTGGATCACATTCGTGGTCTCTTCGGCGCGGGCGAATCGTTTCTGCCACTCCTCGACCATGAACACCGGTTCGAGAGCAGCCACGTCTTCCAGCATGGTGCGGTGGATCTCAACACGGATCAGCGATCCGTGGGCCACCAGGACGTTGCCGC
>CALZKF010000135.1:10596-12553 GCA_945787955.1 uncultured Acidobacteriota bacterium | reverse complement strand
CTGGTTATGGGAGTGGCCGCAGCCGGAATCGTCTTGAAAGCGGTGGCCGGGGTCCTGTTCAAGCTGCTCTCCACGCTGATGTACGTCGCCATGGGCTGGTTGATCGTCATCGCCATCAAGCCGCTGCTGGCATCGATGGAACCGGCCGGCCTGGTCTGGCTGCTGGCCGGCGGGCTGGCGTACACCGTCGGAGCAGCGGTTTACGCCATCAAAGGGGTGCGTTACAGCCATTTCATCTGGCACCTGTTCGTTCTGTCCGGATCCGCCTGTCACTTCATCGCCGTCCTGGGGTATTCTTCCGCCTGAAACAAGGGGGAACACCGGCATGGAGGACAATTCGGACCGCCCCACCGAATGGGAAGACGGGGACCTGCCGACCCAGTCCGAGGAGCACACCGCCTCAGCCGACAACGGTGTATCCACGGCGCCGGGGCGGGTCATCGATCACTACCGCATGGTCCGGAAACTGGGCGAAGGCGGTATGGGTGAAGTCTGGGAGGCGGAACAGCTGGAGCCGGTCCGCCGGACGGTGGCGTTCAAGGTCATCAAGCGCGGCATGGACAGCGAGCAGATCGTAACCCGCTTCGAAGCAGAGCAGCAGGCCCTTGCCATGATGGTCCACCCCTCCATCGCACGGGCCTACGACGCCGGCACCACCCCCCGGGGTCGGCCGTACTTCGTCATGGAGCATGTACCCGGGGTGCCGTTGACGCAGTACTGCGACAGGAAAGGCCTGGATACCAACCAGCGCCTGGAACTGTTCATCCAGATCTGCGAAGGGGTGCAGCACGCTCATCAGAAAGCGATCATCCACCGCGACCTGAAACCATCCAACGTCATGATCATGGAAGAGGACGGCAAGCCGATGCCGAAGATCATCGATTTCGGCGTGGCCAAGGCGATGGACCAGCGTCTCACCGACAAGACCATGTACACCGAACTGGGCCAGTTGATCGGAACGCCGGAGTACATGAGCCCGGAACAGACCGATTTCAGCAGTGAGGGTATCGACACCCGGTCCGATGTTTATGCCCTGGGCGTGATGATGTACGAGCTGCTGGCAGGCACGTTGCCGTTCGACTCGGAGGAGTTGCGCAGCGCCGGGTTTGACGGCATCAGGAAAAAAATCCGGGAGGTCGACCCTCCCAAACCCAGCACCCGTGTCACCAGCCTGGGGATGGATACCGGGACCTTCACCCGCAAGCACCACGTTCCGCCTTCGACGCTGACGAGAGAACTCAAGGGCGATCTGGACTGGATCACCATGAAGGCGCTGGAGAAGGACCGCACCCGGCGCTACGGCACGGCGATGGAGCTTGCGGCGGACATCCGGCGACATCTGAACCACGAACCGGTCCTGGCCGGGCCGCCGAGCAAGCTCTACCGGAGCCGGAAGTTCGTCCGCCGCCACCGGATCGGCGTGACTTCCGCCGCCACCCTGCTTGTGCTGCTGGTCGCGTTCGCCGTCACCATGGCGATCCAGGCCGATCGGATCGCCCGGGAGCGGGACCGGGCCAACCTTGAGGCGGAGACTTCGAAGCAGGTTTCCGATTTCATGGTCGGTCTGTTTGAAGTCTCTGATCCCAGCGAATCCCTGGGCAATACCATCACTGCCCGAGAAATCCTCGATGAGGGTGCGACACGGATCCAGCTGGAACTGGCAGGACAACCGATCGTAATGGGGCGGATGATGAACACCATGGGGAAGGTGTACCGCAGCCTCGGTCTCTACGATGATGCCGGCCCGCTGCTGGAGCAGGCGCTGGTGACCTTGCGAGAGAACCTGGGTGATCGCGACCTGCAGGTGGCCAGTGTGCTGGAGAACCTGGGGACGGTGCGGTTGCGGGCCGGGAAACTGGAGGAGGCCGGGCCGTTGTTCAAGGAGACTCTTGAGATCCGGGAGGACCTCCTGGGGCAGGAGCACGAGATGTTCCGGGACTCGGTCCGGAGCTTCCTG
>CALZKF010000135.1:0-10573 GCA_945787955.1 uncultured Acidobacteriota bacterium | reverse complement strand
GGAGGGGAACTATGCGGCGGCCAAGACCCACTACCGCCGGGCCCGGGAAATATTCGCAGCGGTTGAAGGGCCGGACCACCCCGATGTGGCCCGGAGTCTCAACAACCTGGCGATCGTGCATTGGAGGGACCGTGAAGCCGATGAGGCTCTGGAACTGTTCCGCCAGGCCTTGACGATTCAGGAGACCGCCTTCGGCCCCGAACATCCCGATGTGGCCGGCACCCTGAACAGCATGGCGGCGCTGTACCGGGTGCGCGAGGAATATGATGAGGCGCGGTCGATGTACGAACGTTGCCTCCTGATCCGGCGCAAAGTGCTGGGACCGGCCCATCCCAGGGTTGCCGAGACGCTGAACAATCTGGGGAATCTACTGATGGTCACCGAGGATCTCGCGGAGGCACGGGCGATGCACGAACAGGCGCTGGTGATCCGGCGCGCCGCACTGGGACCGGATCACGCCGACGTCGGGCAGAGTCTCAACAACCTGGGCATCGTCCTGAAGTCCATGGGGGACCTGGCCGGGGCCAGGACGTACTACGAGCAGGCTCTCGAGATCCAGGAAAAGGCACTCGGTCCGACCCACCGCCGGGTCGCCCTCAGGTACTACAACCTGGCCGGAGTGGCGGCGCTGCAAGGGAACCGCCAGGAGGCACTGGCCCTGGTTCACGAAGCGGTCGGTCGCGGATTCGCCAACAAGGCGATCTACGACGATTCCGATTTCCGATCCCTTCGAGGCGATCCCCGCTTCGAAGCCGAAGTCGAGGAGGTGCGGCGGCGGCTGTCGCCGGGCGAATAATCGGTTATTCTCGTGGTTTAGACACATCCCGCCTTTTCCCACCCATTCCAGGTTTCCATTGACTCCCGGCGCTTTTCCTCGTAAAAGATAGGCAAATAAAGGCTTAGTACGCTTATAAGGAGGGGGATCCATGTTCAGGCGCGGCATGCTTCGTGATGGTCTGTTGGTGTTCGGAATCCTGGTGCTGCTGGCCGGCACCGTTTATCTGGCGGTCCATGACGACGGGCTGTTCGAATTGGGAGACGGTTCGGGAGGGTCCGGAACCGCCGATATCGTCGGCTCCGATACCCAACCAGGATGCGACTGGGCCGAACTGTTCGGCGCCGATCCGACGCCGGAAGCGATCGCGCAGGCGGTGGCCGACTGCGGCGGTGTGGATGCCGCGTTCACCACCGATCCGCTATCCATCGGTAAGGCGACCGATGAAACCGTGTTCGTCAAAGGATCGGCCAAAAACGATACGCCGATAACGGAGTGGCGCTGGAACACCGGAAACAGTCCCTCCAAGGACGACCTGACCAACTTTTACGCATACGCCACCCTGGATGCGGAACTGGACCTGATGCTGTACACAGGCGTGGAACGTCTGGATGCGTCCGGCGACAGCCACATTGATTTTGAGTTCAACCAGGCTGCAGTCACCCTGGACCGGGAAGCTCCCTGTGGGGATGACCAGAGCGCCGGGCCGGAAGATAGCCCGCCGTGCGAGTTCGAAGGTGAACGTAGCGATGGCGATCTGCTTGTTGTGATGAACTTCCAGAAGGGCGGGAATTTAGGGTCCGCCGAAATCCGTCGCTGGGACGGAACCGGCTGGTTGCTGTCCGAGTCCCTCAACGGTGAAGGCTGCAACGAGCCGGATACGGTCTGTGCCTTCAACAACGGCATACAGATCGAGGGTGGCACCTGGACCAGCTTCGATGACCGCGGCATACCGACGGAAAGCCTCGAGCCCAACGCGTTCACCGAGGTCGGCGTCAACGTCACCGCGCTCCTTGGCCGCACGCCCTGTTTCGTCAACGTGCAAGCCAAGAGCCGGTCGTCGGCATCGTTCAATTCTTCTTTGAAGGACTTCGCCCGGGCCTCCATCGGGATCTGCTCCTTCACCGTCAGCAAGGACGGCAACAGCCCCGACAACCCTCACCCGACCCTTTCCAAGATCGGGGATGACTTCACGTTCCGCTATGAACTGGAAAACACCGGCGGAGGCACCCTGTACATCGTGGAGGTGCTCGATTCCTACTTCGGTGNNNNACGAAGGCGTGATCACTCCCGGCGGCAGAGCGGCGCCGGATTTCGTCGGTGGATGCAGCGTTCTGAGGCCCAAGGACCGCTGTACCTTCGACATCGTGACCGCCGTGCCGGAGGATTCCACCGATCCGTTCGATACCAGTGTCAGCGCAACCTACTCCGACCAGCCGGGTCTCGGTGATGCGGCCAAGGCCAGCATCATTACTGTGAGCGACTCGGACGACTTCCCCCTGGAGCTGTTCCAGCCGTCCATAGACGTCAGCAAGACCGGTGACACACTGTCGACTCCCGGGAACGTGGTGGACTACCTCATCACGGTAGTGAACACCGGTTCCCTGGACAGCCCGGATCTGGTCAACGGGTACTACTTCGATTCTCTGCTGGGCGTGCTGGACGGAGACAACCCGTACATCACAACGAGCACCTGCGGAGACCGGCTGCCGGTCGCCGGTACATGCACCATCGAGGCGTCACGCACGGTGCTGCCGGACGACCCGGACCCGCTGGGCAATACGGTAGACGTCAGCTACAATCCGGAAGGGGGCTTCCCCAACGTCATCGCCGACAGCGCCAGCCATGAAGTAGACCTGGTCTACCCCGGCTTCACCGTCACCATAGCGGGTGAGCCGGCATCGGCCGGCGTCGGCGATCTTGTGACCTACACCATCGTCATCGAGAATACCGGCGATGTGGATCTCAACGAGATCACCATTGTCGATACCTTGCTGGGGGATCTTTCGGACCTCCTGCCCGATACGCTTGCGGCCGGTGAATCGGCGGTGGTCGTCGTGAGCCGGGTCATCCTGAGCACGGATCCGAACCCGCTGGTGAACGAAACAACCGCCACATACCAGGTAGACGGGCTGCCCAACCAGATCACCGTGACCGCAGGCTTCTCCGTGGAGATCATCACCCCCTGTGCCAAGTCGCCCGGATTCTGGAAGGGTGGCGACGGCAGGCCGAAATGGGACGACCTGCTCAGCGATCCGATCGCCCATGAGGCCGGCTTCGAAAACGATACCGTCTTCCCATGGGTCGATCCAATCCTGGCCGGCACGACTTACCTGGGGATCCTGGATCTTTCGGCGAACGGGGACGTCACACGCCAACTCTCGTTCAAGTACGTCGCTGCCCGGTTGAACCAGGCCGCCTTCGGCATGCGCGCAACCACGGCATTGCTGTTGAACGACATCGACCTGTACCTGGCCCAACACCTGGTGGGGAGCGATCCGCAGGGTGCCGCGGGGGATCGAGGTCAAGCATTGAAAACGGCACTGGACACCTATTTCGCGGAGGTCGGAGAGGACAACTGTCCGCCTTCCAGCGAGTTCTGATTTCCAATTGATTGCATGACGGGGTGGAGCCATTCGGCTCCGCCCCACATACCCGCCCGCCAAAAGTACCCTCCAAGGTCCACAAGGTCTCTTTCTCCCCGCTGCCTGACTGGTGTAAGACTAGTAATCTGACCAATGAAGTGCGCTATCCGTCGTACCTCGGGGAGCCTCTATGAAAGAGAACGAAGAGCAACAGGAACTGGGACAGGACCTGTTGCCGGGTTGGTCCGCCCTGGTTGTCATGTTGATGATTTTTGGGGTCTTGACGGTAATTACCCTGATGACCCTGTTGCGTGGTAGCGACGATCACGTTGATTCCACCGCCGAAGGCCGGATCGCTTACGGACCGGAAGACTTCCCGGAACTCGATTTCGAGATGGAACTGCTGCCTCACGTTCAGGAGGCGGCGGAAGGAAAGGAGGCCGGCGTCTTCACCGTTCCACCGCCGCCGTTCTCGGAGGAATACATCTTCCCATGCTCCGAGTGTCATGCCGACCTGGAAGTCAATCCCGAACGCCGCGAACTGGTGGACATGCATGACGACATCGTGTTGAACCACGGGCCTGCCGAACGCTGGTGCCTGGATTGTCACAATGCCGCCGACCGGGATCACCTCCGCCTGGTGAACGGCACTCTCGTAGGGTTCGAAGAATCCTACAAGCTTTGCGGGCAATGCCACGGTACGATCTTTCGGGACTGGCGGGAAGGGATCCACGGACGCCGCAGGGGATATTGGGACGGCGCCAAACAGTACCTGCTGTGCGCCCACTGCCACAACCCCCACTCCCCGAAATTCGAGGCCATGAAACCGCTTCCGCCGCCGGTGCGGCCCCAGTTCCTGCGAACGGCCGCCGAGGTCGAGCCGGAACATGCCGGGGCGACTGAAGAGGGGCACGACCAATGAAGACTACCGATGATCGTCCGAAAATCGACCGCCGCAGTTTTCTGGCCGGAGGAACCGCCGCTATGGGTGCGATCGCCGCCGGCGTCACCGGGGCGTCCGCCGGGTTCATAGAAGACCTGCTGCACAAGAATTTCAAGGAAATTTCACCGGATCGCATGCAGCGCATCGTCCGGGAGATGGAGCAGGAGTACACCGAGAAGTACGGCAAGAACGTCACCGTTTCCACCAAGGGCGCCCAGCAGGGAGTACTGTTCGGTTACGGTCTGGACCTGTCGCGCTGCATCGGCTGCCGCCGCTGCGTCTATGGCTGCGTCAACGAGAACAACCAGTCCAGGGATCCCCAGATCCACTGGATCCGCGTCCTTGAGATGGACAAGAGCAAAGGCATCAACCTGGAGGAGTCGAATCCGTACTACAACCCGGAAACGGTTCCGGAAGAAGACTCTTTCTACATGCCGGTAGCCTGCCAGCAGTGCCGCAACGCTCCGTGCATCAAGGTCTGCCCGGTGGAGGCGACATGGCAGGAGGCCGACGGCATCGTGGTCGTTGACTACGATCATTGCATCGGCTGCCGCTGTTGCATGTCGGCATGCCCCTACGGAGCCCGGCATTTCAATTGGGCCGAGCCGGAACTGGCGGCGGAGAGCGTGAACCCGGATATGCACTATCTGGGCAACCGCCCCAGACCCAACGGTGTGGTGGAGAAGTGCACGTTCTGCATTCAGAGGGTGCGCAACGGGAAATATCCGGCCTGTGTCGAGATCTGCCCGGTTGGGGCGCGGAAGTTCGGGAACCTGTTGGACGAGGCGGATGAGATGAGGGTTTTGATGCGCAAGAAACGTGTTTTCGTTCTGAAAGAGGACCTGAACACCCAACCGAAGTTCTACTACTTCTACGCGACCTGATATGAATATCAAAAAAATCTGGGAATTCCTCATCGGTTCCTTCCGGCTGACCCTCAAGGGCAACTGGGCCTATCACAGCTGGATGGCGTTCCTCGCGGTCCTGATGGTGTCGGGCGGATTCGCCTATTGGCGGCAGTTCACCGAAGGACTGATCGTCACCAACATGCGGGACCAGGTTTCCTGGGCGTTCTACATCGGGAACTTCACGTTCCTGGTCGGGGTGGCGGCCGCAGCCGTGCTGCTGGTGATACCGGCCTACGTTTACAACTGGAAGCCGATAAGGGAGATAGCCATCTTCGGCGAGCTGCTGGCCATCAGCGCCATCGTGATGTGCCTGCTGTTCGTCACGGTGGATATCGGCCAGCCCAGCCGGGCGCTGGAACTGCTGCCGTTTATCGGATCCCTGAACGTTCCCAGTTCCCTGTTGGGGTGGGATGTACTGGTGCTGAACGGCTACCTAGTCCTGAACGCCATGATTGTGGGGCACTTTCTCTACAAAGCGTATTTCAAGAAACCGTACAATAAAAATTTCGTGGTTCCGCTGCTGCTGTTCTCAATCCCTGCGGCTATCTCCATCCACACCGTCACCGCATTCGTCTACAACGGTATGGCCGCCCGCCCGTTCTGGAACGCGTCGATCCTGGCGCCCCGCTTCATCGCCTCGGCGCTCTGCTCCGGTCCGGCGATCATGCTGATCCTGTTCCAGATCCTGCGGAAAACCACCCACATCCGAATCCGCAAGGAAGCGATCTCCAAGATCGCCGAGCTTATGGCATACGCCATGTTCCTGAACCTGTTCCTGTTCGGCGTGGAGATCTTCAAGGAGTACTATTCCAACACCAGCCATCTGGTCCACACCAAGTATCTGTACACCGGCCTTCACGGCCACACGGCGCTGGTCCCGTTCGCCTGGATATCCCTGATCTTCAGCGTAGTGGCGTTTATGCTGTTCCTGGTCCCGAAAACACGCATGAACATGGTGACCCTGAACCTGGGCTGCATCCTGATCTACGCCGGCGTCTACATCGAGAAAGGGCTGGCCCTGGTGATCCCCGGGATGACCCCGGATACCCTGGGAGAGATCTACGAGTACATCCCGACCTGGATCGAGATCCGTGTCGGCGCCGGAATATTCGCCATCGGGTTCATGGTGTTCACGCTGTTGTGCAAGGTGGCGATCCCCCTGCTACACGACACGCTGGCCGACCCGGTCGCCCCCGGCGCATAAATGGGGTCAGGCACCTTTTCGCCGCCGCACAATTGTTACCTTGTATGACTAGCCCGGCTGGGTCGGCCTCGCCCTCGAATTTTCAAAACTTTCCCGGTCTGGGATTCCAGCTCTAATCGGTAGCTCTCGTCAGCGATAATGCCCCCTTCGCGGATCGTCCGGCGAATCTTGTCGAGATCTGGTTCCAGCTTGACCGGATCGAACCAGATACGGTAATGCCGCTCCCGCTCAATTCTGCTCCTTCCCAGGTCCAGATAACAGGGGTCTTCATCCAGCCATTGTTCTGATGTTTGTCCGGCCCTTTCGCGAACACTCGACCACCTGTATTGCATAGGATCGGAGACGAGGCCGGCTCGGACAGGATTCATTTCTACATAACGACAGCAATTCTGGAGGTACCGGTCGCTTTGAATCGGGTTGGAACGAAACCTGCCGTCCCACAAAGTACCTCTTCTTCCTTCGCGATGATTGATGTGGCGGCTGTATTGGCCGGCAAGTCGCTTCATGAAATCACTTAGAGTTGCTACATCCTCCCCAGGATTGATGATGAGGTGCACATGGTTGGGCATCAAGCAATAGGCGTAAAGACTCACACCGATCCGATCTCGAAACCTTCTCATTTGGGAACAGTAGGTTTGGTAATCATCTTCGAAATGAAAAACTGGATCGCGATTGTGGCCTCGCTGGACTATATGGTGTGGAAGGTTCGGTAGGATCATTCGGAGTGGTCGTGCCATAGCCTGATATTAAAGTTCACTGGAACGAAAATCGTCCTGGGAGTGAAGATCGGTTTCCGTCCTGCAAACGTGCGGATGAGAAAAAGGTGCCTGACCCCTTTTCCTTGACCGGTTTATGTGAATAATGGTAAAAAAGGCTCCGAATTGACTGAGATTTCCGGTTCATCTACATGAGTTGCGTTCCTGCGGCTTGCAACGGTGGAGCCCTGCCAGGGTTGTTGGAGGTGCACGCTTCCTGGTGGAACCATGAAAGAGCCTGATGAAAAACTGAATTCCGAAGCACCGACCATCGCCGATGATGGAGCTTCGCAGCCCCAGGCTTCCCAGGCCGGGGGCCAGGTCCGGTTCCCGGTGGAAGGTTGGGCTCGTTACCGCTTTGAGTCGTATCTCGGCGGCGGCGGCATGGGCCAGGTCTACAAGGCCTTTGACCCGAACCTGCAACGCCACGTCGCCTTGAAGTTCATTCTGGGCGACAACCCGAAGCTGATCCAGCGCTTCCATCAGGAAGCCCGGGCCCAGGCCCAGGTCGATCACGAACGGGTCTGCAAGGTGTACGAGGTCGGCGAGGTCGAAGGCAAGCCGTTCATCGCCATGCAGTACATCAACGGCTTGCCCCTGGACCAGGCCGCGGCCGGCATGACCCTGGAGCAGAAACTGCTGCTCATGAAAGAGGCGGCCCGTGGCCTCCATGCGGCCCATCGCAACGGCCTGATCCATCGCGACGTCAAGCCTGCGAATATCCTGGTGGAGCAGTCCGATACCGGGGACTGGAAACCGTACGTCATGGATTTCGGCCTGGCACGGGCTGCCGACTCCGCCGGCATGACGGTGACCGGAGCAGTACTGGGCACACCGCACTACATGCCGCCGGAACAGGCCCGGGGTCAGTTGGACCAAGTGGACCGTCGCAGCGACGTGTACGGGCTGGGCGCATCCATGTACGAACTGCTGGCCGGACAACCGCCCTTTCCCGGAGACACGCCTACCGCGGTGTTGATGAAAGTCCTGGATGAGGTCCCCGAACCATTGCAGCGTCCGGGCATGAACATCCCGGCGGATGTGGACGCCATCGTCATGAAGTGCCTGCGGAAGGACCCTCAGGAGCGATACTCATCCGCCCGCGCCTTCGCCGAGGATATCCAGCGTTACCTGGACGGCGAGCCGGTGCAGGCCCGGCCGACCGGCCTGCTGTACCGCTTGAGGATGAAGGCGGTCAAACACAAGGTCGGGGTTGCCGTAGGCGCCGTCGCCCTGGTGCTTCTGGCCGCCGCCGTCGGCTGGGGCGTCTGGACCCGGTGGACCACCGCGAAGAAGGCGACGCTTGCTCAGGCGTTCGGCCAGCAGGTGGAGCGGATCGAGGCACTGGCGCGTTATTCCCACACCGTACCGCTCCACGACATCCGGCAGGACAGGGAACGGATCCGGGAGCGCATGGCGCAGATTAAAAAAACCATGGCAGCTGCCGGAGCGGTGGCGGAAGGTCCCGGCCAGTACGCCCTGGGCCGGGGATATATGGCGCTGAGCAGCCTGGGTGTGGCACGGACCCACCTGGAGATGGCGTGGGAATCGGATTACCGCCAACCGGAGGTTGCCTACGCGCTGGGGAAGGTTCTGGGCCAGTTCTACACCGCCGCCCTTCAGGATGCCGATGAAATCGTCGATCCGGCGGAACGGCAGGCAAGGAAGGATCAGATCGTCGCCGAGTACCGGGAGCCGGCCCTGGTCTTCCTGAAACAGAGCAGCGGCGGTGAAGCCGAGTCCCCGGAATACGTTCAGGCTTTGGTGGCGTTGTACGAAGAGTCGTTCGAGCAGGCGCTGGAGATGGCGAGGAACGCATTCCAGGGCCGGACCTGGTTGTACGAGGCGAATCAGCTCATCGGGGACGTTTACATGACCAGGGCCAATGAGAGTTGGCACAAGGGGGAGTACGATCCTGCCATCGAAGATTTCTCCCGCGCGGAGACGGCCTTCCGGGATGCGGCCAGGATCGGTGAGAGTGACCCTGGGGCCTACACCCGACTGTGCGCCCTGGGACGTTCCCGCATGCTCATGGAGTTGCATGCCAGGGGCGAGGATGTCGCACCGTACTACGAGCAGGGTCTGGCAGCCTGCGAGGCTGCTCTGCAGGCCGATCCGCAACACGCCGACGCCCTGGTGAAGAAGACGGCGCTGCACAACCGCATGGGAGAATACCTGAGGAATCAGGGGCAGGACCCGATGCCCGATCTGAACTTGGCGGTGGAGACCGCCGGCAGAGCGCTGGAGGTCCGTCCGGAAGATGCGTTGGCCATCGCCTACATCGGTGCCGCCTACCGCGAGATCGCCCGGTTCCAGATGGACCGCGGCGAGGATCCCACTGCCAGTCTGGACCGTGCGGTGCAGTCTTATGAGCGATCGCTGAAACTGGATCCCAACAAGTTCGGAGCCTTGAATGATCTAGGGCTGGTCTGGAAGACCCGGGCCAACCATGAGATGAACCGTGGATTGGACGCGACCCCGAGCCTGGAAAATGCGGTTGCCGCCTACCGCCGTTCCCTCGCCGTCCACCCAGAACAGGTCGCCGCCCTGAACAACCTGGGAGTGGCCTACTTCAAGCTGGCAGATACGGTGCAAGACCCGGCTGAGTACCACCGCCAGGCGATCGAAGCTTACCGCGCCGCCCTGGCCATCAACCCGAACCAGATGGTGGTGTTCTACCAGCTGGGCCGGGTTTTGGCCCAGCAAGCGGAATACAAACGGTCCCTGGGTAAGGATCCCCTGGGCAGTCTCAAAGAGTCGGGAGACGCTTATCGCCGGGCGATTGAGATCAACCCGCAATCGGCTTACCGGGCCCACTTCTACAACGGCCTGGCCCAGACATACCACAAGGCGGCGGAATACCGCTTGGACCAGGATGACGACCCGGACGGCGATTTCCGCCAGGCGCTGGAGGCGTACCGGGAAGCTCTGGCCGCCAATCCGAATCTGGTGTTCGCTCACGACAATCTCGGCGCCCTGTACCTGGTGCAGGCGAAGCATCGCATCCAGGCCGGCCTGGATCCTACGGATATGTTCGATCAGGCTGAATCCGCCTGCAGGCGTGCTTTGGAGATCAAGCCGGATTATTTCTTCGCCTTGCTGGACCTGGTGCTGATTTACCAGGAGCAGGCACGGCACGAACTGAAAAGCGAACGGGATCCAGGCTCCAGCCTGATCCGGATGACCGATAGCTGCCGCCAGGCGCTGGAAGTCAATCCGACTGCTCCGGAGATCCAGGCCGCGTTGGATGACAGCCTCATAATCTTGGACCAGGTACTGGCGAGGGAGCCGGGTCATGGCGTGGCCCGAAAACTGAAGGATTCTCTTTTAAAACTGAAGGCCTGACGACGGGACTTCATTTCATCGGAGGATACGCTTATGCCTTTACCGAACACACTCAGAG
>CALZKF010000134.1 GCA_945787955.1 uncultured Acidobacteriota bacterium | reverse complement strand
GACCTCTTCGATCCGGGCGTGGCACTGCTCGCAGGTCTCTCCGACCCGGTCCCGGTGGATGCTGGAGTCCCGGTCGGTGTGGTCCAGGATCAGGTGGGAAGTGTGGCATGAAGTGCAGACGGCGGTGACGGTCAGCCCTTTCTCGAACAGGCCGGTGCCGTGGATGCTCAGGGAGTAGTTCTCCAGGATACGGTCCTGGGGGATGTCGTGCTGGATGGAGACCTCGGTGCCCTCGTGGTGGCAGCGGCCGCACAACATCGGGATATTGGCGAACCGGGTCGGCGATCTTTTGTCCAGGTGGGACAGGATGTCGTGGCTGCCGTGGCAGCTGACGCAGCTGGGGGCGCTGCGGTCGCCTCGGGCCTGGGCCTTGCCGTGGAGGGAGCGGCTGTGGTCCGCCGCCCGATCGTCGTGGCACATGCCGCAGTCCACCGGGGACAGGTCTTCTTCGTGGGGCAGTTCGGCGCCGTCCAGGTCGGCGTGGCACATGATGCAGTCCATCTCGCCGTGGACCGAGCGGCCGAGGTCGGACGTGCGGACAAACGGAGCGCTGTCCGGGTCCTCGTGGCACATCATGCAGTCGTCGTTTTCCTGAGCCGGCGTGGAGGCAGGGAGGAAAAGAGCCGCCAGGACCAGCAGCGCGATGAACGGGAGAAGGTGAAGTCTGACCGGATATGCGCCTGACATCCTGAACCCTCCGGCGACAGATTATGCTGCCTTTCGAAGGGGCAATGTATCCCGCCCTAAACGATCGGGGAAGGCGCATTACGGTCCGGATCGCTCCACAATAATGAGGAGCTTTGTCGTTCTAGTAAGCCCTGGCGAAATGGACCCTGCGCGTCGATTTTTCGCCGCATTTCATGCAGGCGCCCGTTTCATCCTCGCCGTCGAAGGTGATGCACCGGATGGTCGCCTTGGTTTCCGCCTGCACCGCCGCTTCGCAGGCGTCTGAGCCGCACCAGTGGGCCAGGAGGAAGCCGCCGCCGTCGTCCAGTTTCGCCTTGAAGGCGTCGTAGTCGTCGATCTTGAAAGTGGCGGCGTCCCGGCGGGCACGGGCGGTTTCCAGCATCCGGGCCTGGATTTCGCCCAGGATCCTGGAGACGGTGTCTGCGATCCCTTCCATCGGTTCGAATGACTTGGCCCGGTCCGGCCGTCTGGCGCAGACCACCGTCCCTTTTTCAAGGTCTTTCGGACCGAGTTCGATCCGGAGCGGCACCCCGAGCATCTCCCATTCGTTGAACTTGGCTCCCGGGTTCATCTTGTCCCGGTCGTCCAGTTCCACCGTCAGGCCGGCGGCGGTCAGTTCGGTCCGGATCTCGGCAGCTTTCGCCAGGATGGCCTCTTTGTCGTCTCCGGTGCGGTATATCGGGACGATCACCACCTGGATCGGTGCGATCTTCGGAGGAAGCACCAGGCCGTTGTCGTCGCCGTGGGCCATGATCACCGCACCGACCAGCCGGGTCGAGACCCCCCATGACGTGTTGTAGGCGTGCTTCCATTGACCCTCTTCGTCCTGGAACTTCAGGTCGAACACCGTTGCGAAGTTCTGACCCAGGTTGTGGGAGGTGCCGGCCTGCAGCGCCTTGTTGTCCTGCATCAGAGCCTCGATGCAGTAGGTGTGCAGGGCGCCGGCAAACTTCTCGCTGTCGGTCTTCCTGCCGGTGAGCACCGGCACCGCCATGAACTCCTCGGCGAAGGTGGCGTAGACGTCAAGCATCCGCCGGGTTTCTTCTTCAGCCTCCCCGGCGGTGGCGTGGGCGGTATGGCCTTCCTGCCACAGGAACTCGGTGGTCCTGAGGAACAGCCGGGTCCGCATTTCCCAGCGCACCACGTTGGCCCACTGGTTTATGAGGATCGGCAGGTCGCGGTACGATTTCACCCACTTGGCGAACATGTGGTAAATGATCGTTTCGGAAGTAGGCCGTACGATCAATTCCTCTTCCAGCTTGCTGGCCGGGTCGGGGACCAGCGTCGCCTTGCCGTCCACGATCTCGGTCATGAGCCTTGAGTGGGTCACGATGGCGCATTCCTTGGCGAAACCCTCCACGTGTTCCGCTTCCTTCGCCAGGAACGATTTCGGGATGAACAGCGGGAAGTAGGCGTTGCGGTGGCCGGTTTCCTTGAACATGCGGTCCAGTTCCCGCTGCATGTTCTCCCACAGGGTGTAGCCGTGGGGGCGGATCACCATGCAGCCTTTGACCGGGGAATAGTCGGCCAGGCGGGCCTGGGTGACCACGTCGGTATACCACCGCGGGTAGTCCTCGGCCCTGGGGGTGATCAGCTTCGATTTCGCCATTTCGATCCCTCGGCTCGTTGAGTGAACCGCTGATTATAGCGTAAGGAGGGGCCGGCTACTCTTCCTGGGCCTTGCCGGTCATCGGGACGAACCGTACGCCGGTGACCAGTTCCCTCCGGTAGCCGTCACCGTCCCGGGTCAGCACCACCAGGTCCTGGCTGCCCGATCCGACCGGGATCACCAGGCGTCCGCCCTGTGCCAGTTGTTCCATCAGCGGCCTCGGGATAGTGGACGGGGCGGCGGTGACCACGATGGCGTCGAACGGTGCCTCCTCGGGCCAGCCGTCATACCCGTCCCCGATCCGGACCCTGATGTTGGCGTACTGCTGCTCGGCCAGTGTTCGTTCCGCCCGGCGACCCAGTTCGGGGAGGATCTCAATGGTGTAGACATCCCCGAACAGCTCTCCCAGGATGGCGGCCTGGTAACCGGAGCCGGTGCCGACCTCCAGCACCCGGGCATCCGGTGAAGGACGCGCCAGATCGGTCATCAGGGCGACGATGTACGGCTGGGAGATGGTCTGGCCCAGGCCGATGGACTGCGCCCCGTCGGCATAGGCCAATGGCCGCACACTGGGCGGCACGAACAGGTGTCGGGGAACTTTGCGGAACGCCTCCAGGACGGCCTCGTTGCTTATCCCGCGGGCGGCGATCTGTTCTTCCACCATACGCATGCGAAGTTCCTCCATGGCTCCGGAGGTTGCCGCCGGCGGCCGGCCTGAGTCCGGGCCGGCCTCGCCGGCGCAGGACAGCAGGGCCAGGCCGGCGGCTATAAGGCAGGCGGCCACCTTCGCCTGGAGCCGGATCGGGGATCCGGGCCTGGGGTGGGTCGGTGTGTGGCGGCGGTTCATGGGCTGCTCCTCGCCCGCTCAACGTACCGGTTCCGGCGGAACGGTGTCAAGACGGATCACATGTCGGGTCCGGTCCGCGCTACAATCGTGGCCATGTTGAGAAGAACCCGTATTTTGGCGGCGACCACCGCGGCAGCCGCCATGCTGGCCGCCTGCGGCCCCGGATCCCGGGATGTGGAGCAGGCGATCCGCGACTACTGCGCCGCAGTACAGGATCAGGATCTGGAACGGTTGACCTGCCTCTCCACCGGGGCCGCCGCCACCGATCAGGACCGGTTCCATGCCTGGGTCGCGTCCCAGTATGCCGGGTATTTCGATGGAAGAGACCAGGGCGCCGTGGATCTTGAATCCGGCGGTATCGCCATGGTGAAGGCGTTCTCAATCGGCCGCGGCACGTACTACACGGTGGAACATGTCCGGCCGCTAGGCGACGAGTCGGTTGAAGCGATACTGAATCTGACCTTCGGTTACGGATCGATTGATCTGTCCGGCCTCCTTCCCGGAACCACGTTTTACGTTGCCGGCACGCCGCCGGGCCGAATCCATGGGATCGAGGTGCCACGGGGCTCGGATCAGGTCGAGCGGGAAGTGCTGGCATCCATCCGTCTGGTCTGGACCCTGGTCCACCAGCCCGAAGTCGGCTCCTGTGGATCGGCCTGGACCGTCCATACGGTTGAAGTGGCCGAAGGTTCGGCTCGCACAACCCGCCTGGAGTGGCTGTTCTGATGCGAACACCCTGGAATCTCAAGCTCGGGTTGGTACTGGGTGGTGGTGCTGCGCGTGGCCTGGCCCACGTCGGCGTCATCCGTGCTCTGATGAGGGCGGGCATCAAGGTCGATATCGTGGCAGGAACCAGCGTCGGCTCCATCATCGGGGGGGCCTGGGCCGCCGGCATGGACATCGGGGGGGTGGAAAGTAAAATGCGTTCCATCCTGACCAGTGAGGAGTTCCGCAGCAACAGGCTGTCTTTTCTCAAGGAAAGCCGGCAGCGACGCGGCGGCCTGCTGTATTCGATGGGCAGCCTGATCCGCCGGGGGATCGTATACGGCGTCTCCACCATGCGACAGTCCTTCGTTTCCGCCGAGGATTTTGCAGAAACCCTGGGCGGCGTCGTCCCCGACGTTTGGATCGAGGACTGCATGGTCCCGTTCGGCGCAGTTGCCCTGGACCTCGAGTCCGGCGAGGTGGTGGTGTTGTGCCACGGCTCGCTGCGAAAGGCGGCGGCGGCCAGTTCGGCCATTCCCGGCCTGTTGCCGCCGGTCCGAAAGGACGGCAGGGTGCTGATCGACGGTGGCTGGGCCGACAAGGTGCCGGTCCTGCCGGCGTACCGTATGGGCGCCGATGTGGTGGTGGCGGTGGACATTTCAGCTGATTTGGACGATACGCGGAACTACCGTAAAGGGACCGACATCCTGCTCCGGGCCAACGCCATCAAGGACTCGATCCTGGCCGGCTTCACACGGGTGCTGGCCGACGTGATCATCGAGCCTGCTGTCAAGGATATCCACTGGGCCGATTTCGACTCGTTCGAACTCTGCATCCAGGCCGGGGACGAGGCGGCCACCCAGGCGATTCCGGCCATTCGGGAGGTGGTGCGGAGGGCGCGCTGGCGGACGGTCATCCGGCCCAGGCTGGGGAAGCGCCTGGCGGAACGGTACCTTGACAACGACAGCATGCGCCTGACCCTGGACTGAGATCGGAGGGACGACCCAATGAAGTTGCGACGGAGGATCATCCTTGCTGCAGCGCTGCTCCTTGTCCTCCCGGCTGTTGTGGTGGCGCTGTTGCCGTTCCTGCTGAACGAGGGCTCTCTGAAGGCCAGGGCGGAATCCAGTCTGTCCGAATCCCTGGGCAGACAGGTCGCCCTGGGAGAATTGGGCCTCAAGGCCGGCTGGGGAGTCAGGGCCCGGACCGCAACCCTGCTGATCGGCGAGCCGCTTGAACCGTCGGCGGAGCCTGTTGCTCTGATCCGGGCCGATGACGTCCGGTTCAGGATCGCCCTGCTGCCGCTGTTGAAGGGGGAGGTCGATGTCAGAAGCCTGGCCTTCGATTCCGGCGAAGTGGTGCAGGACGGCCAGCAGCTGCTCTCGAACCTGGCGCTGCGGGGGAGGCTGCGTCGCGCTTCCCAAGGGGAGGTGACCCTCAATGGCCGTCTCACCGGCACCGCCGACTTCCTGGCCGGTGCCGGGATCGATGCTGCGTTCCGAACAAAACTGGTGGGGGATGTACTGGATATGCTCTCACTCGAGGCCGACCTTGGTCCGGGCAGGGTGACCGGTGCGGGCAGCTGGACCGGGATCGAGTCCGGTGACCTGGCCGGCGACCTGAACATCACGGCGTCGTACGGCAGGACCGAAGTTGCCGGCAAGGTCCGGGTCGAGCTGCCGGCGGACGGCACACGGATCCGTTTTGAACTGTCCTCCCCCCTGGTCGATTTCGATGAGCTGGCGGTGATGGCCGGTGTGGCCGAGCCGCCGGTGGCGCACAACCCGCCACGGCCGAAGGTCGGGCTGTTTCCTGCGGCTTTCGCCGCCGGACGCGCGGCGCCCTCAGGTCAAGCGGCTCCAATCCACGCCACAGGCAGCCTGAGGGCGGACAAGGGGCTGTTCGCCGGCCTGGAAATGACCGCCATCACTTCGCGAGTGGAGTTGCGTGACCGGAAACTGCGGATGGAGGACGCGCGTTTCAATCTGTACGGCGGCGAGCACGTCGGGACGTTCCGGGTCGATATCGATTCCCCGGACCTGCCTTTCCATCTTGGCAACCGCATGGAGATGGTCGACCTTGATCCCCTGCTGCAGGCGTTCTCGCCGGAGTCGGCAGGATCGATCCTGGGGACGCTGGCCCTGGTTCTGGATCTGAAGGGGAGAGCAGGGGATGAAAGTCCGGAAGGGACGGTCACAGGTACCGCCCGCCTTGCCGTCACCGAAGGGGTCTTGACCGGTGATTCGCTGGTAGCCGGTATCAGCCGCGGGCTGAAGGCTGTTGGGGTGGAGCCGCCGGACGGCGACATCACGCCGTTCGAGAGCTTGACCGCCGATTTCACGCTCCGGGATCGGCTGGCAATAACCGACAACCTGGAACTGCGCTCCCCCCATCTGGATCTGACCGGCAGCGGCAGCTTCGGTCTGGACCGATCCCTGGATTTCAGGTTGGACGCCAGACTCTCCACCGAGGTCACCGCCGCCCTGGTGGCCAAGGCCGGCACCGTGGGGAACCTGGTCGGAGGCAGCGGGCGGTTGAGAATTCCGATCGGTATCAGCGGTACCCTCGAGGACCCCAGGGTCGGGGTCGACCTGCAAAATCTGGTGAAGGGGACGGCGAAAGAACGATTGAAGGACAAACTCAAGGGACTGTTCCGCAAGTAGTCCGGGGAGAACCGTATTGGCCAAGGAACATATTCATCTGGTTGGGATAGGGGGGACCGGAATGGCCGCTCTGGCAGGGCTCCTGCACCAGGGCGGCGCCAGGGTAACCGGATCGGACAAGGCGCTGTACCCGCCTACATCAACCCTTCTGGCCGAGCTGGGCCTGGATGTGAGGGTCGGATTCGACCCGGCCAATCTGGATCCGAAGCCGGACCTGGTGGTGATCGGCAATGCGATCAGCCGTGGGAATCCGGAGGCCGAAGAGGTCCTGAACCGGAGCCTGGCCTACACCTCCATGCCCGGCGTGATCCGTGAGCGAATCCTTCCGGGGAGGCATTCGGTGGTGGTGGCCGGCACCCACGGCAAGACCACCACGACCTCCATGCTGGCCTGGGTGCTGCACCAGGCCGGTGTCCGGCCCGGGTATCTGATCGGTGGCTTGCCCCAGGATTTGCCCCGTTCGTTCGATCTCGGGGAAGGCAGGCCGTTCGTCATCGAAGGAGACGAGTACGACACCGCCTTCTTCGACAAGGGGCCGAAGTTCATGCACTACCGGCCGGATACCGCGCTCCTGGGAACGGTGGAGTTCGATCACGCAGACATCTTTCGGGACCTCACCCACGTGAAGTCGGTGTTCGGCTGGCTGACCAACCTGGTGCCTGGGCGAGGTCTCCTGGTACGCCACGAAGATTGCGCCGTGACCCGGGAAGTCAGCGCCCACGCCCTGTCCCGGGTGCAGGGCTACGGTCTCACAGCCGGTGCATGGCGGGCCGAGGATCTGGTGGAGGGGGCGGGTGGGATCGATTTCACGATCAGCCATGACGGGGAACGGTTCGGGAAGGTCTCCATGCCTGTTGGTGGAACGCACAATGTTCTGAACGGCCTGGCGGTTGTGGCGGCGGCGGTTGAATTCGGTCTCGATGGTGAGACGATCTGCCGGGGTCTGTCCACCTTCCGGGGAGTCAGGCGGCGGCTGGAGGTCCGTGGCGAGGTCAACGGCGTGGCGGTGCTGGACGATTTCGCCCACCATCCGACCTCCATCGGTCTGACCCTGCAATCGGTGCGCAACCGCTACCCCGGAAGGAGGATCTGGGCGGTTCTGGAGCCGCGGTCCTGGTCGATGCGCCGCAACGTCTTTCAGGACCGGCTGGCAGAGGCGTTTACCGATGCAGACCGGGTGGTGCTGGCCGAAGTGTTCGGTCTGGACGCGGTGCCCGAGGAACTGCGTTTGGATGTGCCCCGTCTGGAGAGCGACTTGCGGCAGGACGGCAAGGAAGTCTGGTACCTCCCTGACGTGGACGCCATCGTGCGGCGGATTGCAGACGATGCGGCTCCCGGAGATGTGGTTGTCGTCATGTCCAACGGCGGATTCGACGGGATTCACAACCGGCTGCTCCTGGCACTGGCGTGAGCCGGCCCCGACTGCTGGTTCTGGACCTGTCCATGAACTACCCGGAGGGAGAGGCGGCGCAGGTCGTGGTTGGGGACTGGCCGGGAGAGGCTGGGATCTTGACGCCGGTGCTGCGGCCGGAACAGATGCCGCTGCTGGAAGCAGGGTACGATTTTGAAGGCATCGTACTCATGGGGTCCTCCGCATCGGTTCATGACCATGAGCCGTGGATAAGGCGGCTGTCGGACTGGCTGACGCCTGTGGTTCGGGGAGAGGTTCAGGTGCCGCTTCTGGGAATCTGTTTCGGCCACCAGCTGGTGGCCCACCTGGCCGGAGGAGGGGTCGGGTACCTCCGTGAAGACCGCAGCAAGCTGGCGGGGGTCCGGACCACCGTCCTGCGGGGCAGCAGGCTCCTGCCCGGGATCGGCGCGTTGCGGGTGGTGGTCAGCCACCGGGAAGAGGTCACTGCCGTACCGGACGGTTTCCAGGTGACCGCAAGCCGTCCGGATTCGAAGATCGACGGCCTGGACCATGAGACGCTGCCGCTGTTCACCTGCCAGTTCCACCCCGAGGCCCGCACCGAATTTGCAACAAAAGCAGGGATCGACCCAAACCTGATCGACCCGGAACTCCGGCAGCAATCCTCGGCCTTCCTGGCCGCC
>CALZKF010000133.1 GCA_945787955.1 uncultured Acidobacteriota bacterium | reverse complement strand
GGTCGCGCAGCAGGTTGCCCGCGGTTTGCCGGTCGCGTAATTCGTGGAATTGATCCCACAGCGACGTCGCCCGTCTGGTTGACCGAGCGTTTGCGACGGGTCGGGCTGCGTGCCATCTCGCCGGTGGTCGATATCACCAACTACGTGATGCTGGAGTTGGGTCAGCCACTGCACGCCTACGATTTTGCGCGCCTTCAGGGTGCGATTCGACCGCGGTTGGCCAAATCGGGCGAAAAAGTCACGTTACTGGACGAAAAGGAGCTCGAGCTCAATAGCGACACGCTAGTGATTACGGACGACAGCGGCCCGATCAATAATGGGATCGACCCGGAGGCGATGGTCGGGGAAAAGCGCCGGGCCGCCATGGCCAGCGTTTTGGCCGGTTTAGGCCTCACCATCATGAAGTTGGCGGCCGGTCTGGCCACCGGCTCCCTGGGCATCCTGGCTGAGGCGGCCCATTCCGCCCTGGACACCGGGGCGGCGGTCCTGACCCTGTTTGCCGTGAAGACCTCGTGGTTGCCGCCGGACGCCGAACACCATTACGGCCACGGCAAGGTGGAAAACCTGACCGCCCTGGCTGAAACGGCGCTTCTTGTATTGACTGCCTTCTGGATCATCCAGGAAGCCGTGGGCCGGATGGTCAACCCCACTGTGGAGGTAGAGCCGAATCTGTGGGCGTTCCTGGTGGTTGGGATCTCCATCGTGGTGGACATCATCAGAGCCAGGGATCTCAGAGCCGTGGCAAGGAAAAGCAGGAGCCAGGCTCTGGAGGCGGACGCGCTGCACTTCAGTACCGACATCGCCAGCTCCAGCGTGGTGCTGCTGGGACTGGTCGGTGTAGTTCTCGCCCAGCGCTACGATATCCCCGGTCTTGCAGCGGCGGACTCCGTGGCGGCGGTTCTGGTGGCGGTCATCGTATTGGTACTTTGCTGGCAGTTGGGCAGGCGCTCCATCGACGTTCTCATGGACCGGGCACCCCAGGGCATGGTGGACCAGGTCCGATTGGTTCTGGCCAGTGTTGAAGGTGTGGCCGGGGATCCCAGAATTCGCCTGCGGCAGGCCGGCGACCGCGTCTTTGCGGACATTGAACTCGGTATGGCCCCCGGGCTTCCCCTGGCCGAGGGGGAACGTGTGGCGGAAATGGCCAGGGAACAGACCCGTGGAGTGCTGGGCGCTAATGCCAGCGTTCTGATCCAACTGCGAGGCAAATGGAGGACTGCCGCTCCGTTGCGTCAGCAGGTGGCTACGGCAGTCGGTATGGTAGGGGTTTACGGGCACAACATCACCGTCCGGAAGATGGAAGACGGCACCCATGTTGATCTTCATCTGGAACTGCCGGGTGAAATGAGCCTTGAAGAGGGCCATGGCATTGCCGACCGTGTGGAGGCGTCGATCCTCCGACGATTGCCGGAGGTTAAACGTGTGGATATCCACCTGGAACTCCACGCCGACGAGCCGGATCGGGCCGTTGCGCTGGACCAGGAAGCCAGAGCATGGATGGAGCAACGCGTCCACGAGGTCGCGGTGGAGATCATCGGCAAAGGAGCGGTTCACGACTTGCTCATGACCCGAACCGAGAGCGGGCTGTATCTGTCCTGCCACTGCTTCCTGCCGGGGCGTACTACGCTTCAAGAAGCTCACTGCAGCACGGACCGGTTGGAGAAGGCGTTGTACCAGGCTCTGCCCGAGTTGGACAGGGTCTCGGTTCACGCCGAACCGGATCACCTCAGAGCCTGACCCGAGAATTCGCTATTGATCAAGGTGAGGTGGAGCCAGTCCGGCGGCCTCCAGATATCCGCCGCCCCTGCGTTCGGCGTAGGTGGCGCATTCCCGAACCTTCCTCAGCAACAGGGTGCAGGTCGGGCCGGCTCCCTGGCGGGTCGCCTCCTGAATAATCCGTGTGCCGGAGACATTGAGGAAGTCCAGGAGATCGGCGATCTCCTCCGGAGCGACGTAGGCGCCGACGGATTTCTCCGACGACAGTTCCATCAGGAGATTCTCGCGAACCGCCGGGAACTCGGAACAGGCGTTGGCCCAGACACGCCAGGCCGGAACAAGGCAGTTCGGCGGTTCGACCCCGGCGGCGCGGCACACTGTCTCCAGCCCGTCCACATCGCGGCCATACCAGAACGGAACCGCCCGTGAATGGATGCGCATCGACCTCCACGGCAGCTCCTTTTCCATCACCCGGGTTGCCTTGAGCCTTTGCCCGTTTTCAGCGGGCCACTCACCCCCTTGCCTGGCGGTCCGCACCAGTTCATACAGCTCGCGCATGTCGTCCAGAAGCTGGCGGCGGTAGTTGAACCTGTTGGACGGCGGATCTCCCTGAATCGGTTCAACGGCACCCACCAGCCTGCGATCCAAACGGAGCAGCTGTTCGCGGGCCAGGTCATCGATCTGGTCGGTGTCCTCGGCGTTGCGGTACTCATCTACCATTTCGCCGACCCTGCGGGCCGAGTCTTCAGTGATGAAGAACGGCCGGCCTTCAAGGTGGAGGTCCGGTTGTACCTTTTGCATCAGGACCGCCGCCGCTTCATCCACCTGGTGCTCCATGGCGTCCAACCGGGTCTTGATCCTGCTCCAGAAAGGTGCATTGTCCTCCACCGCGGGCGGTGCCGCGCACTCCATGCGGTACTCGATTCCCCGCATGGTGAGGCCGGCCTGGTGCAGGTTGTCCCGCAGCCGTATCGCGGCGTCCAGGTATTTGTCCGGCTTGATCTTATCCCCGGCGATCAACGGTGTTATGAACCGCTCGAACAGTTGCAGGTCCAGCGGGTGGAAGGAGATGATCCCTTTCATGACGAAAGCTGCTTCAGGAACAGCGGCAGCATCCGGCCGACCGGACCCTGAACCAGCACCCCGTTCGGACCCAGTCCGGAATGTGTTCGTACCGTGGCCTCAACATTGAATTCCAGGATGCTGCCGCCGGACTGGAGCACCTCTTCGGGGTACAGGCAGGCAGGCACCACCTCGGCGGATGTGCCTATGACCAGCATGGTGCCGCACCGCTCCATGAGGGTTCGCGCCATGGCGGCCTCCCGGACCGGTTCCCCGAACAGAACCACGTTCGGCTTCAACGCCTGGCCGCAGGCGGGGCAGGTAGGCACCGGCCCCGGCTGGAGGAACGCGGTGGAAAACGGCTCGACATGGCCGCATCCCAGGCAGTGCAGGCTGGAGTGGGTGCCATGCAACTCCACCACCATGCGGCTTCCGGCAGCCTGGTGCAGACCGTCGATGTTCTGGGTCAGGACCCCTTTGAGGTCGCCACGGCGCTCCATGTCGGCCAGTGCGATATGGGCCGGATTCGGTTCCTTGCCCTGCAGGGTCGCACCGAGCTCGCGGTACAGTTCCCAGGCTTTGGCGGGGTCGTGGAGAAAGCACTCGAGTGTGCCGTATTCCATCGGGTCGAACCGGCGCCACAGGCCGCAGTCGGACCTGAAATCGGGGATGCCGCTTTCCACCGACACGCCGGCGCCGGTGAGTGCCACTGCATTGCGCCTGCCTGCCCAGGCCATTTTCAGGCTGTCCAGATCACCGGTCAGGACGGAGCGCTCTTCGTCCAGCCGGACCGTTGCAACCTGTTTCAAGACGCCGGGTCCAGTTGGGGGATGATCTTCCGGGCCAGGTTCATGATCACCTCGGACTGAGTCGGATGGTACCAGGGCATTCGGTCCATGATGTCCCGGACTGAGCCGCGATAATGCATCATGGTGGAAACGATGTGGATCAGGTCGTCGGCGTTCGGCCCCAGGATGACCGAGCCTAGAATCTCGCCGGTAGCGGTGTCGGCGTACATCCGCCAGATGCCGTGTTCCACACCCATGATGATCGCCCGACCGGTTTGGGAGAAGCGGGCGGAGCCGGATACGAAACGTATGCCGTTCTTCTTTAGTTCCGGCCCGTTCATGCCGATGGATGCCAGGGGCGGGTCGGAGAAGATGACCGACATCTTCAGGCGGTAGTCCATGCGATGGTCCGGGCTGCCTGCGGCGGCGTTCATTCCGGCCACTGCCCCTTCCTGATTGGCGATATGCAGAATCTGATGTTCGCCGGTGGCGTCACCTGCGACGTATACCTCCGGATTGGTGGTCTGCATAGCCGGGTTGTGGACGACCCGGCCGTTTTCGACCTGTACCCCGGCATGAGAGAGGCCGAGGCCGTCCAGAGCAGCCTTGCGGCCCACCGCCATCAGGAGCCGGGCTGAACGTACCGAGGATGTTCCCTCAGCCGACTCGATGGTGAACAGACCGGCGTCCCCGTCTCTTTCGATGTTGGCGATGCAGCCCGGAGCTGCAACCTCCAGGTTCGGTTCATGGTTCAGGGCCGCCTTCATCTCATCGCCGATATCCGAATCGTGGAACTTAAGGCAGGGCGACCGGTTCACCAGCACCACCCGGGTTCCGATCCGGGCGAAGAACAGTGCCATCTCGATCGCGATCGGACCGGCGCCCTGGACCACCAGACTGTCCGGCTGCCGGCGCATTTTCATGACATCGTCGCTGGTCAGGACCTCGACGTGTTCCATGCCGGGCACCGCAATGGAAGTCGGGACCGATCCGACCGCCAGCACGTACCGCCGGGCGCGCATCCGGGAGTCACCCACCAACAGGCCGCCATCGCTATGAAACCTTCCGCGGGCGTCGATGACCTCGTAACCCTGGTTCGCGACGCCGCTGATTTTCGCTTTTTTGAATCGAGCCACCATGCGGTCCTTGCGTTTCATGATGGCTGGAAAATCGGCGGTGACCATACCGCGGTGCACCAGCCCGAACGATTCGGCGCCGGTGACGGCGTGCATGGCGTGGGCAGAGGCCAGCATCGCCTTGGTCGGCATGCATCCCCGCAGGATGCAGAGCCCCCCCAGTTCGCCGTCGTTGATCATGGCTGTCCTGGCGCCGGTCTGCGCTGCCGCACCGGCGGCGGATGTGCCTGCTGAACCGCCTCCAAGTACCAGGACGTCGTAGTCGTGCATCGGCTCCGCGCTCCAAATCGTGTCTGTGGGATAAAAACCTTACCACCGAAACGGTACAGACGAGAACTGCCTGAACTCGTTTATCATGCCGTCATGAACATCGGAATCTGGAGCAGGGCCCTTGATTTGGCGGCCCGCACACCGTCGGCGCGGCACCGCGGAGTTGATTTTCTGAGAGCCGCCTCCATTATCGTGGTGGTGATCGGGCACTGGGTCATGGCGGCGCCGTGGGTGGACGAAGCAGGCCCTCACATCGCCCATATGCTCGGCCACCAGGAGTGGACCCAGTGGCTGACCTGGATCCTCCAGGTCATGCCCGTATTTTTCATTGTGGGTGGTTTTGCCAACGGTATTTCGTGGGATGCGGCCGTCCGTGACCGCAAGGGGTACGGCGAATGGCTGGCCGGTCGACTGGGCAGGCTGCTCCGGCCGGCACTGCCGCTGATACTGTTCTGGGCCGTCAGCGGCTGGCTGGCGGTACAAGCAGGTGTCCCAGCCGGAATGGTGGGGATTGCCTCCCAAATCGCCCTGGTACCGACCTGGTTCCTGGCGGTCTATCTCCTGGCGGTGCTGCTGGTCCCGGTTTCGCGGGCAGCCTGGAAGCGTTACGGTACGGCGTCGTTCTGGGTGCCTGCCTGCCTCGCCGTCCTGGTGGACGCAGCCTACTTCCGATTCGGCATGCATGGCTTCGGCTGGATCAACTACCTGCTGATTTGGGGGGCGGTCCACCAACTCGGCTTCGGCTGGCTCGACAATCGCTGCGCGCGGGGAGGCCGGGCGGCAATCTGGTTTTTCGGGGGTCTGCTCCTGCTGGTCCTGCTCACCGAATCGGGTCCCTGGCCACGCAGCCTGGTTGGGGTGCCTGGCGCGGAGGTCAGCAATACCACACCGCCTCACCTGCCACTCCTGGCGCTGGCGGCGTTGCAGTTCGGAGCGGTTCGTATGGCGGAGAACTTCCTCCTCCTCCGCCTCCGAAACCTGCGGGCCTGGGCGGCGACGGTGCTGGTCAACGGCATGATCATGACCGTGTTTCTGTGGCACAGTACTGTGATGATGTTGATGTTCGGCGCCGCCCTGCTCCTGGGCGGGCTCGGCCTCAAGTCCGCCCCGGGGTCCGGTCAGTGGTGGTTGATGAAACTTGCATGGATCGGGCTTCTCGCGGTGGCCATGCTCCCGGTGGTCGGTTTCGCCTCGCGCTGGGAGCAGTCTGCACCGGGAGGCAAAGCACCGAAAGCCCTGCGGCAGGTCGCAGGCTCCCTGATCCTCGGCGGTGGCATGGGCCTGCTGGCTTATCGCGGGATCGTGCATCGCGACTCCGGCGCGCTCTCGTTCGTTCCACTTCTGCTACCTTTTCTCGGCGCCCTTATCGCCGGATTGATCTTCAACCGCCGGCCGTCCGCCGGCGCCTCGGGAGGACCGCCACCATGACGGCACTGGAACTTTGGGACCATTATCGGACCTGGTTGCTGGACGAACCGGATCTGGGCTTTCGGATCGACATCAGCCGCGCCGGCCTGCCGGCCGATTATCCGGACCGGATGGAGGCTTCGCTGGCTGCAGCCTTCGACGCCATGGAGCGGTTGGAAGAAGGGGAGATCGCCAACCCGGACGAAGGACGCATGGTCGGCCATTACTGGCTGCGGGATCCCGGCATGGCGCCCGATGCGTCCATCACGGAAGAGATCCTCAACACCAACAAGGCGATTCGGACCTTCGTGGACCGGATCCACGCCGGCGCCGTGAGGCCGCCATCGCGGGAACGGTTCGAAAACATGCTGCTGTGCGGCATCGGCGGCTCGGCCCTCGGCCCTCAGTTCCTGGCCTCGGCTCTTGGCGGCGCGGAGGACAGGATCCGGCCGTTTTTCCTGGACAACACCGACCCTGACGGTATTGACCGGGTTGTGGCCACGATTGGTGAAGAGATCGCCGCAACCCTGACGGTGGTGATCTCCAAGTCCGGTGGGACACCGGAAACCCGAAACGGCATGTTGGAGGCCCAGGCGGCCTATGCAGCAGCCGGTCTTGAATTCGGAGCCCACGCGGTGGCGATCACACAGACCGGCAGCAAGCTGGACCGTTTCGCTGTCGAGCATCGGTTCCTGGCGACGTTTCCGATGTGGGACTGGGTCGGCGGAAGGACCTCGGTGCTGTCGGGGGTCGGCCTGTTACCGGCGGCGCTCCAAGGTGTCGACGTGGATCGCATGCTGGAAGGGGCGGCAGCCATGGACGAGATCACCCGGCGAAGGCGGATTCAAGACAACCCGGCGGCATTACTGGCCCTGTGCTGGTTCCATGCAGGTAACGGCCGCGGCCTCAAGGATATGGTGATCCTCCCGTACAAAGATCGCCTGGCGATGTTCAGCCGCTACCTGCAGCAGCTTGTGATGGAGTCTCTGGGTAAAGAGAAGGACCTTGACGGCCGGGTTGTGCACCAGGGAATCGCCGTTTACGGGAACAAAGGCTCCACCGACCAACACGCCTACGTGCAACAGCTGCGGGACGGCGTGCCGAACTTCTTTGCCACCTTTATCGAGGTCATGAAGGACCGTGAGGCTGCCGGGATCGATGTGGAGGCAGGGGTGACCTCCGGGGATTTCCTTCACGGATTCCTGCTGGGGACCCGCCGGGCTCTCTACGAGAACGGACGCGAATCGATCACACTGACGGTGGACGAAGTCGAGCCGTTCAGCGTCGGCATGCTCATCGCCTTGTACGAACGGGCGGTCGGCCTTTACGCCTCCCTGGTGAATGTGAACGCCTACCACCAGCCTGGCGTGGAGGCGGGCAAACAGGCGGCGGCCTCGGTTCTGGAGTTGCAGGCGCAGGTCGTCGTGGAATTGAAAAGGCGGGGTGAGGCCGGTGGGACCTGCACGGATCTGGCGGCGGCTCTTGGCTCGACTGAAGAGGTCGAAACCATATTTAGAATCCTGGAACACCTCTCCGCCAACCCGGACCGCGGCGTACAGAAGGTGCCTGGCGATTCACCTTTCGACGCGACCTACCGTATCCACTAATTTCGGGAACGGGCACCTTAACCCGGGTTAAGGTGTCTGTCCCCGAATTAGACCAGACGCTGGAAGGCTGCGGCCTTGATCAGCAAGTGAACTTCAACGCCGGGGCGGAGCTCAAGTTCCAGAGCCGAAGCCCGGGTCACCAGAGCCCGGATTACAACCGGCGTTTCCACCCGGACCTCCACGGCGGAACCACGAGGGGAGAGGTCCAGAATCTTGCCGGGCATAACGTTGCGGGCGCTGGTGCCGCTCACAGGGCAGAGGCTGATCAGAACATCCTCGGCGCGGAGGGCGACGGCGATCCTGTCACCAACCGGTGAAGGCAGCAACCCGGTGTCTACCGAGACCCCGCCCAGGTCAACGGTGGTGTAACCGTCCTGGTGATGGTTCAAGACGCGGGCCCGGTAGAGGTTCTCCGTGCCCACTGCCCGCGCCGCCACCGCAGAAGTTGGAGTCGCCACCACATCCGAAGGCCGGCCCTGTTGCGCTACCCGCCCCTGGTCCAGCACAACCATGTGGTCACCGATCCGCAACGCTTCAGTGATGTCGTGGGTGACGTGCAGGAAAGGTATGCCGCTTTCCTTCTGAAC
>CALZKF010000132.1 GCA_945787955.1 uncultured Acidobacteriota bacterium | reverse complement strand
GGAGAATTTTTCCGAGGAATATAATCAACAAATTTTTCCGAAAGACTCCTAGCGTGGGATAAACATGACCCATGGATACATTTTCACCAATACATATCGGCCTTGGCTTGTTAATCCTGGTCAGCCTGCTATTGGGGCTGATTTCTTCCCGTTTCCAATTCCCTCGAATCGCAGCTTATGTTGCCGCCGGCATTTTATTATCCCCGGATCTTTTAGGCGCCTATATTGGCATTGATTTTTTCAGCTGGACCAAACCCCTAACAACAGGGGCATTGGGAATTACTGCCTACCTGATCGGTGGCTCGGTAACAGTAAGCCAGGCAAAACGTCTGGGAAAAATGATTTTCAGCATAACGCTGGGTGAATCGCTGGGGCTCGGCATCCACGGTGAACCCGGCGTCCCAGACCGATTCGACAGCCTGTACCAGCGGGTCGTTGGCGGCCGAATCCTCGATCGGTTTGCCCAGGGACATGTTGACCACTTTGATGTCGTAGCTACTGCCGTTGATCAGCAACCAGTCCAGGGCTGCGATCACGTCGGAAACCACACCCTGACCATTACTGTTGAGAACCCGAAGTGAAAGGATGTCGCTGTACGGCGCAATACCTCGATAGGCGCCGTTGGAGTCATAGCCGTCACCGGCGATGATACCTGCGATGTGGGTGCCGTGGCCGTACGTGTCGAACAGCCCGTAGGCTGGTGAATCCGCCTGACCAACAAAGTCGAACTGGGTCGGCGACGGCCAGATGTCCACCGGGTTGCCTACGCCGGAATCCAGAACAGCCACCCCGATCCCCGAGCTGACCACACTGTAGTTGATGGAAGCATCATTGGGGAGGTTGGCGGTCAGGCGGCCCGGCAGGCCCAGGGCGGCGATCGGACCGTCCAGGGTGATGTATTCCACGTTCGGGTTCCGGCTCAGGCCGTTCAGGGCCTGCACCGGCATTCTTGCGGCGCGCATCGGGAGAGCTTTGTACGACCTCTTCAGCTCACCGCCGTTGCGGGTTATGGCGTCGTTGTCGCTCTTCCCGGGACGGGCCTTGAACGTGACGATCACGTCCTCCGAACCGGTTGCTCCGCTATCCAGCAGAGCCTGCAGCGCCGGGCTCATCTTGGCCGTGCCGTCGGCCGCCAGTACCGGCATGCACAAGGCAAAGGCCAGGAAGAAGATCCACAGCGCCTTGATCCGGTTTGAATTTCTGTTCTGCATGGCTCACCTCTGGTCGGTTAATTTCTGGTCGTCCGTTCAATTGCAGGCTGCATGCCAATTTCCGTGAATTTACATATACTCCTATAAATAACTGATAATAAAGGGTTTATAGGTTCAATTGCCGCAACGAACCAGACATTGCTGCGTCATAGAGATGGCGACGGATCGGAATTGTGGCGGGAGAAACCGAAAAAGCGGCGAGGAACGATCAGGAGACAGATACGCGGCAGAGGCGCCATGCTGGGGATGAGCTATTCCCAGGAATTACAGCGCAAGCAGACCTTGCTGGGCGACCTCAGCTACCGGATCGTTTCGGTGCAGCCGATCGACATGAGACCGCAGACGAACCAGATCGATGCAACGATGACCTTATTGGCACACGCCTCCCGCCACGTGCTCCGTGATCGCCGGGCAGGCGATCGCAGCACCCTGGTAGTCGAGTTCGGTCCCCGAACCGTCCCTGCTCCAGCTGCCGTCCGTGTCGACCCCATCGGTGGCCACCACCAGAAACCAGCTGTTGTCCGGTAGATCCAGCACTGCCGATCCGGCAGGCGGCAGCCCGCAATCTCCGTTGGTGAAGGTCGAGTAATCGCCGATGTTCCCGCGGTAGACGTTCACTGCCGTCGCCGGGCACCGGGTTGCGTCCCACGTCAGGGCCAAATCCGTTCCGCTTTTCGCCACCAGCAGCGGGGCGCCCGGCACAGCAGCGCCGTCCGGAACCGGCGGCGGGCCGGTAACGGTCGTGGTGCAGCTGCCCGGCACGGCGACCTGGGTCACCTGGACGTCGTCGATCCACCAGTTTCCCCCCGGGAAATACAGATCACCGGAGAGGTGGAAGCGGATCTTCACATCACCTCCGCCCCAGTTGACCAGGGAGGCGGTATAGGTGTCGTAAACCATGTCGATGTCGCTGAAGTAGTTGGTGATGGACTGGGTCGTGTCGCATGCGAAGTACGGCGAGTTGATGAATGCAGGATAATCCGGCGACAGCGGCACGCGGGTCCAGTTGGTGAATGCAGGGCCGGTCGCTATCTCCACCTGGCCGATGGATCCTTCGTAGAACAGGATGAAGGCCGGGTCGTACTCCAGGTTGTGGATCGTGCTAAACGTCAGCTGGGGACCCTGGCCCGGATCGGCCAAGCTCAGCACCGGGGAGGTCAGGTCGGTGCAGGCCAGCTGGGAACTTGCCGCCCGGTAGACCGCAGGCTCGGTGTCTCCGCCGGTCGGGTCGACCTGCCAACCTGGTCCCGGATCGAAATTCGCGTTGCCGTTATCGCCGGCATCGTCGTTCCACACGCCGAGCACGGGCGGACCGAACGGTTCCGCCGCCGCTTTGGCCAGGTTCAACTCCTCGTTGCCGTCCCGGCAGGGGCCGCCGTGGTCGGTGGTCGAATCTTCACCCCGGACCATGTAATGGTAGGTGGCGCCGTGGACCAGGTTGGCGGTGTCGGTGTGCGACGTGCCGGTGACGCAGGATGCGATCCGGTTCGCGGCGGCGGGGGTAAATTCCGGGTCGGTGCTGCGGTAGACGTTGTAGACCAAATCCCCGGGGCAGCGGGCCGAACCTGCTTCCCAGTCCAGGGTGATCCCGCAGCCGGAGGTTCCCGCGCTCCCGGCAGCGGTGACGCCGCGGAAATCGGGGAGCAGTGTGCACTCTCCGGTGGGAGCCACGGCATCGCAAGGGGACGGGGGTGATTCACAGTAGCCGTCCGGATCCGAAGAGGAGGTCACCTGGTAGCTGTAGGTCACGCCGCCGGAAACGGTGGTGTCCAGGAAAGACGTTGCGGTGATCCCCGTGGCGACCGGCACCCAGGTGCTGCCGGGGCAGGGGCCGAAGCTGCGATAGACGTTGTAGCTCACCGCTCCGGAAACCGGACTCCACGAGATCCCGACCTGGCGGTCGGCCGGGGTGGTCAGGACCGGCGCGCCGGGAGCCGGTGGAGCGGCGCAATCGGTCAGGGCGCCGCGAACCACCAGGGCGAACGGCTGGGGGCCCCACGGCACGTCGACGCCGACTACACGAACGACCCAGCGGCCGGCCACCGGACTTGCGAACACGATGCGCTCCTCGGTGTTGACCCCGTCATGAAGCTGGACAGGATTCGAAGTCCGGATCGGGGTACCGGATCCACCGTCCAGGGTCTGGAACCAGACGTCGCCGTTGGGATCGATGACCTCAAGCTTCAGCTCGTTGACCCGGGCGACGGTGGCGTTGAGGGCCGCCGGGTAATCGGTCCAGACCAGTGTTGCCCGGAACGCTTCCGATGAGGCCACATCGAAGGCATGGTTGATGATGCCCCCGGTGGTGAGGCCGCCGCGATAGTCATCCACCCGCAGCTGGAACGGGTCGCCGGTGAAAGCCAGGGTGTTGCCCAGCAACACGCGGCCGAACCCGGAATCGAAATCGGCCCCTGGTACTCCTACATCGGTGGCGCCGTCGATCAGGGTCGCCTTGAGAAGAGCGCCGCTGGGGGCCAGGCCCTGGCCCGGATTGCGGGCGCCGGTCGCATAGAACCCGGCGGTGTAGTACTCCCGCACCAGAGCGGCCAGCCCTGCGGTGGTGGGAGCCGCCATGGAGGAACCGTCCAGGGAGCAGGTCGAGCAGTTGTTGGAGAGCAGGCTGGCGTCGGAGGCGGCGGAGACCACTGCCCGCCCTTGAGCGACGACGCTTGGCCGCAAGCGGCCGTCGAACACCGGACCCCGGCTGGACTCGGGCATAATGCTGCCGGCGGACACGCCGTGTTCCGCTCCGCCGGCGGCAAGGGGGCTCTTGGCCAGGGCCGGGGTGACCACCGCGTTGGGGGCCGGGCAGTACAGGCCGGCGTTCCCCACCGCATTGACCAGCAACAGGTCCGGGTAGGTCCACATGGCGAGGTCGGCATCCCGGGCCAGGGAATCGTAAGGCAGGGTGCATCCCGGCACACACTGTCCGAAGGCATCGTGACAGACGCCGCCGAAAGAGAATGAATGTATCCGTGCTCCGCTTTGGTAAGCCACGTCGGCGATGTTCCAGATGGTGCCGCCCAGGTCGTTGAGGTACTCGACCCCGTCGCCCAGTTCCAGCATGACCAGGCGCGCTCCAGGCGCCTGCCCGTCGCCGCCGTTGCGGTTGGCGGACGTGTAGCCGGAACAGTCGGCATACGGCGCGTTGTCGCCGGCGGCGGATCCGGACGTATGGGTCCCGTGACCGCTGCCGGCCAGGAACAGGGTCGGGCAGGTATCGTCCTCGCCGGTGGGGCCGGGGGACCAGTCGTAATAAATGATGTCCTTGCGCTGGGCAAGGTCCGGCGTTTCCGGAGGACAGGGCGGCGCCACGCAGCCGTATACCGGGGGCGGGCCGTTGACCGTGTCCCGGAAGAAGCATGCGTCGTAATCCTGCCCGGTATCGGCCACCGAGAGGATCTGGCCACAGCCGAAGATGCCCTGGTCGAAGATCGGCGTCTCCTGGGGAGACGGGCCGACGAACGACTGGTGCACCCAGACGCCGTCCTGGTTCAGCGGAATGATCCGGCGGACCTGCTCCAGCGCCTCGACTTCCGGAAGGGCGGCCAGTGCCGACAGAACGTCGGCCAGCTGGTCTCCGGGAACCGTGGCGCTTACCCGCCAGGCTCCGTTCATGCCGGATGGAGCAGCTGTTTCGACCTGTCCCTCCAGTACGGCCAGGACCCGGAGATCGCTTTCGCCGGGAGCCAGTACGACCCGGAACCTGCCGGACACGTCTGCCGAATCGATCCGCTCGACCAGTTGGGTCTGGATCTTGTAGTGCGGCGGCAGCTCTCCGATCCATCCGATGAACGGCAACGCCTCGATGCTTGCCATCGCATGTTCCGGCACCCGGATCCGGTAACCGTTGTCCGGCAGGTATCCCAGGATGTCCGTCCCGGTGGACTCGATCCGTTGACGCTGTTCGGCGCCTAACGGGCCGGTGGCAATGGCGACCAGGTAGCGCTGGCCTCCCGGTCCCTCAGCGACACGGGCGGCCTGAAACCACGGGGGGGCGGCAGGCGCCTGTGCGGCGGGGTCGAATTCCCCGCCGGCAAGGCGCAACCTCAACGGTGCCGAGGACTGTCCCGCAAGGGCGATAGTCGGGATCAGGAGCAGAACAAGAAACAATTTGCGCATTTATTAGAAGTGCGTTCCCGGCCTCCAGGAGTCAAGACGAATTTCGAACTACGCGAATATACCGGTGATAATTCCAATCTTCGGCAGGTTCAGGGGCAGGCGGCGGTCGCCGCGGCGATTTCGGGATCTCTGGCACCGGACTGGAAGGCCCCACCCGATTCGAAGCTGCCGGCCCCCGCGCAGTTGCCCGGCCGGACGAGCAGCCAGTAACCGGCGCCCGGATCCGGGTCGCCGCCATGGGACAGCGATGTAGCCTCGATGTCGTTGGCGAGACACAACGTTGTTGCCGTCACGAAATCTCCCGCCCCGGTAAGGAGCAGACCGAGATCGCCAAGGACCACATCGTAGTCGAGGGCCAGTGGGTCCGGACTCCACGATACCTGCAGCTGTCCCATCGCCAGACCGGCTACGCGGTCCGGTGCCGTCTCGTGCGGCGGCACACTGCCGTCGCAGTCGTTGTCCAGGCCGTCGCAGACCTCGGGATTGCCTGGGAACCTGCTTGAGTTACCGTCGTCACAATCTTCCGGCAGGCCACCGGAACACAGGGCACTGATCGGGAAGCCGTCTTCGTCATCGTCGCGGCAGGCAAGGGCATCCAGTGCCGCAAGGCAATCGACTCGTGGAAACTGAAGTCCGGTGGCAGGGTCGTTAACCACGGTCCCGGTGGACTCCAGCGTCGTTTCCAGAATGTCGGCCTCCAGTCCCGGAAAGGCCTGCAGAAGGTTGGCGGCGCATGCGGCGGCATGGGGTGAAGCCTGGCTGGTGCCGTAGAAGGTCGAGAGCCCACCGTTAAGATAGTCGGATGTAATCGGTGCGCCGGGTGCGAACAGATCGGTCGAGCTGTTGCGATTGGTGAAGCAGGTGACCTTGTCGGCGAAGGTCGGATTGTCGGTGCAACCGAACACCGTCCGTGGCCCGACGTCCGAGTCCCACACCGCTCCCATGGAGATGGCGCCGGCTATGCAGGCCGGCGCCTGCATCTGGGTCAATGAGCCGGTGTTTCCGGTGGAAACGAAAGAGAGGACGCCGTTGGCCCGCAAGGTGTTGATCGCACTGGCCAGCGCCATGGACCACGCCGCTTCGCCGTCACAGTCACCTGGGTACATTGCGAAAGTTCCCAGGCTCATATTGACGACATCGACGTCGGGGCGGTTCAGGATGATCCAGTCCAGGGCGGCGACGATGTCGCTGGTTGTGCTGAAGCTGTTGCTGCTGTCGAGAACCTTGATGGCGACGATGGCGGCGTCAGGCGCTGCGCCGACGGACGAGACGATGCCGGCGGAAGTGACAATCCCCGCGACGTTGGATCCGTGGCCGTGATCGTCTTCCGCCGCGCCTGGGCCGAACTGCTCCTTCCTTCCGTCAGGGCAGCATCCGCCGGTCCCGGAACAGAAGCAGGCTTCGTCGACCAGATCGTCCGACAGGTCTGCATGATCGGTGTCGATGCCCGAGTCAAGAACGGCCACCGTAATCCCTTGCCCGGTTACCGCGAGAGCGTGTACGTCATCCGTGTTCGTCAAGGGAACCGCGTGGGCCAGGTTGCCGCTACCGCCGACATCGAGATCGACGCGGACCACATCTGCCAAACGTTCCAGTTTTCGCAAACCGGCTTCGGATAGGTCTCCGACGATGGCCGGAACGCTCTGAAACCGGCGAGTCAGCTCGAAGTCGGAGGCACCGAGGTTCGCCAGCGCCGACTCCTGGGCCTGCCAGACTTCCTCCTGCATCCGGTTGAGGTTGCGGGGATCGGTGGCCCGAATCTGCAGGAAGATAACTACGCGGACTTGTGGGTGCAGCATGAGCTGCGTATAAACACTGTCCCCGGCCTTCGGCTTCAGGCTCTCTGCTGCCATCCCGGGCAGTGCAGTGACCGTGATCAGCAGTAACGCCAGCGCTGCGCGTGCGGCGGCTATCTTCATTTGGAACTCCCCAACCCTGTTTGCAGCGATTCGACTATCGCTTTCGGATTAGGGTAGCAGATCATAACGGACCGCCGCACATAATGGACCATTTCTCTCCAGGCTGACGGAACAACTGGACTGTAAAAAAGTCTAAGATGCTACCTGGCGGGGACGGGAGGCGCTGCCGAGCGCCCGGGAGATGCATCATGAGAATGACCCTCGCCACCCTGACCGCCCTCCTTCTCGTTGCCGCCGCCATAGCAGCCGGCGATAGCAACCCTTCGGGTTCCCTGCCGTATGATCGGTTCGAGCCGGACACCACCTGCGCCGAGTGTCATGTGGACATCGCCGCCCAGCACCGGCAGCAGATGATGTCCCAGTCGTATACCCATGCCTGGGACGAGATCGAGTACTTCGAGCTGGCCCTGCCCCACAGCGATAAAGATGAAAAGGTCGCCGGCATCAAGGCCGGTTGCAACGGCTGCCACGCGCCTCTCGCCTACCTTGCCGGTGATATTCCGCCGAAGCGCCCGGCTGTGGGCACCCGCGCTAATGAAGGGGTCTCCTGTGACGTCTGCCACAGCATCACCGGATTCTCCGGTGACGTTCCGTTCAATTTCAATTACACAATGGCGCCTGGTAAGGCGAAGCAGGGCGTGCGATCCGGGACCGAAAGCCCGGGGCATGAAATCGCCGTCAACCCGTTCCTCAAGACCGCCGAATTCTGCGGGATCTGCCACAACGAGAAAGACCCATACGACCAGTGGGTCAAGGCGACCCACCTGGAGTGGAAGGACAGTCCCCAGGCTGCAGCCGGTATAGTCTGCCAGGACTGCCACATGCCGCCGGCAGCGGGGAACAGTGCGGCGGAAGCAGGCGGCGCCGATCATCCCGACGTTCGCCAGCACCTGTTCCATGGCGCCCACGATGACGGGAAGCTCGCCGGGGCGGTGGAGGTCCGGATTCACGCCATGGAGCGCGAAGTGGCGGTCGGCTCCATGGCGCACTTCACCGCCACCGTGGTCAACGCCAAGGCCGGCCACATGATCCCCACCGGTTCGGCGGAAGAACGGGTGGTCTGGCTCCACGTGGAGGCGAAGGATGCGGCAGGCAAGACCTACCACCTGGCCGTACAGCCCAAAGGGTTCAAGGGCGAAGATTTCACCATCGCCTCAGGCGCCCTGGCCTACCAGGACATCGGCACTATCCGGGGTCTTGACGATTTCAATGGGTTGAAAAGGGACGGCAACGTTCCGGCAGGGGACAGGATCTATCGTCTTCCGTACCTGGACCCCCAGGGCCGCATGACCATCGCCCAGTGGAACACCGCCGGGTTCGGACCGGACTACCGTCTCGCTCCCTTAGAGGCGCGGAACGAGACCTATGTCTGGAAG
>CALZKF010000131.1:2185-10902 GCA_945787955.1 uncultured Acidobacteriota bacterium | reverse complement strand
TGCGACGACACCGACCCGGCTATCAACCCCGGCGCCACGGAGATCACCTGTAACGCCATCGACGAGAACTGCAACGGCGTCCTGGACGACGAGCCTGACGGCGACAGCGACACGTTCTCACTGTGCGTCGACTGCGACGACACCGACCCGGCCATCAACCCGGGTGCCACCGAGATCACCTGTAACGCCATCGACGAGAACTGCAACGGCGCCGTCGATGACGACCCGGATACTGACGGTGATGGCGTCTCGGTGTGCAGTAACGACTGTAACGACAGCGTGGGCGATTCCTGGGCCACACCCGGTGAGACGGTCAACCTCATGTTCGGCGGCGTTACCGGCACCATGTCCTGGGAACAACCACTCAGCCCGGGTGGAACCGCCGTCGTCTACGATGTCATTCGCTCAACAGACCGTGCCGATTTCTTCAGCAGTGCGACCTGCATCGAAACCGATGACGGCACCGATACCCAGGCCGAGGACCTGGACGACCCGCTGTCCCAGGTGTTCTACTACCTGGTACGGGCCCAGAATGCCTGTCCGATCGGTGTTGGGCCGCTGGGTGTCACCAGTGACGGCACACCGAGAACCGCAGCGGCCTGCCCCTGATCGAAAAACCGTTCCTGTCGCCTGCTACTCGGCGGCGGCAGGAACTATGTCCATCTCCTTGAGCAGGTTGTGCGCTCCGTCCACTTCGGTCATGATCCAGAGCATGTAGCGGCTGTCTACCACGATGGACCGGGTCGTGCGCTCGTCGAACAGGTAGTCCGCCGCCATCGACTCGAACGTGCCGTCGAACAGCAGGCCGCACAGTTCACCTCTGGCATTGAGCACCGCCGATCCGGAGTTCCCTCCGGTGGTATCCAGCGCCGCCAGGAAATTGATCGGAACATCCCCCAGGTCCTGGTCCAGGTACCTGGTTCGTTTTCCGGACCGCAAGGCCTTCACCGCCATTAACTGGGACGGAGGCACATTGAACTCGCCTTCACCGGTATGCTTCGACATCAGGCCTGCCAGCGTGGTCTGGGGAGTGTAATACACGCCGTCCGCAGCCGGTGTTCCTTTGACCTGTCCGTAACTCACCCGCAACGATCCGTTTGCGTCGGGATAAACCTTGCCGCCACCCATCTCGAGCAGCGCTTCCATGTACAATGGACGCAACTTGGCCAGCGCACCGTTTCGCGTTTTACCGTTCTCCTCGATCTCGTACGTAAGGGGGAACAATGCCACCGCCAGACGCACGACCGGATCGTCCAGCGCCTCGATCTCGGCGGTGGTCATCTCCATCAGGCCGAGTCGGTGGCCGAGGTCCGCCATCTTGGTGCCCTGGTAATAACGGTCCAGAAACTTCTCCACCGACTGCGCGACCTTGTCTTCGGCCATGCCGGCCTTGATCCCAACAGCATGATCCAGTGCGGCGATTCTCTGCCCCGGCTTGAGCCCGGCCGCTTCAAGGACCGCCCGGCGGAACAATGCCCGGTCCACACGAACGTCCAGGCTGCGCTGGCCCCGCTGTTCGCCCTGCTTCATCCGTACCCAGTCGCGTTCCTGGTAGCCCCGTTCCCGTTCCATATCCGGTTTCACTCTTTCCAGGGACAGCCGATAGAACGTATCGGAGGAATTAAGCAAGGTCGAGCCGCGGAACAGGCCGTTCAGGGCACCATCCCGTTCCCGGGTTTCCCGGGCCGCCTCATGGATGCGCTGTATCCGGGGAAGCACATCACCGTATTTTTCCTGGCGGACCGGGTCGGCCTCGATCCAGCGGGTCAACTCCTGTTCTTGGGCCTGCCGCGCCGCCAGGACCCCGCCGTTTTTCATCCCGTCCAGGATGCCGCGGCGGTAGGTCAGGCCGTTCTCTATGCCGCCGATGCGGCGGTCGACCTTGATGGCCAGCTCTTCGCTTTCCCGGCCCAGTGCTTTCAGGATGGCGACCTGCTCTTCCGAGGAACTGATTCGCCTTGGGATGTTGTACTCCACATACTCCCGGATCTCGCCGTAGGTCCCGTGACGGCTTGTGCGCCCCGGGTAGCCGACCACCATGACCAGTTCTCCCGGGTTGCCCCCTTCCGCCGACACCTTCAGCCAGCGTTTCGGACGGTACGCAATGTTCTCCTCGGCGTACTCCGCCGCCTTGCCGTCGGGTCCGACATACGCCCGGTAGAACGAGAAGTCGCCGGTGTGCCGCGGCCAACGGAAATTGTCGGTCTCGCCGCCGAACTCCCCGATATCTCTCGACGGAGCGTAAACCAGACGGACGTCCTTGATCTCCAGGTACCGGACCTGGTAGTACCGCATACCCTGGAAAAACGAGCTGACCCGGCAACGGTACCCTTCCGTTTCGCATTCCGCGGTCAGTTCCTTGATCCGCCGGTCGATGCGATCCCGGTATTGCCGGTCCGGTACGGTCCCGTCGAGATTTTCCAGAACTCTGGCGGTAACCTCGACGATCGAATCGGCAACCCGGACTCGAGAGCCGGGGCCGTTGGATAGTTCTTCCTTCATGGTTTGCGCCAGGAAGCCGTCCTCGATCAGGTTCATTTCCGGAGTCGAGTTGTACTGCAGCGACCGCTGGACGCAGTGGTGGTTGGTGGCGATCAGTCCCTGGGGCGACACGAACGAGGCGGTGCAACCCCCCAGCGACACGATGGCGCCCATCGGCTGTCCGGTGAGGTCGGCAAACGCTGCCGGATCCCCTTCAAAACCAAGCGCCTTCAGATCCTCGGCCAGGTCGGGGATCTGCATCGGCATCCACATGCCCTCGCCGCCATGAATCAATGAACCGCCTGCGGCTACAGAGAGGGACATAATCATCAAGACGCGGATGGTGAGGCTCATTTCCAACATCTCCCGAATTCAGTGTCTGGTTTCGATCAAGACCTGCCGACTTTTCAGTAGACGGCGTAAAAACATAATTCTCACAAATAAGATATTTCCGCAATAGCCATCTCGAGGCAAATTCTCCTGAATACAGTTTGGCGCTTCTCCTCTGCCAGTCACCATGAGAACATACTCAGGAATGTAACGACGGATCATTCAAGTCGTTGCGCGCTTCGCCTACCCTATCCCACCTAGGAGAAGGCGCAGGGCATCCGTCGGGGAGACAAACTATGCGACGATTCCAGCTCTTCTTCATTGTCTTCGTCCTCCTTGCAGTATCCGCTCTGCCGGCCATTTCCCAGGGCTGTACACCGATCCCGTTCACCCGCGTGATCACCTATCCGATCCAGATCTCAGTCCCGGGCTGTTATGAAGTCACCCGGGACCTGTCAACGGCAGGGTCGGGTCATGTCGGCGGGGTCATCGAGATCCTGTCCAACAATGTGAGCATCGATCTGAATGGCTTCACGATCGAAACCGTAGGAGGAATCCTGGCAGCGGGCGCCATCTATTCGACCGGCTTCAGCAACATTGAGATCCGGAACGGCACGGTTTCCGGTGGCGTCAGTACAATCGATATCACCAGCGGCAATAACGTGCTCATCGAAAACGTTAGAATCCTAACTGCTCCGTTTACGGCCGGCATCACTCTGGACAGCGTCAGTAATTTCAGGATCCGGGACAACCTCATCTGGGGGGCTTCCGATAACGGCATCGTCATCCAGGGAACATCCAGCACTCCGTTCTCCGGAACAATCGCCGGCAACCAGATCCTGGATACAAAAGCCGGCATCGTTGTCGGCATCGGCGCCAGCATCGCCGTGATCAACAACCGGATACGGACCAGTCCTGGCGGCCCGCTGTACGGCCTAGCGGTGGGGGACACCAGTGGCTGCATCATCGCCGACAATACGGTTGTCGATGCCGGGTTGGAGGGCATCTACCTGGTGCAGTCCACCAATTGCGAACTGCGCGACAATGTCGTCCGGGATGCCGGAACCGTCGGCATCAGCCTTGACAGCAACTCCCACGACAACCTGCTCCTGGGTAACCAGGTCACCGGCTCCGGTGGATCAGGCATCCTCATTGACTCGGAACGCAATCTGGTTCAGAGGAACCAGTCCAACAGCAACGGGGAATACGGTCTGGAATTCGGGATTAATGCCGCAATGAATGTCTTTCGCGAAAATCTGGCGAGGGGCAACCCCGGGCCGCAGGCGAGTTGCAATCCTGATGCAACCGACGACTTTTGTGAGCGGAATATGAGCGCCAATACAAGCCACGGCGACAACTATATCCCGATACTACGGTAGCGCGGCCATGGGACGCCTCCTGCCGTTTCTCCTGCTAATCGCACTGATATCCGGCACCGCAGCAGCCGATTCGTTCTACCTCGCCGTGGACGTCACGTCCGACCTGGGCGGCGCCAATTTCACACCGTGGAACGTGGCCCGGAACGATTCCAGCACATACAGCCTGGAACTGAGCCTCCCGGATGGGACGCCGGTCAACGGGCTGCACCGCATGGACGGCGGCGACTGGCTGTTGAGCCTGGCCCAACCTGCCGACCTGGGCGGCCTGACATTCATGTCCAACGACGTAGTCCGGTACGATCCGATCAATGGTTCCTATTCTGTGTACCTGGACGGCGAAGCCCTGGGCATCCCCGCCGCTTCACGGATCGATGCCGTCTTCCTTGAGGGAGGCGACAACGGTACACTGGTCATCAGCTTCGATGTCCGCACCGAACTCGGTAGCGATATCTTCCTGCCGGGTGATCTGGCGGAATACAGTGCCGGTGGTTTCAGCGTCGTGCTGAACGGCCTTGCCAGCGGGCTGCCGGCATCGGCCAACCTCAGTGGCGCGGACAAACACGGGGGCGCTTTCCTGCTCCTGTTCGATGCTTCGGTCACACTTGGAGGGAACAGCTACCTTCCGGGTGACATCGTGCGCTGGGACGGCAGCTCATTTTCGCTTTTTGCGGCCGATCCCAACTGGCCATCAGGGTCCAGGGCCAGGGCGTTTTGCATGCTGGCCTCCCCCGGTGACGTCCTGCCCGGACTAACCATGACCAAGGTGACAGGATCGCCTAAGCTCCAACTGACCTGGCAGCCCAGTTGCTCCACCGCCGCCGAGGACTACGGTATCTATGAAGGGACAGTCGGCGCCTGGACCAGCCATACGGCCATCGATTGCTTCGACGACCTGAATGACCTGACCGAGATCATCGCCCCACAGCCGGGATCCAACTCTTACCTGGTAGTCCCCTATTCGGTCAATGCAGAGGGATTTTACGGGGCAACCCGGGGAGTCGGGATTCGGACCAGAGGTTTAACGGTCTGCGTAACGGAACAGGACCTGACGCCCTGCCCCTGACGATCCGGAAGAGCCGATTACGACCGGATCATGGTCAGCAGCATTTTGAACCGTTCCGGCGCCTTGAGTCCGTGGGGCTCATTCGCCGGCATGATGATCATTTCGCCGGCTGAGACACGGTATGCCTTCCCGGAGATGGTGACATCCACCGACCCGTCCAGGACCTGCACCGTGGCGTCGAACGGCGCGGTATGCTCACTGAGCCCCTCACCTTTGTCGAAGGCGAACACCGTCATGGTACCGGTGTCCTTTTTGGTCAGGGTCCGGCTGACTACCGCCCCGGCCTGGTATTCCACCAGGCCGGCCAGGTTCAAAATTTCACTCGCTGCAACGTCTTTCACCTAGCATCTCCTCTGATGGTATGCGGGAGAGGCATTCTACACTTTAAGGTTGGCATTAACACCAGGTATGCCGCAACTCGTCAGCTCGCGCCACCCGTCTTGCTCAAGCCAACTCGTGGCCTAGTCATGCTTTGGCCATGCTCCGGTCTTCTCTTGCTGTTCGTTCGTTGATGTCGAGGATCCGCACGATCTCATCCAGCGTCTTCAAGTTGGAACAGGACCGGGATTCCTGCTTGGTCGGAGTGCTGCGGTGTTCATCCGGCCCGCGATGTATCCAGGACGAACAACTTGCCGGATGATTCGAGGACCACCAGGCGCCTCCCGTCCGGCGTGAACAGTAATGACTCGATTATGCCGTCGGATGAGGACACTTCCGTCTCGAACAACAGGTCGCCCCCGCTGGCGTCATGGATCCGAACGCCGCCTATTCCTCCGATGGCGATACGCGATCCGTCCGGCGAGAACGCCACCGCGTCTACATTAATGGACCTGATCGTGGTCTCAGGCTCGGGAACGCCGACCCGCCACAGTATGACGGCGTCGTCTGCGTAGGGATCGTTACTGCGGATGGCACCAGCAATGCGGCGACTGTCCGGCGACCAGGCTATGGGACCGGAGTCGACCATGGCTTGCTTCACATCAAGCCTAGAATGCACACGCCGGCGGACGAGATCCCAGACAGCAATCCCCTTTGGGGCCCATGCCGCCAGATACCTGCCGCTCAGGTCGAACACCAGTTCACCTGCTTCATCCCAGTCCTCCTGCCAGGCCAACCGGCCGGTGTGCAGCAGCGGTTCTCCCACGAACGCCGGCTCGATCTCCCCGCTCTCCCAGTTCCAGAACATCACCCCGCGGTCGCGCAACAGGAGCGCGGCTCGGGGCTCGTCGGGGAAAAAAGCAGCGGTGGCAACACGAGGTGGGCGAGCAGAATCTGCTGCCATAGCGACATTTGGTGGGCGGAGATCATTTGCGGCCACACCGGGCCCCTGGTCATCCGGCAACCACAGCAACGGAATCGACCCGAGGGCATCGGTGCCGAGGGTTGCGATGCGCCGGCCGGCCTCATAATTCCAGATGTGGGCGACCTGCTCGCTACCTGTACATGACTCAAGAACATGACGTAAGTTCCGACCTGACCACACACTGCCGAAGGTCTGGATGTCCAACCCCGGGACGAAGGAGCTTACTGCTCCATCCGGCAAGTCGGACTGGCCAAGAATCTGCGACAGCGAATTGCCTGTCTCAAGATCAACCAGAGAGGCGATCGGCTGAGCGGCCACATCCATCGCGGAACCGATTTGAACCGTACGGTAGGACGGTACATGGGCGACGAGCGCGGTCTTTCCTTCCGGATCAATCTGAAGATCATCCCCCTTGTGTCCGAGTTCGGCGACTACACCGGCGCTCCCGGCGGTCAACCGCCACATCACAATGCGGCCTGCAAGGTCGAGTGCCGCAAGGCGATCGCCGGTCGCATCGAACGTCAATTCGGAAACCGCCTCCAGGGGGCCGTGCCATTCGAATCGGAGGATCGCCGAGGTCGTTTTCTTGAAAAGACGCTCGATGAACAACAAGTCGGGGTCCGCTGAGGCAGTTGGGAGTTCCCACAGTTTCACCATGCGATCGAATCCTGCTGTCGCCACGGAGTCTCCAGATGGGTTGAATTCCGCTGCTAATATACCGTTTCGGTGCGCCTCCCAGGTGGCGAGAGCAGCCCCGTCATCCGTTCGCAAGACGGTGATGATATTGCCGATGGCTGCAAGAAGCTTGTCACCTGACGGGGAGAACCTCACCCTCTCGCAGATGGTTGTTCCGGCACGTTCCGTGTCGATAGGCAAGCTACGGCTCGGCTTCAAGCTGCCCTGCTCCCACAGTTTGATCTCACCGCGATCGATGGCGCAGGATGCGAGATACCGACCACCTGGAGCGATCGTGGCGCGAATAAACCAACCTGATTCGTCCGGTTCATAGCGCCCGATGACTTGACCGGATTCCGCATCAAATACGTGGATACGTTTCAGCGTATCGGTTTGTTTTAGATCTCGCTCCTTGCTGTTCTCAATATGGTAGAGGTGCGCGCCGTCCTGAGAGAAGCCAAAATGCTGCCCTGGGAACGCGGAAGCCCAATTTGGGGGCAATCCGAGCAATTCGGTTTCATTGCGCCCGCTTTCCAGTTTCGACCTCGAAACGATATAGGCCGATCTTTCACGGCTAATCAACACACGCCCGCCGTTCGGGGCGGTGGCGAGCAACCCGGTCTCCTCAAGGCGCGGAGCAAGATCCTCAAGCATCCTGGCGGAGTCCTCCAGTCTCCAGACGAATTCGCGGGTTCCCGCATTCGCTCCCAGCGCGCGTCCGTGGTCCATAAAACGCAGAGTGCTTCCACGACCCTTGAGCTCCGGCGCTTCGACTTCAAAATCCGGGGTCAGGAAGTGCATCATGTGCCTCCACTCCCATCCCCGAAGTTCAGGGTCGCATGCTGCCAGATGGGCTAGCGCCTCTCGCACGTCATCGGAACGGAGGTTGCTTTCCGCCGCCCGCATGTTGGCCACATACGCTTCGTGGCGGGCCCGTGCTTCCGATCGCAGCACGCGAATGTACTGAACCGCGGTGGCGGCAAAACCGATGATCAGCGCTGCAACGACCAGGGCGGCGGCAGCAATCGGGATACGGTACCGGCGGGTGAATGTCCGTGCTCGATAGACGAATCCGGGAGGCCGGGCAAGTACCGGTTCATCAGCGAGGTGGCGACCGATATCCGCCGCGAACTCCGACGCCGAGGGATAGCGCCGCGCCGGATCCTTCTCCAGCGCACGCATCGTGATCCAGTCCAACTCTCCGCGAAGCTGTCTAGTCAGCGTGCGTACGTTCGTGTGTCGCCGCCTGGCCACGTCTTGGGCCGAATCGCCCAAACGGCTAATCTTCGTCGTCGGCTTCGGTGGCTCATCCTCCCGGATCATCCGGACAATCTCCAGCGCAGCGGCCTCGCGAAGCTCTCGTGGGTCGAACGGAAGGGCACCCACTAGTAGCTCGTAGAGCAACACACCCAGCGAATAGATGTCGCTACGGGTGTCTACTTCACGCGCCGTTGTCCCCGTCTGCTCCGGGCTCATGTAGGACGGT
>CALZKF010000131.1:0-2178 GCA_945787955.1 uncultured Acidobacteriota bacterium | reverse complement strand
GTCCGCTGCGTCAACCGTTGGCCCGTCGCCTTTGCTACCCCGAAGTCGATCACCGTGACCACAGCCTTGGCGTCCTGTATCGCCACGAGGACGTTGGACGGCTTGATGTCTCGATGAATGATCCCCTTCTGGTGGGCGTGCTGAATCGCCTCGCAAGTCTGAGTGAAAAGATCCAGCCGATCCCGGATGCCCAGGCTTTTTTCGTCGCAGTACTCGGTGATCGGGGATCCGGGAACGTACTCCATCACGAAGAAAGGCCGCCCTTGCTCAGTCGTCCCAGCGTCGAAAACCTTGGCCACGCCTGGATGGTTCATGAAAGCCAATGCCTGCCGCTCGGATTCAAAGCGAGCGATCACTTGCTTGGTGTCCATCCCGAGCTTGATCAGTTTCAGCGCCACCCTCCGACGGATCGGCTCCTCCTGTTCAGCGAGGTAAACGATGCCCATGCCACCCTCACCGAGAACATCGATGATCTTGTAGGGGCCGATACGATCCGGGACTTCTTGTGGGGAGCGGGAGCCCGACCGGTCGGACAACAAGGCAGTCGTCTCGTCAACGGTGGACGACGTGGGTTCGAGGCACTGCTTCAGCAGGCATTTCGGGCAGAGATCTGAGGGGCCGGCTTCAGGAATCTCCGCGCCGCACTGTGGGCATTGGCCAATCATCGCCACAGCGGCTCCTCCACGGCTGAGAAAAACAAACCGCAATTTCTAACTTTTCCGAACTACAAGATTCGGTGTACCTATCCGGCGAGACTAAACGCCCGGAACTCCTAGTTATGTCACTTCCCCCACAGTCAATTATCCTACTCCGGAAACGGGTTCTTGCAGGTCCCTTTTCGGAGGCTGTACCTGTCCAGCGAGACCAAACACCCGGGCCGGCTCGCTCAGGGGCTGAAGGCTCCAAGGTCCACATTGCAAATAACTGATACGGATGGACTTAAAATCGAAGGAACGGTTTATCCTGTTCATCCGTACCTGATCCCGGAGGAAGACAGGAATCGATGGGCGACCCTGACCAGAGCCTGGCCGGGCGAGCGAGTTCAGGGGATCGCGAGGCGCTGACAGCCCTGTACAGGCAACACAAGGGTCCGCTCCTCGGTTTCCTGACCCGCACCCTGGGCGAGAAGCCCCTTGCGGAAGATGTCTTCCAGGAGGTCTGGATGAAAGTCATTACCGGGATCGGACGGTTCGACAACAGCCGCGGGACGTTCCGGGCCTGGCTGTTCCGGGTTGGCGCCAACGCCGCTGTGGACAGAATCCGGCGGGAAGGGATCCGCCGCGGGCCGGAACTGGACCAGCCGATCACCAACGGGGAAGGGGGAGAAACCCGAAGGATCGATCTGGTCCCTTCCCGGTCGCCGGGACCGGACCGTGAAGGGGCTTCGGCTTTCCTGGGGCAGGCCATGGACAAGGCTCTGAGCAAGTTGCCTCCGTTCCAGCGGGCCGCCATCCTGCTGCGCCACCAGCAGGGCATGAGTATGGAAGAAATCGCCGCCACTCTGGATGTGCCGGTGGGAACCGTCAAAAGCATGCTGCACCGCGGGACCCATTCCCTCCGTCGCAGCCTCGGACATTGGATGACACCATGAATGAAGTACACGGAAACGGACTGGAACCAAAGCTCCGGGAGGAGCTTCGCCGCAATGCGGTGTTGGACCCGCCGGTCTGGCTTGATCGGAAGATCCTGCGCCGGATTCGACGGCCGGTGTTGAAGCCGTTCCTGGCAGGCGGGGTCGCCGTGGCCGGCCTGATCGCCATGGTGACCTGGCTGGCGGTGGTTTACGCCGAATCGGGAGTATCCCTGCAGCCGATCCTGGCGGCGGTGCTGACGGCTCTGATCTATCTGGCTCTTTGCAGCGTGGTCACGTTGCCACTGATGCTGCTCTCAGGCCGGTTCGGCCTTGCCATGCATGCTGCGAAGGAGACGACATGACACAGGCGCCCACCCCAAAAAGCCGAACCGACGGTGGCTCCATCCTCCTGGTTGCCGTGATCGGTCTGCTGTTCATCTGGATCCTGTCACGAGGTGCGTGCTGGACGCTGGGCGGCGGCGACTGGACGATCCACAACGGTATCCTCGGCACCCTCGGTTTCATGAGTCTGCTCCAGGTCGCCCTGGCGATCTATGTCGGCTTTGACGCCAACCGCCGCGGCATGCAGGGATTCCTGTGGGGCG
>CALZKF010000130.1 GCA_945787955.1 uncultured Acidobacteriota bacterium | reverse complement strand
CCGACTGGACCGGCCGGTCCGAATATGCGATCGCCGGCACCGATGCCGTGTTCCACCTGGCGGCAGTGAAACGGAACGCCGACAGTATTACCGGCACCCTGGAATGGGACCTGCAGTTCGAGGACTCCGGCCGGAGGCGTAGTGGAGAGTTCGAAATGTTCCGGGGCGGCGACGGACGGCAACTGGTGATGCACTTCCACAAGCAGGCCCTGGTGGTTCGGCGGGCCGGAAAGGAAGCTGTCGACGAAGCACCCAGCGCCTGGACCTTCATTAAATATTCCAAGCGCCTCGTCCTCTGGGAGGAAGTTTTCTGATCGTGCCGCGTCGAGCGCTGTTACTGCTCCTGCTGCTGTCGGCACTGGCGATCGTTCCGGCCCTGGCCGGCCCGGCCGACTCGTTCCCCGTCCGCATGGTCAAGCTTCAGGGTGATCCTGCAGCCCCTGCGACCCGGGCTCACCTGGAACACTCCCGATCTCTTGGATTCAACGCGGTCTGGGTATACGGCTATCAGGCCGGTGTGTGGACAACCGGTGACGTTCGCCTTCACCCGGAGTTCCTGGAACTGTCCGCCTGGTGTGCTCACAACGGCCTGCGGATCTTTGTTTCAGTGAACCCGGTATCCGCCACCCGGGGCCGGTTCATCTTCCACGAACGCCGCGGCGAGCGGCGCATCGCCCGGTTCCTGCGCCTGTTGCGCCGCAAAGCCGGCGTCCACGATTTCGTGCTGTCGTTCGACGACACACCGACCCGTCCAACCGACCTCAACGATTTTCTCCAGTACGGCGCCAGTTCGGCTCCAGCCCACCTGGACCTGACCCGGCGTTTGTTCCGGCGCATGAAAAAGCGGGACGGTTTCTGGCTGACGGCGGCCGCGTATTGCGACGCCCATCTGGGCGACGGCACCGGCCGGTACAGCCGGCCGTTCCTGAACGGCCTGTCCGGCCTCGATCCTGCCGTCGGCCTGATCTGGACCGGCCCGGAGGTGCTGTCCCCGTCCATCACCGAAGAAGACATCGCCAACGCCCGTGCCAGGCTGGGCGGCCGCAAAATCCTGCTGTACGACAACTACCCGGTGAACGACGACGGTCGCCGGCTCTCCATGGGGCTGATTTTGGGGCCGCTGCGTTACCGCTCACCGCAGATCGCCGGACAGGTTGCGGCCTATCTGGCCTGCCCCATGAGCCAACTCGGCGCCAGCAGGCTCCCCCTGAGGACCGTGGCCGACTACCTCCTGGACCCGAGCGGCTACGATCCGGACGCCTCCTGGCAGGCGGCAATCGCCGATCTCGCCGGAGACGATCCCGCCGCTCGGGATGCCCTCAAAACCCAGGCCATGGAGTGGGGCGGCTGGATCGGCGGGCGGAACTACCACCATGTGGATCGCAGCAGCATTTTCACCGCCGCCCGGGAACTGTCCCACCCGGCCTATGTGGCCCGCTGGGGCTACACCCTCAAGCGTTACCCGGAGCGTATCGCCGCCCTCTCGAGCCTGACCGACACCTGGTTCCGGGACGATCTGCTGCTGGCCATGAAACGCCGCCTGGCGGTGGCCGGGGTGTTCCCTCTGATCGTGGAATACCGGGCCAGGAAAGCGGCGGGACGGGCTGACGCCGGCGATGTGCTCAGGTCGATTCTGGACCTGCGCGACCGGACGCCCGAGCCCCCGGTCCGCCTGCTCTTGGAGAGCTTCCTGGAACAGGCGGGGTTGCCGACCGAGCCGGAATAGTCAGATCCCGACCCGAGCACCGCGTCCCTGGGCAAGGAGAGCAGGTCACCTACCCGGCCGGGAACGAGCCGTTCAGAACCTGTACTGGAACTTGTCGTCCTCCACGTAAACGTGGACCTTGGAGATCTCCTCTCCACGGAGCATCCGGTTCAGGAACTCTTCGCTGATGGCCGGAAGCACCGTGTTGGTCAGGATCGAGTCGATCATGCGGCCGCCGCTCTCAAGCTCGGTGCAGCGATCGACGATCAGGCGGATGACGTCGTCATCGTAAGTGAACGGGATCCTGTGGTTTTCCAGGACTCTCTTCTCCACTCGACGGAGCTGTAAGGCGGAGATTTTCCCGATGACCTCGTCGGAAAGAGGGAAGAACGGGATCACCACCAACCTTCCGAGAAGGGCGGCGGGGAATACTTTCAGCAACGGCTCCCGCAGCGCTTTCGCGATGCCCTCCGGTTCCGGCATGAGCTCCGGATCCTTGCACATGTTCATGATCAGTTCGCTGCCGACATTGGAGGTCAGCAGGATGAGGGTGTTCTTGAAATCGATGAGGCGGCCTTCGCCGTCCTCCATCATGCCTTTGTCGAACACCTGGAAGAATATCTCATGGACGTCGGGGTGGGCCTTCTCCACCTCGTCCAGCAGAACCACGCTGTACGGCTTGCGGCGAACCGCTTCGGTGAGAATACCGCCCTCGCCGTAGCCGACATACCCTGGAGGCGCACCTTTGAGGGTCGATACGGTATGGGCTTCCTGGAATTCGGACATGTTGATGGTCACAACATTCTGCTCGCCGCCGTAAAGTCCTTCCGCCAGAGCCAGGGCGGTTTCCGTCTTGCCGACTCCGGAAGGGCCGGCAAGCATGAACACACCGATCGGCTTCCCGGGGTTATCCAGTCCGGCCCTTGAGGTCTGCACCCTCTTGGCGATCATATCCAGGGCGTGTCGCTGACCGATAACCCGCTGGTTCAGGGTTTCGGCAAGGTTCAGCACCGTCTCGACTTCATCCTTCACCATGCGGCCCACCGGAATCCCGGTCCAGTCCGCTACTACCGATGCCACCGCCTGGGAGTCGACGCTTGGGAGGATCAGGGGGCTTTCACCCTGCAGTTCGCCCAGGCGGTCCTGCAACTTTCCGAGTTCCTTCAGGCTCGAAGCCCGCTCCTGTTCCGAAAGCTTGCCGCCGGCAACAGCTTCCTGATCCGTCTCGGCCGGGCCGTCCACCGGATTGTCCACACCCCTGAGGTCCGAGCGCAGCCCGAGAATCTTGTCCACCAGATCCTTCTCCTCGTTCCAGCGAACCTCCAGCGCCGCCAGGCGCCGACCCTCGCTTTCGAGGCGGGTCTCGACCTCGGTCCCGCGGTCTCCGATATCGATGCCCACCGCGTCTTCCCGGCCGATGATCTCGCTTTCCACTTTCAGGGACTCGATCCTGCGGCGACAGTCGTCGACCTCCGCCGGAATGGAATGCTGGCTGACCGCCACCCTGGCACAGGCGGTATCAAGAAGACTGATCGACTTGTCGGGCAGCTGCCGCGCCGGAATATACCGGTGAGACAGGTGGACCGAGGCCTCCAGAGATTCGTCCAGTACCTGCACGCGGTGATGGTTCTCGAGGGTGGAAGCCATGCTCCGCATCATCCGGATCGCCGCATCCTCCTCCGGTTCCTCGATCTGAACGACCTGGAAGCGCCGGGTCAGAGCCGGATCCTTCTCGATATGCTTTTTGTATTCGGCCCATGTTGTCGCCGCTACGGTGCGCAGCGTGCCCCTGGCCAGCGCCGGCTTCAGCAGATTGGCCGCATCGCCTGTTCCGGCCGCACCGCCGGCGCCGATCAACGTGTGGGCTTCATCGATGAACAGGATTATCGGCTGTTCGGAGGATTGCACCTCCTCGATGACCTGGCGAAGCCGGTTCTCGAACTCGCCCTTCATGCTGGCGCCTGCCTGCAGGAGCCCGATGTCCAGGTTTTGCAACCGGACGTTGCGAAGCGGCGGAGGCACGTCGCCCTGGGCGATCCGCAGGGCGAACCCTTCCACAACGGCGGTTTTGCCCACACCGGCCTCGCCGGTCAGGATCGGGTTGTTCTGCCGGCGGCGCATCAGGATATCGACGATTTGCCGGATCTCCCCGTCCCGGCCGACTATCGGATCGATTTTCCCTTTCCGGGCCAGATCGGTCATGTCCACGGAGTACTGGCCCAGCGCCTCCTGCTTGCCCATCTGCGCCGGAGCCATTGCGCCGCTGGCTTCCCCCGGTGCTGCACCTCCACCGACCTGGTAACCGTCGGTGGCGGCCAGACGGTCTTCCGGTGACCCGCCGACCACTTCGTCGAACTTCTCGGTTAGTGCCTCCTCCTTGATCTTTTCGAACTCCTTGGAAATGCCGATCAGTTCATTTCGGAGGTGCCGGGTCTTTATCATCCCGACGATCAAATGGCCGGTGCGTACCTGGGACTGGCCGAACAGGAGGGTGGCGAACACCCAGCCGCGTTCCACCGCCTCATCCACATGGCTGGACAGGTCGGTAATTGAGGAGGACCCTCTCGGCAGCTTGTCGAGAGATTCGACGATGTCGGCCGCCACCCGTGAGGGTTCGAGATTGAATTGCTTTATGATGCGATGGAGATCCGAGTCCTGCAGCTGAAGGATCTGGTGCACCCAGTGCACCAATTCCACGTACGGGTTCCCCCGAATCTTGCAGAATGTGGTGGCCGCCTCCACGGCGCGGTACCCCACCTTGTTCAATTTTCCGAACAGCGCGACTCGACTGATATCCGTCATCGGTAACCTCCGGAAACGGGGCTCTCCCCGGGCATGTCAGGGATCTCGGCTGAAAGGAGCGGCTCCACCACCAGGTCGTCGGGGTCTTTATCCAGCGGACGGCTGGTCAACCAGGTCGTCAGCCCGAGCCGGGTGCGGCCGCCCAACTGCACAGGGTCGGTGGCTTCTTTTTTCGAAACGAGGCGGACATCCCATTGCAGTTCATCCCCCGAGAAGTTGCGGACGAGTTCCACCACCCGGTCCAGGCTCTCCGATCCCGGCAGCAGGCGCTGATAGTCGGAGGCGTTCATCGGACCCATGACGATCTGGAAGCGGTCCTGGCACTGCCAGATCTTTTCGCCGATGGTGAGGTTGGTTCCGAGAATTCCCGTTTCGCGGTCCGCGCCCAGCCGGCACATGCAGGATCGGGGCAGTCCTGTCCAGTGCCCGATGAACTCGCGGATTTGCACCGGGACCCCGACATACTCCGCCAGGATCGACTCGAGTCCGCCCGGAGGATGGGACTGGATGGCGAACTGCCCGGCGTACTGCAGCCGAGCATGATGGGGTATCGCCGTGCCGTCCACGCTGGAATCGAACACAAGGCCGGCCAGTGAACCGACGTACCGGGCGAAGCGGTCGGCCTGCGGTCGATCGAACTGCACTGCCGGCTGGGAATTGGCCCAGGCACGATAAAACAGACTGATGAGGCGGTGGTGAAATATATCGGCAAAGCGACTGATGGCGGTGTCACCGTTGCGGGCGCGCTCACGGGTGTATTCCGTCAGATGGAGCGGAAGAGGACCGTTGGGTCCGAACAGGCCGAACCCGAGCAAGGTGAGAATCGCCGGTTTATGCTCGCTCCCGGGCCGGAAACTCGAAAGTGGGGCGGGGGCGAACACCATGGAAGCTTCCTGCCGGAGCCGGACCGGGTCCTCCGACGGCCGTACCGACTGCCCTATTCTCGGCTTCCCGAGAAAGCGATTTTCAAGCCACCGCAACGCCTGGAACGGATGGAACCTGTACGGCTCCCGTTCAAGGCGCTGCTCGACTTCTACAGCGTGTGCCGCCTTCCGATTCTTACCGGCCATCGCATGATCTCGCCCCGGTCCACCGTTCGTATGGTGGTCTCGGTGAAGGAGTTGATGGAAACGTACTTGGAGAAAAAGCATTCCAGAACCGCACCGAGCAGGAAGACGCCGGTCCCTTCGAACGCGGCTTCATCAAAATCGACTTCGATCTCGATACCCCGTCCGAACACCATCGGACCTGCAATGGGAAGACGACGGGTAACCGGAGAGGACCGGATCGTACGCACACCTTCGATCTGCTTGCGGACATCCGGACGCGAGATATCGGCATACAGGCCCAACAGTTCCCGAAGAGCGGCCGCGCCTTTACGGCTGTTGTCGTTGACCAGGGAGAGGTAGTTCAGCGACAGATGGTTGATCAGCCGCCAGGCCATTTCTCCCCTGGCATGGGATGGTCGAGGCTCGGTAGGTCCTGACAGGCAACGGATGGCGTTCACCGGAGCGCTGGTCTGCAACGTGAAATCGGTACGACCGCCGCCCATCGGAACGGTTATCGAAAGATCGCGGTTGGTGCACAGTACCGAGACGTCCAATTGTTTCAGGGAACTGGGATAAGGCGCCGAACTGCCGTCCACCAGGCTGAGATAGACCTCGTGTCCGATGTAGTTCGAACGGGGTCCGAATTTTCTCTGCTTCGAGGACAACACCCTGGGCACCCGGTGCACCGTATAAAACGCCGCCTGCTCGTCGTGCCGCGAAATATCGCTGGAGGCGTAGAACGACCGGAACTCCTGCTGGTCCTTGGCGGCGGTGCCCAATCCGATGACGCTGTTGACGTCATAGACTTCGAAATCGAGAGGGCGGGTTCGGTCGGGCACTACATGCAGTTCGGTATCCTGTTCCGTCAGGTGAATACGATCGGCGCGCTTGGAAAACAGATTGATGACCGGCGCACAGTGCAGGGCGATATGGGATTTGCCGATGGCGTTCTCGAGCCGGCTCTCCATGCGATCGAACAGGATCATCACATCCAGCCGGTCGCCGCCACATCGCCGCAGGGCAGGAGCCAGGCCGTCGATCGAAACGAACGCAAATCTTTGGGGAAATGCGAAATACTCGTGCAACAGACGATAGCCGTGGAATGATCTGGGAACCCGGGGCAACAGCGTTTGATCATCGTCGAACCCGACCCGGCGAACGGCTTCGGGCCCCAGCACCTCGCGCCACGGCAGCGGTCGCTCCTCCGGCTGGGCGACCACGCATACTGCATGGCCAAGCATCTGTTCCAGCAAACGGTAGGGAAGTTCATCGCTACCGTGGACGTACAGTTGAAGCGAGTCCATGGAGATGGCGTCGAAATTGAGACCGGCGGTGGTTGCGAGGCGCAGCCTCAGACCTGCTTTTGTCTCACGTACACCGGGCACATCGACTGCCGAGGTAAAGTATTCCACTTCCGCCAGTTCAACCGGCCAGAGAGTGACGTCATGACCGGTTCGATATTCGCACGGAGTTTTGTCGCCCTTGCCGAGCAGGGTCCGCAGGCTGCTGTTGCGCTCTACGGTGAAGCCCTGGCTCAGAGCGCCCTCGGACCGGTCCGGTTCGAACTGGACTACGGCCATGGAGGGGGTGGGCGCCAGGTACTGCGGATAGACGATCTCAAGGAGGTGCTGGGTGAACGCCGGAAACTGTTCGTCCAATTTAAGCTGGATCCGGGCAGCCAGGAAACTGAAACCTTCCAGAAGGCGCTCGACGTAGGGGTCGGCGCAATCCAGGCCTTCCATCCCGAGCCGGCCGGCGATTTTGGGGTATTCCTTGGCGAACTCCCCTCCCATCTCCCGGATGAACTGCAGTTCGCGGTTGTAATATTCCAGCATCCGGGGATCCATCAATCCTCCCTAAAGCTGCCGACATCCTCGATCTCGACATCGCCCGTTTCCAGGTCGACATCGGTCATGAGACACAGGTGAAGAGGCAGCGGCTCGGCCCAGAGTTCGGATTCGATCTCGAAGATAATCCGGTTCGGCCCCACTTCCCCCGCCGCCACCCTGGCGCGCACCCTGGTCGTGCGCCGGTCGAGCCTCGGCTCGAAGTCCTGGATCACCTGCCGCATCATCTTTTCCAAATCCCTCAAATCAACACCGCTGGCCGTGGAGCCTGCCAGGTCGGACAGGCCGTAGTTCAGGACCGAGTTTTCCACGTGAGGATAACTGCTGATATCTTCCACACTGCCGAGGGAGGCTGTGTTCAGCAGCCAGCTCAAATCCCGGATGACCGCCTCCCGGAGCTGTTCGACGGTCACGACCCTGGCATTGAGAGGTTCGCGTTCGGTCTCGGGATGGTCGTCACGGAGCCTGTCCAGCAGGGCGGGTTGCAAACGGTCTTTGAGTCGGAGGTTGGCCATGGAGAACCAGGATCACTTTCCGGGCTCAAGTTCGATCTTGCGCACGTCCAGGAGAGCATATTCCTCCGTATCCGTGGTGAGCATCCTTTGACCCAGCCCGTGATAACAGTCCGCCGCCACCTGCACCCACTCGGTTTTCCCGGACAGACGGATCCCGTCGTCTTCGCTGATTTCGGAACCCGGGTAACGGGCCGGAATGAAGCCGACCGCCTGCCCCCCGTTGGCCCATTGGAACTGGGCCGGCATCCAGACCTTGTCCCGCAGGTCCGCCGGCTCGGCGATTTCGATAACCTGGATACGATGGAACGGAATCCAATACAGCTTGCCGTCCACGATCGCTTCCAGCACCGGGCCCAGGCGGCTGTCCCCGTCGGCGATCCACTGGAACCGGTTGCCGTTGACGGTTCCCGGTGTAGCCGGCGCATCTTCCAACGCCTTGTCCCGGAGTTGTTGAGCCTGGGTGTGGTTGCCGGCGGAGCTGAGACGTAACGCCTCGGTGAGCATGGCCAGCCAGGCTTCCGGCTCGCCGAACACCAGCGGACTGTGTTTTCCTTCGAAAATAGCGCTGCGCAGTGCTTCCGCCTTCAGCGCTTGACGATATGCCTGCACCATCAACAGTGCCGAGGAATCCAGTTCTCCGACCACATCCAGTTGGGTCAGTGCGCGCTCCCACTGACCCATGACCGCCAGCAGCTGGAAAAGGTAGACACGCAACTTCCCGTTGGACGGATCCCCCCGGATTTCTTCCTGAAGATCGGCCAGGGCCTGATCCGGACGGCCGGCGCGGAGTTACGCCCGGCAAACCGGGAGATGGCTCGGAATCAGGCGTCGGTGTATTCGGGTATGTTCCAGGTCAGGTCCACGGTGCCGCCATCTGCAGCGCCCTTATCGTCCTGTGGCTGGTAATTGACTTCGACCTTTTCGAAGTTGAGGGTGATATTTTCAGTCAAACTGTCTTCGCCGCCACTTCCGCCGGTGGACACCGAAGAGATCAGAATCTTTTCCAGTTTGATGATGTAGTACTCCAGCGGTGTTCCGCCGGCTTTCCGGACGGTCAGGACACCCGAAGGTATATGTTCACCCTTGCAACACTTGAGCATGAGAGTCGGTGAAGCTTTGTCGACCGGCTTTGAGATGCTCAGGTCCTGCACATTCACCTTGCCGGCGCCGCCGCCGCCGCCCGAGTGCATGCTACCGGACTGGGTCATCCCCCAGCTCCAGGACAGGACGTCGATCTCGCCGGCGTGCACCTTGTCGCGGGCTTCGCCTTCGATACCTTCGAGAGAGAGATACATATCCGATGCCATCTTCGCACTTCCTTTCTTTTCGGAGCCTGCCGCTCAAAGCCAGAGCGGAAAATGAGCTATATCTTTTACGCCCTTTCGGAAGGCAGTTTGGAAACCAGTGAGAGCGACACCGTCAGTCCTTCCAACTGGTAATGAGGTTTGAGATTGAACTTGGACGTGTAATATCCGGGGTTCCCTTCGACCTCCTCCACGGTAACCTCAGCCGCCTGCAGAGGTTTTTCCGCCTTCTTCCGCTCCGGGGCATTTTCAGCATCTCCCAATACGTACTGGTTGATCCAGTCCTGCAGGTAGCGCTGCAACTCGATCCGGCTGGTGAAGCCACCGACCTTGTCGCGCACAATGCATTTCAGATAATGGGCAAAGCGGCACGTGGTGAACAGGTAAGGCAGCCGCGCCCCGATCTGGGCGTTGGCCGTGGCATCCGGGTCATTGTACTCCTGGGGCTTCTGAAGCGACTGGGCACCGATGAATGCCGCAAAGTCGGTGTTTTTCTTGTGCAGGAGCGGCATGAAACCGTTGTCCGCAAGTTCCTTTTCCCGCCGGTCGGTAATGGCGATCTCGGTGGGGCACTTCATATCGACACCGCCGTCGTCGGTGGGGAAGGTGTGGGCCGGGAGCCCTTCCACCGCTCCACCGGACTCGATGCCGCGGATCTTGGCGCACCAGCCGTACAGCTTGAAGGACCGGTTGATGTTCACCGCCATGGCGTAAGCCGAGTTGGCCCAGGTGTACTTGCTGTGATCGGCGGCGCCGGTTTCTTCCTCGAACTCGAACTCTTCCACCGGGTCGGTCTTGGAGCCGTACGGCAGGCGGGAGAGGAATCGGGGCATGGCCAATCCAAGATAACGGGCGTCTTCCGACTCGCGGAGCGACTTCCATGCGGCGTACTCCGGCGTGTTGAGGATCTTGGTGATGCTTATCGGGTTGCTCAATTCCTGCCAGGAGTCCATCTGCATCAGGCCCGGGTCGGCCCCGGTGATGAAGGGAGAATGGGACGCCGCCGCCGTCTGCGCGATCTCACCCAGCAGTTCCACGTCAGGCGGGCTGTGGTCGAAATGGTAGTCACCTACCAGGCAGCCGTACGGTTCGCCGCCCAACTGGCCATACTCCTCTTCGTACATCTTCTTGAAGATCGGGCTCTGATCCCAAAGAGTTCCCTTGAACTTTTTGAGGGTCTTGTGCAGGTCCTTTTTGGAAATGTTCATGACCTTGATCTTCAACATCTCGTCGGTTTCGGTGTTTTTGACCATGTAGTGCAGGCCACGCCATGCGCCCTCGAGTTTCTGAAAATCCTCGTTGTGCAGGATCAGGTTGACCTGCTCGGTCAGCTTCTTGTCGATTTCCGCGATAATCGAGTTGATGGTGGTCAGGGCATCATCCGAAACCACGGTGGCGTCGGACAGGACCTGCTCCGCCAGTGTTCGGACGGCACCTTCCACCTCCGCCTGAGCCTGCTTTCCTTTGGCCTTGACCTTCTTTTGCAGCAGCGAGGTAAATTCGGATACCTCCATGGTTTCCTGTGCCTGGGATTGAACTTCAGATTTCTCATCAGCCATGAGTATTACTCCTCCCCTTTATCCGCCCCGGACGTCAGGGCTTGCAGGAGGGTCGGATCCTGGATCGCCTTTGCGATCAACTCCTCCGCATCCGATTTCCCGTCCATGCGGGCCAGCAGGTTGTTGAGCTGGGTCCTGGCATCCAGAAGTTTGTCCAGCCCTGCGACTTTCTTCGCCACCGCCGCCGGCGAGAAATCATCCATGCTCTCGAAAGTGATATCAACGCTCAGGTTCCCCTCCCCGGTGAGTGTATTCGGGACGTGGAATGCAGCGCGCGGCTTCATCGACTTCAGACGTTCGTTGAAATTCTCCGCGTCGATCGCCAATACCTTTCGTTCCGCAACCGGCGCCAGGGGCTCGGCAGGCTTCCCGGAAAGATCCGCCAGGACGCCCATGACGAACGGTAGCTGGATCGATTTCTCGGCACCATAGATCTCTGTGTCATATTCGATCTGTACCCTGGGCGCTCGATTGCGCTGGATGAACTTCTGGCTGCTCGCTTTAGCCATAATCGGTCTCCTCCGTTATTCCGATTCGGGTCCTCGAATCATTTCCGCCTGGTTCATTCCGTCCGGCGCCATATCCTTGAGGATATCCAGGAAATCCTTCGAAACAAGGCGCTTGGCTCGGTTCAACAGAAGCGGTACGGGGCTTGAAGGCTCCGCCCGCATGTAATACTCGCTGGCCAGGTCCAGGACCCGCACGACTTCCTCCCGGCTGTTGAGCCGGCCGGGAAGAGCTGCCGGTCCGGCAGGAGATGAACCGTCGGCCGCAGCAGAGGCGGTCTCGCCGGCGGTCCCGTCCGCGCTCACCCCGCGACGGGCAAGCTGCTCCTGCAGTACGGTATCGATCTCCCGCAACTGCCGTTTCAGCGGGCTCATATCGGCCGAAATCCCGGCCCCTAGAATCTCGGTCAGCGCCTTGTCGGCTGTCTCTACATGATTCATCGATTGCCGCACCGCATTGGCGGTGGAGGTCAGCTCTCCGAGATCGCAGTCCAAAAAGGCGGCATCCACCAGACCACCGTCCGGCAGGTTCTCGGCGCCTTCCGGTGCCGCCGCTTTGCCCTGGGCGATCAAAATATCGCTCATGCTGTACCGTCCGGCGGCCCGGGAAACAACCAGGGGGATAGCCTTCATCGGCCTGAGAAACGTCTCGGGATCGCAAAAGGAACTGATCACATTGACTCGTAATGTCGGATCATTGTCATCATCCGGATCCAGTTGGGGATGAACATGCTCCCATTGCCGCTGGATCAGGCCGGCCAGGAGTTCCAGGCAGGGCGCCAGCCCGTTGAATCCATCGAGATGCAGGGATGACTGAGCCAGGTAGACAAGCACCCGAAGATCCCTGGTCCGGTCGAACAGGGCCAGGGCTTCGCTGCGGACGGTGCGCCAGTCCGGTTCCACCGCATCGACGACCGAATCGCCCATGCGTTGCTCCGGCTTTCGAATTGCGGCCCTGGACATCGCCCCGAACTGATCGTCGTATTCCAGGTTGGGGCCGCAGGCGGCCTCCGCATCCAGATCTGCGAGTAATCGTTCCACGTCCATAATTTTAAAACCCCGCAATGAACGGCAAGCAGAGGCCACTGAACGCCCGGCTAACCCCAATTATAGGCAGTAACTTACAAACAAAGTCAACAAAATTGTCAATTCTCGGACCTTTTTCGGCTTTCCTGCGGGTCAGCGTGAGAACTTCTCTCCCAGGATCCGCTCAAACGAAGGATCTCCCGCTACGTTCTCACCCGGTCCATCGTGCTGTGAGGTTTCCTCACCGTCTCCGTTTGAACCATGGGAGGGATTGAGCAGGGCCGCTCTTCTCCCTTCCGCTCCCATGAGCGGTTCGTAGAGATCGACCGGCAAACCGCCACCAAATAGAAGCACCACATTCCGCCCCATGGTCGGCTTTCGCTCCAGAAATATCGAAGGCTGGAACGATTTCCAGAAGAACTGGCGGTTGAGCAGGTCAACCCAGAAGGAAGTTTCGAACAGCGCTTCCAGCGGATCCATGGACAGTGGCAGCTCGACGGCCAGGGTGGACGAGTTCCCTGCTTTGCGGACCCTGTCGGCCACATCGGTCATGTTCTTCCGGAGGGCGCTGAGGGAGGCGCCGTTACCCGGCCGGAAGATCCTGCTTATGCTGTCTTTCTGCATCCTCAGGTATTCCGCATTCACCTCTCCGGGAGAAGCCGGAGCAGGCACCCTGGTCGCAAGCAGATAATCTTCGAAATCGTCTTTCGTGATGACCTCGAGAAGGTGATTCCGGGAATCTTCCAATGCGCTCCAGACCTGCTGCAAAGCCAGGGGAAGCAGGTGGTAGTGCTTCTGGTACGGTCTTCGGGAGAAATGGGTGAACAAGGCCAGCACGTTTTCTCGCGGGTGCATGTCGGTACTGGGGCCGATCACGCCGGCCAGCAATTCCCCTGCATCGGGAATGTCCAGCAGGAACCTCCTGCCGTTGCCTTCCCGAAACTGCCTCGGCTCCTCACCTTCCGGAGTCATTCGGGCTTCCTTGAACCCCTCCCGGATCCAGGTTCGCAACGTCCTGGAACTGGTGAGCGACGTGTTGTATTCCAGGTATCCCCGGTCGCAGGGCGCCTTCCCGAAACATCCGAGTGGGAGATAGTCCATCAAGTCCCTTTACCTCGCCGTCACCGGCTGTAGCTCCCAGGGGGGGCCGGCAGTCCGTTTTTCAAGAGATCGATCAGTTTCGGGAGATCGTCGCTCCTTACCTGGTATCGGAGAAGAAAATTGCCGTTCTTCTTCCAGTTGCCCTGTTTGTCCTTGTCCCCCCAACCCCAGGGCACTTTGTACTCCAGGGTCAGCTGCGAGCCATCACCGCCTTGCAGAGCTCCCTCCTGTAGCAGCTTGAGCGGCGCCCATGGCAGGTCCTTGATCTCGGCTGTGACGACCTTTTCCCCTTCTTTCCAGTCATTCTTCTTGATCATGCGGACCATGCGGCCTTTTTTTTCGGAGACCCACGCCACGAGATTGGCCTGGTAGGCGGCGTCCTCCCCGAACAGGTCCAGTTTCAACATCTGTGGCCGGTTGTCCCCATCCTCCTCCCAGCTGATCTCCTGGGTTTGCACCGGATCCAGGGACAGATTGGTGCGGGCCACCTTGTAATGCTTCTGAAGCTCCTTCGGTTCCGGCTCCGGCTCAGGTGGTAGAGCGGTCACGCTGAGGCGAAGTTTCCTCGGATCGTCCTCGCCCTTGTCCATAAAGATGTCGGAGAAGTTCCTGGCCTGCTCAACCCAGGCTTTGGCGTCGGGTCCCAGTTCCTCCAGTTGAATCTTGTGAACCAACCCGGATTGGAAACCGAACATGTCCGCCAGTGCGGCGGGATCCACCAACTCGGCTGCATCGGAACCCGGACCGGAGGAAAACGGGAACGCAGAAGCGAACTCCTCGTTATAGAGATTCTGCAACTGGCTCCACTGGCCTTTGATCAGTGTTTCGCTGCTGACGTACTTCTTGGCGTTCTCCTGGGGTTGTGACAGCAAAGCGACCATACGCCCGCCGGCCAGAGGGCCGGCATTTTTCCGGACCCATTCTTCCAGCTTGATCAAGGAGTTGTCCGGGTTGGAACCGTTGTAGTCCTGCCTGTATTGCTGGAACCGGCCTGGATCTCCGGCAACCTGCTTCAGGTCACTGCCGACATCGGAGACCATGGAGAGGTAATCATCCCACTTGCCTTCCCGGAACCCTTTCAACTCTCCCAGGTTCCGTAATCCGGACTTGACGGCATTCAGCGGCGGTTCCGCCGCCAGGGCCGACACTTCCTCCAGGTGGGCAATCGGTGTATCGAAAAGCGATATGAAATCGGGATCGGAGGATATGTCCGACAGCCATGTGGGGATATCGCCAGGGTCCTTAAGTCGGACATTCCCCAGGCAATCCAACCATGCCGCTGCATATTTGGAGCCATAGCCGCTGATTGCCGAGCGGACTCTTTCCTGCTCCTGCTGTTGTCTCGCCGGGGTGAGATTGGGGTCATCCGCGGCCAGGAAAGCCGCCTGCCATTCGCCGATGCGGCTTTCCCAGCTCGCAGGCGTGTAGGTTCTCCCGGGGTTGCCGCACTTCCGGCTGAACGGCCCGGATGGCCCCGCCGACGCCCGGGAAACGGCCCGGGGCGATGTGGATCTTGATGCCGAACCGACCGCAGCAGCCGCAGGGGTGCGACGCCGGCTGCGGTCGGCCAGAGCCGTTGTTGTTACCTTGGAAAGATCACGCTTGCAGGCCTCTCGGCGATACAGGAACGAAACGGTTTCCAACGCATTGAAGTCCAGCCTGGGAATGCTGAACGGCGGTTGGTACAGAGTCCCGAAGCAGGTGGTGGAGTACGCCTCCAACTGCTCCCTGAGCACTTCACCCACCGGTTTCAACTCCTCGTCCTGCTGGGCGATGACCGCCGAGCGGACCTGGATTTTTTCCGCACCGGACTTGGCGTCGGCAACCGCCTCCCGACACTGTGCAAGGTAGTCGCTCCGAACGGCGAAGTCTCTCAGAACGGGGAGAAGGTCCATGAACTGGGTGACGCATTGGCTGGTTTCCTCGTCACCCAGTTTCATCGTTTCCAACGTTGCCAGAGCTTCATCCGCTTCAGACTCCTCGCCCCGCATCGTTCCCAGGGATTCCTGGAGCCCCTGGATGTGGGACAGGTATCGGCCGGTGTTCATCTCACTCCAGTTGACGACTTTCACAAGCATCTCGTAGCAGTGCACCAGGTCCGCATCGGAACGTGGATCACCGCAGGACTTCTGGAACAGACTGTAACTGCCGAGAGCGGAACTGGCGCCGGCCATGTCGCAGTTCGGGTCCTCCTTGATGCTCCGGGCAACCGAGGCCATGCTGAAGCCGGTGAGCAGAGAGCCGACCGAACCGTCAGGGTCGTGTTTCACCAGGTGCCGGAATTGCCGCAACAGCTCTTCCCGCAGTGCGAAGCTCTCATCATCGTCCAGGTCGGACCACAACAGGTCGAAACCGGCCATATTGCCTTCAGAGGTGTCGTGCCGGTTGGCCAGGCGCATCCAGACCACGCTGTGGAAGATATCCACCCGATCGGCGCACAGACCGGAAGAGGCGGCCTCCTGGGCCATCTTCAGCACCGGACGGAGAACGGTGTCCCCGAACTCACTCTTGTACAGCGCGCACATTTCCGACTCTATCGCCGCCGCCC
>CALZKF010000129.1 GCA_945787955.1 uncultured Acidobacteriota bacterium | reverse complement strand
GCCGGGACAGGTGGGCCCGGACCTTGTCCGGCTCATCGTCGAACGCTACGAACACGACATACAGGTTGAGGTCGTCGTACCCCAGGTAGACGTCGGTGTGCTGGCTGGCCGGATCGCCGTCTACCGGATCGCGCTGGATGAACCCGCCGTTGACCCGGGCCATGGATGCGAACTCCGCGGCCGGCGCCATTGAAAGAAAATCCTCAAGAACCGGCGCCGTATCAAGGCGGGGGATAGTCAAGTCTTCCGCGGCAGGAGCGAAGCCGGTGGCCAGCGCCAGGGCGATGATGAAAAACGTGGGGTAGGTTAGAGCTGCTCGCAATGTGCTGATCCAAAAAAAATCGTGGATAGGCGATAATACAACCGGTGGTGAAGGAGCGCAGCATGGCGGATGGTCGATTACGGGGTAAAAGGGTCCACGGCGACGTCAGGGGGAAAGCGAAGCCGGCCTTCGAACAGGTCTACGATCTTGTGCGAACCATCCCGAAAGGCCGTGTGATGACCTACGGCCAGATCTCCGTGATGCTGGAAGCATCCCTGTCCCCGGCCGCCGTCGGCTGGGCCATGAGCCGGGCCCCGGAAGACGTTCCATGGCAGCGGGTGGTCAATGCGTCGGGGGGCTGTTCCACCGGAAGAAGGCCGGACATGCCGCCGGGCCTGCAGCAGGGGCTTCTGGAACAGGAGGGTGTGGAGTTCGAGGACGGCGCCTTGAACCTGGAACGGTTCCGCTGGGCGAAGGAACCGGCTTAGTCCAGGTCCAGGACCATTTCCTTCTGGGTCAGTTTTGTTTTCTCGAACCCGGCATGGAGGAAGAAGTCCGGCGCCAGGTTGTCAGGAATCCGTGGAGGCAGCCGCAGCGTACAGACCGGGTGGCGTCGCACCAGGGCGTCCACCATCCTCCGGCCCCAACCCTGACGGCGCAGTGCATGGGGCACGATCATGACGAGGAGCTCCACGGTGTGGTTGCGCACATCGGCCACAAGAGCGTACGCCTTGTCGCTGAGCTGGTACGCCACCGAAGGCGGCGTGTAACCGACCACGCTCATGGCGGACAGCTGCCAAGGTAGTTTGGCCGGCGCCTCGTACTCCATGACCTTGGCCAGATCACGGGGGTCCACTTCATGGAGAGTGTCCTCCATGGCCAAAGGCGGGCGGCCCGGCCTGCGCTCGTACCCGACCAGGGTTCGACGGTCATAGAACCCGAGATGCTGGTACAGGGTCCGGGCCCGGTCGTTGGTCTCGATGACCTCGAGGCGAATCCTGAGAAAGCCGCTCGCCCGGGCGTCGGCGATGACATGGTCCATCATCTGATGGCCGATCCCTTTGCCGCGGAGTTCTGATGCGACTCCCATGGCGCCGACCCGGCGGGTCTTGCCTCTGGAGTTCATCAGGATGAATCCGGAAGGCTCCCCGTGGCACAGAACCACCCGGCTGGCGGCCAGATCCACCGAATCGACCCGCACCATCCGGGACAGGTCGGCCGGGGTCATCCGGACCGGCACCATGTACCCTTCGAACGACCGGGTAAACAGGTCGGCCAGGGTCTCCAAGGAGTAGGCGGTGGCATCGGTAAGTACACACCCATCAGGCATTTGGGTCGAATCCAGCTTGTGGTGGACAGGGTGGGACATGTTGCCTGGATCTCCTGTGCGGTGGCGGGAACAGTCTACTGTAAACTGAACCTTATGTCGGAATCGCCCATAACCCAAATCGGTCCGGAAAAGACCCTGGAATCCCTGCGGAAATCGATTTCGCGGACCATGTTGACCACGGTGACCGGGGACAACCTCATCGCAGAGGGTGATCACCTGATGGTGGCGATCTCGGGAGGAAAAGACAGCTACACCCTCCTGGACCTGATCCACCGGGCGCTGCGGAGAGCTCCGATCCGATACGGGATCACCGCGGTCCACCTGGACCAGTCCCAGCCGGGATACGACGGAGCAGTGTTGAAGGCCTGGCTGGACGATTCCGGCATCCCCCACAAAATTCTGAAAGAAGACACCTACACCGCCGTGGCCGCCGAAATGGAATCCGGCGGAACGTCGTGCCGGCTCTGTTCCAGATTGAGAAGAGGCATCCTCTATACCGCAGCGGAGAATCTGGGATGCAACAAGATCGCCCTGGGTCATCATCGGGAAGACGCCCTGGAAACGCTGCTGATGAACCTGTTCTACTCCGGTCGCCTGCAGGCGATGCCGGCGAAGTACACCACCAACGACGGACGGTTCGAAGTGATCCGCCCCCTGATCGAATGCAGTGAGAAAGAGATCGCCGAATACGCTGCCCTCATGAAGTTCCCGATCCTGCCTTGTAACCTGTGCGGGTCCCGGACCGACCTGAAACGAAAGAGGGTCGGGGATCTGATCTCCATGCTGGAAGAGGAAACCCCCGACATCCGCAGCGTCATGCTGGCCGCCCTCAAGAACGTCCGCCCCAGCCACCTCCTGGATCAGGAGGTCAGGGCAGCATGGCTGGAGGCGGCGGGGAGGTTTGAAGAACGTAAGTAGGTCGGGAATTCAGCCTCCTGATGCCGGCGCCTGCGCTTTTGGGGGTCTCTTTTCTGTACGATCGCAATCTGTTTTCCTGAACGCGGCGCAATATGGACACGACCGGTCCCTTTTGCCGCCGCTCTGACCGGCGGATTCAGGGTTACCATCCCTCCAACATTTACCAAATGGCAACCAGAGGATGTGATGAGTGCTGACGCCAAGAGTTCATGGTGGAGTCAAAACTGGAAGTGGTCTGTACCGTCCGGTTGCCTGGTGCTGCTCCTGCTGTTTGCCGGGGGGGCGTTTCTTCTGATGAACGTGGTGATGTCCGGCATGAAATCGTCGGATGCGTTTCAAGAGCCGATGACGATGGTCCAAAGCGACCCGGAGGTCGCCGCGCATCTCGGCGAGCCGCTGGAGGCCGGCTGGTTCGTTTCCGGCTCAATGGAAACCAACGGTGGTTCCGGAAACGCCAACCTGGTTATCCCGGTTACAGGTCCCGAGGGCGAGGGCAAGCTCTACGTCACCGCCCACAAGCAGACCGGAGACTGGTGCTTCGACGCGGTAATCCTGGAGATCGAAGAGAAGGATCTCAGGATCGATCTGCTGGACGAATAGATCCTTCACTCAAACCGGGTCAGGTCGACCTCTCGGGCCAGCTTGCACTCCTTGAGCTTGTTCTCACCCTTCTTGTCCGCCATCTGCTTCATGCCCATCGCCATGAAGTAGTACACACCGCCGGCCTCCACGGTGATCTCCGGCCCTCTCTGTTTCTTGTCGTTGCCCGCCCAGACCTTGTGCTTGCCCGGTGTGACGTACGCGACGTGATAGCGCTTGCGCTTGGACTCGCCCAGGGTCACGTCGTCGATACCGACCCGGAACCGGACGGCGGCGCCGACCATGCCCTGGGGTCGGAGGATGTAGATCGTGCCGTGCTCCGCCTCCGGCGGTCCCTGAACGGCAACAGATTTCATTTTTTCCAGGATCGCATCCGGGTCTTCACCTTTCCCCAGGGCGAGCCAGGCGGCGATCTCCTTGGCGGCGTTCTCCTCCATCAGGCTGATCCCCCGGGTTCCGCCGTACAGGCCGCCCCAGGCGAAGGTGCGGTCTTCGGTGAAGGAGTCCAGTTCGGCTCCCGATCCTGCATCCAGCAAAGTCGCCTTGATGTTCAGGTGGGCGGAGCCGGTGCCGACCAGCAAGGTGCGGGCGGCGGCCGAACCCGGTTTGTACTGGGGCAGCTCCACACGGACGATCAGGCCGTTCTCCCCCGGTTCGGCGGAGCGGCGGTGGACCTCTCCGAACAGGTCGGTGTCCAGGGAAAAGGAAATGAAATTCGCCATCCTGGCAGGGACCGTTTTCAACATCTCCTGGTTCTTCCGCTCCGGGCCCATCGGATCGGTGACCAGGACGTCTTCCACGAAGACCGCGTCATAGCTTTGGAGATCGACCTTCGGCCAGTCCAGGGCCCGTTGCAACCGGTCGCCCTCGTCGCACAGGGCGGTGACAGGAACCAAGAGGATGACAACGATCCAAATGGTTGAGGTGAGTTGGAATTTGCTCATTTTTTAATATCTCCTGCCGCTATCTTAAGCTATTTTACCAAATCATGGAAGTCAGGATAGACATTATGACTAGAAGTGACTATCTTATGACTATGCGCAGCGTGAACATAGCCGAATTGAAGGCCAGGCTCAGCGAATATCTCCGCCATGTCCGGTCCGGACACGAACTCACCGTGCTGGACCGCAGCACCCCGGTGGCCCGGCTGGTCCCTTTGGGCGATGGAGCCGGTACGTTTCGTATAAGGCGTCCGATGCGGAGACACCGATCGATCCAGAGCGTCCCCCTGCCTCCTCCGCTCCAACTGGAGTTCGACATTGTCGATCTCCTGCTGGAGGAACGGCAGGGTGAACGATGATCGCGTATCTCGACACCTCGGTGCTGCTGCGGGTCGTCCTGGGACAGACAAACCGCCTGGAGCGCTGGAACGCCATCGCAACCGGCGTCGCCAGCGGGTTGGTGCAGGTGGAGTGCCTCCGAACCCTGGACCGGCTGCGCCTTCGGGGGAATCTGTCCGGTGAGGAACTGGCTTATCGGCGAGAGGCTGTTTTCCGACTTCTTGAAGAAATGGAAGTAGTAGACGTTGGCGGAACGGTGCTGTCCCGGTCTTCCCAGCCCCTCCCGACCACACTGGGGACCCTGGACGCCATCCATCTTTCCACCGCCCTGCTGTGGCGGGAGCAGACCGACGTCGACCTGGTCATGGCGACCCACGCCCGGGCCTTGGCCACGGCGGCCAAAGCTTGCGGTCTTGAAGTGATCGGAACGTAGTAAACTCGGGCCATGCCCAAGGTCAGGCACAGGATCGATCCGTTCGGCGCCGCCCTCAAGGACCACATGGCCGGGCGCTTCGCCCAGGTCATGGTGGAGCGGGACGACGGCTACATCGATTCCTCCATCAACCTCGTGACCTACTTCGATACCGTGCGGAAATGGCCGCCGCATCAGCGCACCGCATTGCGGTACGTCCGCGGCCGTGTCCTGGACATCGGTTGCGGGGCGGGAAGGCATGCTTTGTATTTGCAGCATCGCGGCCACGACGTGGTCGGTATCGATTCGTCTCCCGGCGCCGTAGCGGTCTGCAAGGAACGGGGCCTTGAAAAGGTGCGGGAACTGTCAATCACCGGTCTAAGCCGGTTCCTGGGCGGGTTCGACACCATCCTGATGCTGGGGAACAACTTCGGCCTGTTTGCAGGACCCCGGCGTGCGGCCTGGCTGCTGAGGAAGATGGCAGGTATGACCTGCGCCGAAGCCAGGATCATCGTCGAGACCCTGGACCCCCATGAATCTCCCGGCGAGTTTCACCTGCGCTATCAGTCTGCCAACAAAAAGAAAGGGCGCATGCCCGGCCAGGCCCGGATCCGCCTGCGGTACCAGGACCATGCCACGTCCTGGTTTGACTACCTGCTGGTGTCACCCCGGGAAATGCAGGAGATTGTGTCGGGGACCGGCTGGGAAGTCACCCGGACCATCCCGTCGTCGGGACCACAGTATGCGGCGGTGCTGGAGAAGTCCGGTTAAATCAGGTCCGACAGTTTTTCTTTCGGCCGCGCCCCGAACTGGGAGATGACCATGGCGGCGCAGATCCCGCCGATCTTCGCCGCTTCCACCGGGCTCGCACCGTGGGTGGTTCCGTACAGGAACCCTGCGGCGAACAGATCACCGGCGCCGGTGGTATCCACAACCTTCTTGACCGGCAGGGTCGGGACTCGCCTGCAATCATTCCCGGTCACCACCATGGCGCCATCGGCGCCCAGGGTCACAGCCGTGAGTTCACAGCTGCGGCCTGCATTTCTGAGGGCGGCCTCAAGGTCATCGGTTTCGAACAGGGACAGGATCTCGCCCTCGTTGCCGAACAAGATGTCCACGTGGTCGTCCGCCAGGTTTTGGAATTCTTTACGGTGGCGCTCCACGCAGAACGGGTCCGACAGGGTGAGGGCGACTTTGCGCCCGGCACCATGGGCCATGGCGGCGGCGGCCAGAAACGCTTCCTTTGCTTCCGGAGGATCCCACAGGTAGCCTTCCAGGTAGGTGATAGCCGATGTGGCGATCATGCCCTCGTCCAGATCTTCCAAGGACAAGGCGGCGCACGCTCCCAGGTAGGTCTGCATGGTCCGTTCGCCATCCGGTGTCACCAGCACGATGCAGCGCCCGGTGCTGGGACCGACCGTGGCCGGCGGAGTGGTGTATTCCACGCCGACGTTGCGGATGTCCCGTGTGAAAGAGGCGCCCAGTTCGTCGTCCCGAACCCGGCCGATGAAACCGGCCGATCCACCCAGGGAAGCGATTCCGGCCATGGTGTTGGCGGCGGAACCGCCGGACTGCTCAATGTAGTCGTCGAGTTTGCGGTACAACCCGAGGGCCTGTCCGGAGTCGATCAGGGCCATGGTTCCCTTGGCTAGTCCCTGTTCTTCCAGGAACCGGTCGTCGACCTCCACCAGGATGTCCACAATGGCGTTGCCGATCCCTACCACGTCCCGTTTCGGATCACTCATGCATTTGTCCCCCCCGGCGACTTTATCATCGCAGGGTCACGAAGTCGCCCACAGCCGGATCGCCATCAGAATCACCACCAATGTGACCACCCCCCGGACCCAGGTGTGGCCCTTGAGGATGGTGAGCCTGGCGCCGGCCAGACCTCCCAGGATCGTGCCTCCGGCCAGCACCAGCCCCATGGTCCAGACGACCTGGCCGTTCCACGCGAAAATCGAGAGGGAGACGGTTGTGAACAGCAGAACCAGGAGGACCTTGATCGCATTGCCGCGGACCAGATCGAAACCTGCCACACTGGTCAGGGACAGAATCAGGAACCCGACCCCGGCCTGTACGAAACCGCCGTACAGCCCGATCAGAAAGAAACCGGTGGCCATCAGGGCGGGGGAGGCTCGCCGTACCTTCTTGCCGCCGCCCGGATTCCAGAGGGTCCAGAGGGTGATCACAATCATCAGGGTGGCCAGGATCCGCCGGAAGCTGGTCTCGCCGGTATGGAGGGCGACCAGGGTGCCGCATGCGGCGCCGATCACCGCCGGCACCGCCATACGGGCTGCGAACCGCCAGTCCAGCACACCTTCACTCTGGAACGAGGCGGTGGCCGCCACGTTCTGCAGCAGGATCCCGACCCGGTTGGTGCCGTTGGCGGTTATGGCCGGAAGACCCAGGAAGATCAGGATCGGCAGGGTCAGGAATGAACCGCCGCCCGCCAGGACGTTCAGCACGCCGGCAATCAGTCCGCCGAGGAACAACAGGGCGTACTCGTACCAGGATGGGTTCAGTTCCAGCATGGGAGGAACAGGATACACGGACTGTGTTATTTTGCTTCGCCATGAGCAATGACCTTTTACCCTGCGTTGAAGTGCAGCCGTCCGGGCCGGCCCGCTTCGCCGTGATCTGGCTGCACGGTCTCGGTGCCGACGGCCACGACTTCGAGCCGATCGTGCCGTACCTCAACATCCCCCCATCGGCCGGGGTGCGGTTCGTGTTTCCAAACGCCCCCCGGATCCCGGTGAGCATCAACTGGGGCATGGTGATGCCGGCCTGGTACGACATCACGGAGCCTGATCTGCGCAAGCGCCATGACGAGGCCGGGGTGCGCCGTTCGGCGGAGCATGTGAAAGCGTTGATCCGGAGGGAGAATGAGCGGGGGGTTCCCAGCGGCAGGATCGTCCTGGCCGGGTTCTCCCAGGGCGGCGCTATTGCGCTGCACCTGGGGTTGCGCCACACGGAAAAGCTTGCCGGCATCATGGCCCTGTCCACCTACCTGGTCTGTGAGGATTCCATGGAGCAGGAGTTGAGCGACGCCAACCGGGATACGCCGTTGTTCCAGGCCCACGGCATCCAGGACCCGATGGTCCCCCTGGACCGGGGGGAGGCGGCCAGGGAGCGTTTGAACGGGCTGGGGATCGAAGTCTACTGGAAGACTTACCCGATGATGCACGAGGTCTGTCCGCAGGAGATCGAGGATATCGGCAACTGGTTGAGGCGGGTTCTGCCGACGGGCTAGACTTCCGGCCGCACCACCGTCGGGATGATCTCGGCGGACGATCCGTCACCTCTGCGTACCACGATCACCAGAACCTCGGTCTGATGCTCTTGCACCTGGTAGCAGTCGGTTGCCGCTGCCGGCAGGGGCCGGGCTGCAGGTGCCGGTTCCCCGGCGGACATGATGCTGGGCAACAGTGTGGCCTGGAACGGCTGGAGGTCGTTGCCGGAGGCGGAGGCGACAGCCAGGTCGGCCAACGGAGTGACCTGCACCGTCAGGAACAGGGCTGCGAAGGCCAGAAGAACAATGCCGTCCAGGAATGAGCGGAAAGCCGGGCTGGACCAGTTCCGATTCATATTGTCTCCTCTCGCCTCACACTGACTATAACGCGTGAAACGGTCGGAAGGTTCTGTCCAGTGCACGTTTTACCCCGGCTTTACCTCACCAGGTCCGGTTTTACTATTCCGGTACAAAATTTCGCCCCAGGCCGTACTTCTTGATGCGGTACTGCAGGGTCTTGTAGGAGATGCCCAGGAGGCTGGCCGCCGGCCGCAGTGCGCCCCGGGTCCGGTCCAGTGCCTGGCGGATCAACTTTTCCTCCAGGTCCTGGAGGTTGACGCCGCCGGCCGGCAGGGAGAGTTCGCCGGGGCCGCCGGCGCGGTCGCCGCTCCCGGGAATCAGGGCCGGCGGGAGGTCCTTCACGGACAGACGTCTGTCCGCCGGGGCCATCAGCACCA
>CALZKF010000128.1 GCA_945787955.1 uncultured Acidobacteriota bacterium | reverse complement strand
GTCAGCGGGAACGGCGTGACCACTTCGCCGTACACGGTTGTGGTGACGACCAACGCGCAATTTGCGCCGCTGCTGGATCAGACGCTGCGGGCCGCGGTGGACGGATCGGGTTTCTTGTGGTCCACGTCGCTGCCGTATCTGGCCGTGCGGGGGGATTTCGTTACTTCCCAGGATATCGGAGCTTTTGTCGTCGACCAGCAGTTTTCCGCCGACGCGAACACGTTGCTCGATGCGGTAACGCCATCTGCGGGCGGCGGCTTGTGGTACCTCGTGCGCCCGGACTGCGCCACCGCGAGCTGGACGTCGGCGGGGCCCGCGGAGCTTCCCGGGCGGGATTCCTTCCTGCCCTGAAGACTGGGATAGTCCACCGATTTCGTCCCCAAGCGGCTACGAATTCGTTACCACCGGATTTGCATTTCTAGGTAGGCTGTTGACCCAAGGGTCAGGAGTCAATCCGTGTTTGTCCCATACACCACGACTTCACGCGTGGAATGGGCGCCTGCGGCACTCGATGTGGAACCGCCGTTGCGACCCGCTCGGGTGTGTCGCGTCCATTCCCTCTCAATCTGCTTCACAGACCGGCATGCCGATGGCCGGCGCTCACTCAAGGAGGTGTTTCATGATAACGAAACGATCTGCGGTACTGCTAGCATTGGGGGCCGCCCTGCTGCTGGTCGTCGGCTCATCCATGGCCGACGGGCTCATGCCGATGGAACAACTCGGTAAGGAGTTGTTCTTCGACGCCATCTCTCAACCGGCCAGATCGCAGTCATGCGCCACATGCCATGACCCGAAGACGGGGTGGACCGGGGACATCGCCGGCATCAACCTGCACGGCGCCGTGTATCGCGGCGCGGTGCCGACCCGGTTCGGCAACCGCAAGCCTCCGACTACGGCTTATGCAACGTACAGCCCGGTCTTTCACTTCGATACGGCGAACGAGGAGTTCGTAGGCGGCATGCTGTGGGACGGCCGGGCAACCGGTGAGAGGCTGGGCAGCCCTGCGGCGGAACAGGCGCTGGGCCCCTTCCTGGTCGATGTCGAGCAGAACATGCCCAGCAAGCAGGCTGTCTGCGAACACGTGGCGGCAACCTCGTATGCCGGCCTGTTCGAAGAGGTCTGGGGCCCGGGCTCGCTGGACTGCAGACCGGCGGGGATCGACCCGACTTACGACCGCATCGGCCTCTCCATCGCCGCTTACGAGGGCTCTTCCGAGGTCAGCCCTTTCGATTCCAAGTTCGACGCCTACTGGCGGGCCTGTCTGATTGCGGGCAACGATCCGGAGGAATGTGGTCTGGCCGAGGGTGACAAGGCGGCGCTGGACCCCCAGGGCATCCTCAGCGACAAGGAGTTCGACGGGCTGATCGAGTTCGGCGAATACTGCTCACCGTGCCACACCAGCACGGTCCCGGGACCCAACGGCGAGCCACCTTTGTTCACCGACTTCACCTTCGAGAACATCGGCGTGCCGAAGAATCCGGAGAATCCGTTCTACCGCATGGACCGGGAACTGGACGACGACGGCTTTCCGATCAACCCCGACGGTGGGTTCTTCGTCGATTTCGGGCTGGGTGAAATCCTGGCCGACCATCCGAATCCGGACTGGAGAGCCCTGGCGTTCGTGAATGACGGCAAACACAAGGTTCCCACGGTGCGGAACGTGGCCCAACGGCCGGGGAACGGTTTCCCGAAGGCCTACATGCACAACGGTGTCTTCAAGACTCTGGAGGACGTCGTCCACTTCTACAACACCCGGGACGTGCCCGGGGAGAACTGGCCGCCGCCCGAGGTGGACCGCAACGTCAACCGCGACATACTGGAAGGGGTGCCGGTGGGCAACCTCGAACTGGATGCCGAGGCGGAGGAAGCTCTCGTCGAACTCCTGAAGGCGTTGAACGACGGCTTCAGCAAATAAATGAATGACCGGCGCCGGCGGTTCAATCGCCGCCGGCGCCTCGACTTCGGAGGTTGCTCGCTGCTCCCCTCTTACGCGACCAGGGAAGGGCAGGAGAACAAGATCTCCCTTAATCCATCACCGCCGTATGGTTGAGGGTGACCTTGGTCCTGCCCTGGTACTCGGTGATTCCCATGTTGATCGATCGCCCTGATTCCTGGTGCTCACCGAGGAGGCTGAAGTAGGCGCTCCCCGGGCTCTTGACGGCGTCGTTCTCCTGGAACTGGTACTGCTGTTCCACCAGCCAGCTGCGGTAGAACCCGAGCAGGATCTCGGCAGAGACGATGGTCTCGTACTTGACCGTGCCGGAGGTGCCCTCGTCGGTCCGGGCGGTGTAGACCGCCTCGACCTTCTCGGCTTTTCGGTAAACCGGAATCCAGTCCGGCAGGTCGCCGGCCCCGGATCCGGGGAATACCAGGTAATCTTCGGTCCCGGCCGCCAGTTCGACGATAACCGCGGCCGGATCGGCGTCGTGGCCGGTGCAGCCGCATGCAGCGGCGACTGCGATCAGCAGCGCAAATCTTTTCATCCTGCCTGTCAGCATCATCCAGGCCTCCCTGATTCTTCCCGGGGCAGCAACAGGTCTTCCAGGAAAAACGCCGACAGTTCTGACCTGCCGGTCAGGCCGGCTTTCTTGTAGAGCGAGCGGGCCTGCTCCCGGACGGTCCGCTCCGAAGTATCGCGTACGGCGGCCGCCTCCTTGAAGCTCAGGCCCTTGAGCAGGAGCATGCCGACCTCCGCCTCAGCCGGGGTCAGGTTCCAGCGGCGGAACTGCCGATCAATCGCCGCTCCCAGCCCGTCCAGTACCAGCCGGCTCTCCCCGCGCCACCGCCGGGCTTCTTCCAGGGCTTCCTGCAGGTCGTGCTTCAGGGTCCTGGATTCAATACGGGTCGCCTTGAACTTGCGCCAGCCCATCCAGAGGCCGACGATGGCGGCCAACAGAATCAGGGTTTCCACCGCCAGGTGCCACAAACTGGTTCCATCCCGGTAATCGAAGATCAGATCCGACCCGACCAGTACCAGGATCGCGAAAAAGAACGCGATACCGAGGGTCGCCTCCCGACGTTCGTGTAGGTCATCCGTCATACGTCACCTGCCGCATTCTCGGCCCGGGCTGTTCCAGGTAGGCTGGAGAACATGCCCCACTACATCTCAGGAAACCGTACCGGTCCAACCTACGAAGGATATCATCCCCCCCGGTTGCACCTCCCCTCGGATAGGATCCCCGGGAGGCATGGATGAGCTGGTCCGCCGGCCGGGAAGGCAAGGCCCTGTCCCGGTACCTCCGGGAGATCAGGAATTACCCTCTCCTGAAGAAGGAGGACGAGCAACGGCTGGTCCTGAAGCTGGAGCAGGGCGATCCGGAGGCTGGAGTCCGCCTTGTCCAGAGCAACCTGAGCTTCGTCGTCAAGGTGGCGGCGGAATACCGCTCGCTGGGCGTCCCGTTCGAAGACCTGCTGAATGAAGGCAACATGGGGCTGATCGAAGCTGCACGTCGGTTCGATGGCGGCAAGGGAACCCGTTTCATCACCTACGCCATCTGGTGGATCCGTAAGTCCATCCTGAAGGCGATCGCCGACCATTCCCAGGTGGTGCGGATCCCAAGCTACCGCCGCAAGAAGATATCCGAACTCAGGAACGCCGAGGCCGAGCTGAAGGCCTGGTTTGGCCGGGCTCCCAACCGGGAGGAATTGGCAGACAAGCTGGCCCTCAGCGTCACCCAGGTGGACCGGTTCCGGGGCCAGCAGTTGGGCCAGGCCAGCCTGGATCGCCCGATGGGGGAGGATGGCGCTGCTTCAATGTGGGAGTTCCTTGTAGACGACAGCGTCTCCGTCGAGGAACAGATGCTGAGCACAGAGACCGGCCTGCTGGTCGCCGAAGCGTTCAACAAGCTGCCCCACCGGCACCAGGAAGTGATGGTATGGCGCCTTGGCCTGAGCGGACAACCCCAACAGACCCTGAAGGAGATAAGCGCCAGGTTGGGGGTCAGCCGGGAGCGTGTGCGGCAGATCGAGAACGAGGCGAAACATCAGCTGCGAAAGAAATTGCTGGCCCGGCTGCGCCGAAGGCCGAAACCCCGGCAGAACCGGCCGGGCGAATAGGTCGAACGACGTAATTAGATTATCCTCCATGCAGACTTCGGCAACACAGGAGGATCCGATCGATGCGACGGTACTGCAGCGCACTCGCCTTGGCAGGGCTCCTGGCCACCGCCGCCTGCGCCGGAGGTCCGCCTCCGGTTCTGCCGGACATCGGCGAGGAGATCGCCTTCGCAGCGTCCGATGACGTCGTCCTGCGGGGCAGCCTGCTGCTTCCCGCCGGCGAGGGTCCGTTCCCAGCCGTGGTCGGGCTGGTCGGTTCCGGCGCCTACAGCTACCGGGACGCATGGGTCGACGGGCACTGGGAGTTCTGGAAGGAACTGACCGACGAGCTACTGGACCAGAACTTCGCCGTGCTGCTGTTCGACAAGCGCGGGGTCCAGAAGTCCGACGGCACTTGGGAGACGAGGGCACTCCAGCAGCGCGCCGACGACGCCCTGGCTGCGGTGCGCTTCCTCAAGGGCCGGGGCGAAATCGATCCCGGCCACATCGGTCTGGCCGGTCAGAGCCAGGGCGGCTGGGTCGCACAGATCGGCGCCGCCGCCTATCCGGAGGAGGTAGCATTCCTCATTACCTTCGCCGGTCCGTCGATCCCTGTGCTGGAGCAGGTCGCCGACGACCGGGAATCGGAACTGCGCTGCGAGGGCAAGTCGGAGGAGGCGATCATCAAAAAACGCGTCCGCTACCTTCGCAACATCGAAAGGTTCCCCCGGGGCCACCTGAAAGTCATCAAGGACTATGACCCCCGCGACGACCTCCGCAACATCCGGCAGCCGATGCTGGCGATATTCGCTGAAAACGATGAACTGGTCTGGGCGCAAAAAAACAGCGCTCTGCTGACTGCGGCGTTCGAAGACTCGGGCAACACACGCCTGTGGATCCACACCGTATCCGGAGCGAACCACGCCTTCCTGTACGGTGAGCGATGTGAACCGCTGAAGGGGCATGATGGCCCGCCGACGTTCCGTGAAGCACTGCTGGACCCCCGGTTCTTCGAGGCCATAGGGGTTGCGTCGACACCACAGCAACCGTGAACTATTTACTGCCAGCGCACAATGTGCAGGCTTCAAACCGGCTGAATCCATCAATACTTCTCTTTTGGAAACTCTCCCATGGCATACCGATTGCTGCATTTTCAGGTATGATGCGCGAGATGTACATCGTTACCGGCGCGGCATGCCCGCGTGGAGGTTCCTGATATGAAGCTGTTGAAAGTGCTCGCCCTGATCTCTGTTCTGGCCCTGTTCGGTTGCGGCGGCTCCGAGTCGACCCCGGAAGGTGAAGAGGGTGCTGCCGCCAAGGACTCCTACTCCGCCCCCAAGGTGACCTACACCGATCTCACCGTCCCGGCGAACTCCATGCTCACCGTGCAGTTCCTGGACACCATCTCCAGTGACGTCAATGTTGCCGGCGACACCTTCAACGTGCAGGTGCTGGACCCGGTGGTCGTGAACGGCGTCACCGCCATCGAGGAAGGCTCGGTTGTATTCGGAAGCATCCTCGAAGTGGTGCCGTCCAAGAAGATCGGCAAAGGCGCCCAAATGCACATGGAGTTCACCAAGGTCCGCCTGCTGTCCGGCAAGGAGTACCCGATCTCCGCCGTGTTCACCGACGCCGCCGCAGGCGCCAAGAAGAAAGACGCCGCCACCATCGGCGGCTCGGCAGCCGGCGGGGCGCTCCTGGGCCGGATCGTCGGCCACAAGAAGGGCGACGAAGCCGGCGGCACCGCCATCGGCGCCGTAGTCGGCGCGGCGGTCGGGACCGCGATTGCGGCCACCAACGAGAACAAGCCGGTGGTCATCGAGCAGGGCACCGTGGTGCAACTCCTGCTGGACGGTCCGGTTACCGTTTCAATCCGGAATTAGGCCGGAGCCGGGCCCCGAAGCTCCTTGTTTGCGGCCCTCCCGGCAGCAGGCTGTTTGCTGCTTGTTCCGGTATAGGTGATAGTGAGTGCATCGATACTGGCGTGGGTTGTCCGCGTGGAGGTTCTGAACAATGAAACCGATACATATTCTCGCTTTGATCTGTGTCCTGGCCCTGTCCGGTTGCGCCGGTCCCGGTACCGCCCCGGAAGGTGAAGAGCAGCTCGCCGCGCAGGAGATCGTCGCCCCTGAGGAAATCGTTGCGGCCGAGGAGACCGCTCCTGTAGAGGCGCCGGCTGCTGCGGAGAAGATACCTGCCGCCCCGAAGAAGGCGGTCGTCCCGAAAGCTGCAACGCCGCCTCCGACAGCGGCGCCGGCGGATGAGACGCCTGCCGCTCCAGTGGTCACATTCACCGATCTCACCATCCCGGCAGGCACAACCCTGAGCGTGCAGTTCCTGGACACCATTTCCAGCGCCACCAGCGTGGTCGGCGACCGTTTCAACGTGCTGCTCGTCAATCCGGTGATGATCGGCGACAGAACCGCCGTGGCGGAGGGCGCCGTGGTGGAGGGCAATGTTCTGGAGGTTGTTTCGGTCAAGAAGATCGGCGGCAGTGCGCGCATGGATCTGGATTTCACCGCCCTGCGGCTGAACTCGGGAACGGTACTTCCGATTTCCGCAGTGTTCTCCGGCGTGGGGCCGGCGTCCAAGAAAAAAGACGCCGCCACCATCGGCGGATCCGCCGCCGGCGGGGCGATCCTGGGCCGGATCATCGGCCACAAAAAGGGCGATGAGTCCGGCGGAACCGCCATCGGCGCCGTGGTCGGCGGCGCCGTCGGGACGGCGATCGCCGCCAACAACAAGGATACGCCGGTAGTCATCGAGCAGGGCACCGTGGTGGATCTGGTCCTGGATGCTCCAGTCACCGTTTCCGTCCGGAACTAACCGAGACCGATGAGCAACGCCAAGACCTTCGCCGGGCTGATCCTTATCATCCTGGGCGTCCTGGTCCTGATCTACGGCGGGTTCAACTACACCAAGGAGACCCACGACGCCGAACTGGGGCCGATCAAGTTCCAGGTGGAAGAGAAGGACCGGATCGAAATCCCGGTCTGGCTCGGCGTGGCCGGCATCGCAGCCGGTACGGCGGTTCTCCTGCTGGGGAACCGCAGGAAGAACGACGCCGGTTAGAGGTCCGGATCGAGGGGCAGGGTGAACGTAAACAGGGCGCCCTGCCCCGGAACGCTTTCCGCGTGGATCGTTCCGTGGTGGAGTTCGACGATCCTTCTTGCGATCGCCAGCCCCAGGCCGGTGCCCTCATCCTGGCCGTCACCATGGCGACAGCGGTAGAACCGCTCGAAGATCGAAGGCAGATCCGCCGCCGGGATGCCCTCGCCGTTGTCCCGGACCTGGACCCGGGCCGAGCGCTCCCCGGCGGCTACCGTGACGGTGATCTGACCGCCCGCCGGTGTATGGCGCAGGGCGTTGCTCACCAGGTTCTCCAGCACCCGCTCGATCATGGCGATATCCGCCGGGACGAACGGCATCTCTTTTTCCCGTTCGGTATGCAGGCCGATCTTTCTTCGGCCGGCCTCCAGCTGGAACTTCTGCAGCACATCCTGAACCAGCTCGGACAGGGAAAACGGTTCCAACTCCGGCTTGGCTTCCGCCGCGTCCAGCTTGGCCAGTTCGAACAGCTCCTCCACCCGCTTCCCCAGCCTGGCGCTGTGTCGGCCGGCGATTTCAAGGTAACGGCGCCGTTCCTCCGGATCCAGCAGATCTTCCTTGAGCAACAGGGTTTCCAGGTAGCCGTGCAGTGCGGCCAACGGCGTGCGGAGATCGTGGGAAACATTGGCCACCAGTTCACGGCGCAAACGGTCGGCGTTCTCCAGGCTGTGGAGTTGCTCCTCGATCCTGACCGCCATGGCATCGAAGGAAACGCCCAGGCGATCGATTTCGTCTGCGGAGCCGCGGCCTGCCGGCACAGGCCTCGCCGGTGAGGGACCGGCCTTGAACGCCGAGACCCGGCCGTCCAGGTTTCGTAACCTGCGGGTTATCAGGCCGAACAGCAGCAGACCGGCAACGAACGCGAACACCAGCCCGGCCGCCAGTCCGGCGGCTGCCATGCGAAGCACGTAACTGCCGGCCAGCATCTGGGTCACGTTGTCGTAAAGCTGGCCGCCCAGCACAACGTAGACGTAGCCTTCCGGGCTGCCGGGATGACCCACCGGGGCGGCGGAGAACACCTTGACGCCGTCACGGTCCCGGGGGTCGTCACCCCGGATCGGCAGGCGGCCGTCATCCTCCAGGTACCGCTTTACCGGACCGAGACCGACGCGGTCACGCTGGACCGTTCCGGGTGGAGCGGAAAACGACACTACCCGGCCTTCAGCGTCCAGAACGTACACCTCGATGCTGGGGTTGATCACCATCAGCATGTGAATGACATGCTCCAGACCTTCAGGGTCTACGGTGCCGTCTTCGGCAAGCAAGCCCTCCTTGATGAGATCCGAGGCCAGCGAGCGATGCAGCTTCTGGCGCGCTTCCTGGTCGTACAGGTCGGTAACGTAGATTCCGATTGCGCCATAAAACAGCCCGATCAGAACGACCAGGAGCAGCAGGACCAGGGCCAGCTTGCCGTACAACGATCGCGGCACGGCTCAGCCCTCCGCCGGGTCATGCATCTTGTAGCCGACCCCCCAGACGGTCTGGATCCAGGTCGGCGCTGAGGGATCGATTTCGATTTTCGATCTCAATCGGTTGATATGAGAGTTCACGGTGTGCTCGTAGCCGCCGTGGCCGTACCCCCAGACCTGGTCCAGCAACTGGGTCCTGGTAAACACCCGGCCCGGATGCCGCGCAAAAAATACCAGCAGGTC
>CALZKF010000127.1 GCA_945787955.1 uncultured Acidobacteriota bacterium | reverse complement strand
TCATCTTCTACACCACCGCCGGCCTGGCGTTTACGCTGGCGGCACTGGTCGCTCTCCTGGACGGCGGGCTGCGGGAGTACGCCCTGGCGGTCGTTGCCATGGGTATCTCGTGGCTCGGCGGCACCAAAGAGCGGGCAACCCTCAGCCTCCATGTAGCGGTCTATTCGCTGGCCGCCGCAGCAGCAGCAGGTTTGTTCGACGGTGCCGCCAACGCACTGACAGGGCGAGCGGTTCCGGGGACGGAATGGATCACGCACGCGGTACTGGTTGTGGTGGCCACCGCAGCCTTTTATTGCTGGTTCCCGGTGGCCACCCACGGCCGGACCTGGGGAGACGCCATTTCCCGCATCCCGAAGTTCCTGGTCCTGGCCACGCTGGCCCTCGGCCTCGGCGGCATCGCAGTAACCCTGGGGGCTACCTTCCTCCCCCGGGGAGAAGACGGGGTGCTCGACCTGGCCGCACTGGCACCGCTGCGCACCCTGGTCCTGACCGCTGCCGCAGTCCTGCTGGCCTGGGTCTGCAGGTTCCCGCGCCTGAAAGAAGCGGCCTGGCTGGTCTACCCGGTGCTGATCGCCGGTGGGCTCAAGCTGCTGCTGGAAGACCTCCGGGCCGGAAAGCCGATGACGCTGGTTGCCTCTTTTGCACTGTTCGGTGGAGCCCTGATCCTGGCCCCCAGGCTGGTCCGCCGGAGCAAACAGACCCTGTCCAGCGACGCTTGAACCGCCGGCTCAGCTCGCTTCCTGCTGATCCCACGGCGGCAGGATTTTGATCAGGATCCAGAGCAGCACGAACGGCAGGATCAGAAGTGCGATCCCCATGAACAGGCCCTCGATACCACCGAGCTGCATTTTGAATACCGTGAGTCCCCTGAGGCTTTTGGAGAACAGCTGGCCGCCGATGACCACGTTCCAGCGCGTGCTGAATATACCGACCTGCACCAGCAGGGCGGCGATGAAGAACACAACCCGCTTGACCTCCTCAGGGATGCGGGAGAACCGGCCGATCGCCAGGAGGACGATCGGCACGATGGTGCCCAGAAGCAGCTGGACGATGGTCAGGCTGATGAACAGTTTGGTGACCACAAGCTGGGCGAGGATCTCGATGGACTCCTCCGACTCGTACATCCGGTGGATGAAGTCCAGGGTTTCCAGGGAGAGATCGATGATCAGGGCGTACATCAGGAACGAGGCCAGTTTGTTGAAGCAGGCCATGTCCGGTTTCACCCTGCGGAACATGGTGGTGACATAGTGCAGCAGCAACACCAGAGCGATCCCCGACACGATGGCGGAGAACAGGAATACGATCGGCATCAAAACGCTGCTCCACCATGGGTTCGCCTTGATCGAGCCGAAAATAAAACCGACATAACCGTGGAGCAGGAACGCCGACGGGATGCCGACCAGGGTAATGGCGTAGACCGCCTTGCGGTCGAATCGAACCGCTTTTTCGGATAGATCCCGGGATCCAAGGGAAAGCGCCCAGTACACCAGCTTCATGACGCCGCGGCGTTCATTGCTCCAGCGCACCAGGTCGGCGCGGTACTCGAACCAGATCTCCATCAGCAGCACCAGCATCAGGTACCACATGTACACGAACCCGAACATCGCCATGGCCGACCGCAGGTGGGGCGTCAGGAAGATCTGGAACGAACGCTCCGGATGACCCAGGTGGGCCAGGAGGGGCAACGGGGCGGCGATCAGGAACGCCAGGGCGGTGAGCAGCGCCAGCCGGTAGGTCGACGCAACTTCCTTGACCTTGAAGACCTCCACCAGGGAGGCGAGGATGAACGCACCCGCAACCAGCCCGGTGACATACGGGTAGATCACGATCAGCAGGGACCAGTGCAACTCGATCTCGTTGGGGTAGATGTACCCGGTGACCTGTTGCAGGTTCGCTTGCAGATGTTCCAGCAGTTCGCTCACGGCTACCGCACCTCGCCATCAAGATCGGAATAAAGGACCTTCGGTTCGGTATTCATGGCCGGTTTCAGCACCTGGATGCTGCTCTGCCGCTTCATGCGATGCAGCGGGCTGCTCCGCGTGCCCAGCTCGCCGAACACCCTGGTCTGGGTCGGACAGACCTCCACGCAGGCCGGCAGCAGTCCTTTGGTGATGCGTTGATAACAGAATGTGCACTTGTCCGCCGTCAATGTTCTCGGGTCGATGTACCTGGCTCCGTACGGGCAAGCCTGCACACAGTAGCGGCAACCGATACAGTACGATTCGTCCACCAGGATGACGCCGTCTTCGGTCTTGAACGTTGCACCCACAGGGCAGACCTGGACGCAAGGAGGCTTGTCGCACTGATTGCACAACTTGGGAACGAAGAAACTGCGCATGACCTCGCTGCCCTCCTCGAGAGGCGGAAAGCCGCCGATGCCTCCCCGGGGGCTGTCTACCTCGGCTTCTCCGTCCATCATGATGGAGTATCGCTCGATCCAGGTCCGGAAGAAGTACGGCTCCTTGAGAACGTTGTTCTCATTCTTGCAGGCCTCGGCGCACAGGCCGCACCCGATGCAGCGGTCGACCTGGATCCCCATGGCGTAGAGATGGTCCTCCGCCCGGTACGGCCCTTCGGCCGCCGCCTTGTTGTCGCCGGTACCCACCGCGCCGAACACCATGGCTGCACAGGGCAACTGGATGAATCTGGCGAGAAACTCCCTTCTCTTCAAATCCTTGGACATGTCAGCGCCCCTCCGGATGGTGAGGATAGTGGCACTGCCAGCACAGGTAGCGCCCGCCGTGCTCGTTCAGGTCGATTTGTGGGGCCGACTCCCGGCTGCTGGAGCCGTTCCCGTGGCACTGTCCGCAGAACGCGCGTTCCGTCGGCTTCTTCGGCAGGAACGACCGCGGACTCTGGCGATGCTCCGGCGACGCCTCGTGGCAGGTCTCACAGCTTAAGGACCAGTGGTGGGATACCGCCTTTGTTCTGGCTATCTCGGCGTGGCATGCCGAGCAGTCTTCAGGGACCTCCGGCGGCGTCGGGTCGTGGGGATCGTGGCAGGCGGTGCACGGTTCCACCGGGTTGTGAATCGCTTCGATGATCTGCGGAAAACCGGTCGGGCGGGAAGCCAGGTAGCCGTGGCACCGGACGCACATGATCCGGCCGGCCGCCACGGCGGGGGAAAACTCGCCGGGATCGTCGACATGCTTGAAAGCAGGACCGTGGCATCCCTCACAGGACAGGTTGCGGTGGTACGAGGCCGCCTTCATCTCGCCGATGTCGTCGTGGCACTCGATGCAGGCCTGCATCCCGGCGTAGTGCAGTGTCAGAGCGGCTTGTTCCTTCAGCGCGTCGGTACGGTAGTGTCCGATCTCACCGAACGAATCCGGGATGAACCGCAACCTCACCACGATGAGTACAGCCAGCGCGATTACGATCAGAACAGCGAGACGGATCACCTGATCCGGTATTTTCCAAAGTCTCATGCACATCCCCAGTCAGTTGGTCGAGAACATGAGAATAAGTCGGAAGCGGAACCTTTCAATGAATACTAAGTTGGTAGAGATGCTCCTGTCAGTCGAGCAGGTTGCTACACCAGATACAAAAAGGCCCCGGGAACCATCTGCTCGTTCCCGGGGCCTCCCGATTGTTTAGCAGGGTTCTGGATCAGCCCTCCAGCCCGAGGTACAGAACCGCAGGATCCGCCGGGTTGAACTCGATGGCCCGGATCCCGAAATAACCGGTGTTCTTGTTGATGGTAACGGTGCCGGTGGCGTGATCGTACTTGTAGAGATAGGTCCCCGAATCAAAAACCCGGGCTCCGAAACTGCTGTACACCACATTCGGATCGGTGGGGTGGGCGACCATGAGCGGCCCGTTGATCAGGGTCAGGCCTGGGCCTTCATCCACCACCGGCGTGAAGCTGAACCCGCCATCTTCGGAACGGTAGATGTGCCGTCCACGACTGGGTACGCCGGCTGCCGACTCGTCCAGATCCAGGGACATGACGTACACCACGCTGGAGTCGGCCGGCGAGATCACCCCGTTGAAGGCGTTCCGCGGGCCACCGGTTGCACTCAAGCCGGTTGCCGTGGTCCAGGTCAGGCCTCCGTCAGTGGTGACCCGGACCCCTTCCAAACCAAGGCCGAAAACCACGTGGTTCGGATCGACCGGATCGAACGCCGCAAAGTACACGAAGGTAGTTACGCCGGCCGGTTTCGCCGAAGTGCCGACAGGACCCCAGAGTTCACCGCCGTCGAACGATTCATAGATCTGGCCGTTCTGGCCGGCCATCCGGACACGATCCGGGTTCGCCGGATCGGGGGCGACCATCACCACCTCCGACGGGGCGCCTTTCTCGGAAGATGCAAAGCGGTTTTGGCCGTTGCCTGCAGCATCGATGCGGTAGAAGCCACGATTGGCCACGAAGGACCAGCCGTACGCCCGGGTGCCGGCGCCACGAACCATTCTCAGAGGTCCGTCCGGGGTGGTGGTAAATCTCGACCACTTGCAGCCCCCGTCTCGTGATCGGAAGATCGTCCCGCCATACTCGGCCAGCAGCAGTCCTGCCTGCTCGAAAGCGATCAGGCCATGGGTGCCGATCCCGAACCCGGCGGTGGTCGTGTTGTCGGTCAAGGTGACCAGATCGTCGGTGGTATACCCGACGGACGGAATACCCCGGATCGGCGAACAGGTCGGCGCGGTCCAGACCTGGACCGGTGCAGCCGGCACCTGGGAAACCCCGGCAGCGATCAATGCGAATACAAGAATCCTTATCCAACGTGACATGATTCGTCCCTCCCATTCCCCTTAAGTACATAAAGGTGTACGCCGGAATCGGCGGTTTCGTTACAGTCAAGTTGAATTATGCTGGGATCAAGCCGGCTTTAAGGGACATTCAGGACATCCATTCCACCTTCTCGTGTGTTTCGTGGATCGCTCTCCCCAGCAGATGGGCTATGACGAACAGCACGTAGAGATCAGCAGCCAGTCGCAGAATCGCCAGCGGCCCGGTGGTCAGGAACGGACGCAGCAGCCCGACGGCAATAACAAGGAGCGCCAGATAGAGAACCAGAACCAGGTAGGTTTGCGGGATCGCACGAACGATGCGAATCAGATTGACCGGATTGAGGGCCGGGAAGATCGAACGAGTCACGGTGGTCACCATGGCGACGATCGGGAAGACGCAAACAGCCCAGGCGCAAAGAACCCAGACCACAGGATCCGCCGGATCCCACTCCCGGTAGCGGACGTACAGGATCAACGGGGTCAGGGCGACGGCCAGACTGAAGCCGAGCAAAATAAGCGGGAGGCCGATGCCATCCCAGACATCCCGGAACTCCGGAAGATCCGGGAGATGCTTTCCCCCTTCCGCCGATGTCCGCAGGATCCAGGCCAGGTAACCTGCCAGAAGGAGCATGAGCACCCAGCTGACCAGGGGCAGGGACAGGCCGACCAGCAGGATGGCGAAGATAGCCAATCCTTTTGGCCGCAAAGGGTACAGCAGAACTTCCAGCGGGTTCAACCTGATCGGCTCGGAGCGATGGACCGGAGCTGCCGGGAGAACCGCCTCGTTACAGCAGTTGCTGAACCGGACCGGGCTCTGTCCGATCGTCCGGACCGTGGTGCAACCGGCGCAGGCGAGCTTCAGGCAGGCTGCACAGGCCCAGGTGGCGCTCCGGCCCGGATGTCCGCTGCAACGAAACGCCGGCCGGTCTGGTGATATTTCTCCAGGGGCCGGTTCTTTCCAGACCTTGCGGCATTTGGAACATTCAAAAGTAAATCCGCCGAAACGCGGAACAACGTAGGTTTGCCCGCATTGTGGACAGGCGGTCTTTTCTGCAAGCTCCAATAAGCTATTTCAGCGGCACCGGCCAGCGCACCGGATTCACGATGAACGGCCCGGTCCAGTTCGGTGTTTCATAGCTCACGGAGGCAGACAGGCTGACGGTATCGTCAAAACTCTCACCATCTGCCGAAACCAGGGACGGCATGCTCACCATGGTGCCGTCGTTGCAGATGAAGTCGCAACCGCACTTGCTGCACTCAAAGTACGAACAGCCTGCAGGCGGCTCTCCACACCATTTCAGGCAGTGCCGGTTGTTCTGAGGGCAACCTTTCCCCTTCCCAGGTTCAGCCAACGCTGCGGTCATAGCGAAACAGCTCACGAGCAGCACCAGAACGGTCAGTGTCGACACCATCTTTTTCATCAAGGCACCTCCAGTCATTATCCCCAGCAGTCTTTTGTGCCTACCTGTCTACACCTGGCCATCGATCCGATCAAGTCGATTCTCGGGACCGGAGTCCAGTGTTGCAATCTGAATTTTATTTATATATCTTATAAATATATCTATTAGCTTGTTATGAATTCAAAAAGGTTGAATTCAATGGCCAGATCAGGTCGCACACAGTACGCCGTCCTGTTTCTCCTTCGGAATAGCCCGATGTCCGGGTACGACATCAAAAAAAACTGTGAGGAGTTCCTGGGCCACTTCTGGGGGGAAAGCTACGGGCAGATCTACCCGGTGCTGAAACGGCTGGAAGAAGACGGGGCGGTGGAGGTGATGACCGGGCCGGAACCGGGGAACCGGAGGCGGAAGGTTTACCGCATCACGAACCAGGGCCATCACCTGCTCCGGGATTGGTTGGTGCAAACGCCGGCGATGCCGTCGATCCGGGATGAACTGCTGCTCAAGCTGTCCTGCGGCAACGAAGTGGACCGGGAGGTCCATGTCCGCCACCTGAAGCAGGCCAGGGATGAAGCGCTGAAGGAACTGCAGGATTTCGTCCGGCTTGAAATCACCTACCTGGCCGAATACCGATCGGCGCCGGACCTGCCGTACTGGCTGATCACCCTTCGGGCAGGAAGGTCGTCCCGGGAAGCCCGGGTGCGCTGGTGCGACGAATCCATCGCCGCCCTGAACGCCCTGACGGCGCTATGAGCAGGTATCGCCGCACCGGCTCGAGACGGTTGCCCTCTCCCCTCCGGTGAGTTGTTCGGCATATTGATCGAACCTGGACGCCGCTCCCTTACGCACCTGGCGACCGACCTCGATCGCCTCTTGAACCTCCTGGTCGTCGATCCCGAGTTTCGCCGCCTTGGCGGTGTGGAATTCAATGCAGGGATGGCAGTTGGCGGTAACGGCGGCGCCGATGGCAACAAGCTCGATGGTTCGCAGATCCAGTTTCATGATCCGGCTCCTTTTCCGCTCAAAAAGTTCTGAAAAAGGCGATGACGCCCAGAACCAGTGCTGCATTGGCCGCCAGGAACAGCAGGGCGGCCGTACCGGCGAACAGCACGAATCCGGTCTTGTGGCCCCTGATCATGGATGAGCAGGGGCAACCTCCGGTCATCTCTTCCGAACAGCAGCTTTGCATCATTTTCTCCATCTTTTCCCGGTTCATTTCCGGCCTCCTTTCAGTTCGGTCCTCACCCGGTCTGACGCAATCGGAGGCTGGAGGGATACACCCGGATCCGAATGGCTCTACTCGTCCTGCTTCGGCTCGCACACCAGCACGCCCCGGTCGTCACTGGAAAAGGAGCAGGCTCTGGCGAGGGTATCCCGCAGCTTCCCCCGGGCGCGATGGAGTCGAATTTTTACGGTGGGAAGGGAGACACCCAGCATTTTCGCGATCTGCGGATTGGTCATGTCCTCCATGTCGTGAAGGAGGATCACCGCCTTGTACGGGTCCGGGAGTCCGGCCAGGTAGGACTGCACACAGGAACTCATTTCATCCTGTTCCAACGCCTGGTCCAGTCGAGGGCCGGCGGCGGCGACCGGGTGGTCCTGTTCCACGGCATCGTAGGGAGCAATCTCCTTCGGGCCCGGTTTGCCATGGGACTTCTGCCGCCGGAAATTGTCCCGGCAGACATTGGTGGCGATGCGGTAGAGCCAGGAGAGAAGGCGGGAATCGTCCCGAAGCGTCTCGCGTCTCGTGTGAGCCCGGAGAAAGATCTCCTGCGTCAGATCGTCGGCCCCAGCAGCGTCACCGACGATACTCTGCACATATCCCCGGATCGCCGGGCGGTGGGTTTCAAGCTGATCTTCGAACGTGGTGTCCCGGGCACAGGCCATGATCGTCCCCCGGCCCTCTCGACCCCGCTTCCCGCATATAGTATCGCAAGCACCTACCGGTACAGCTCTTCGATGACCACCGCGTCCACCCAGTAAATATCCATGGCGCCGTTGCCGGGAGTGGTCAACCCGGCCTTCATGGCGGCATAAGAGGAGTCGCCGGATGTTGAGTCTTCCGGCTTGATCTTCCGGTTCGACGCGAAAAACAGGTAGCGGCCGTCCGGGGACAGGGACATGGACCGGGCTGCACTGTCCTCGGAATTGAACCGGTCCCCCATGGAGATCGGTCCGGTCCAGTGGTCGTCCTCGTCCCGGAACGAGATGTAGTAATCGGCGCTGCCGACGGCGTCATCCCGTCCGGCTGCGCAGAAAATCAGGTATGACTCGTCCGGGGCGATGAACGCGTTGAACTGCATGTCCACCGAGTTCACCTCCGCCGGCAGTTGCTCCGGTTCGGCGTAAGCGCCGTCCACCAGCCGGGACCGGAATACCAGGGAACGGCCGTCGGCCAGTCCACGGGTGAAGTACAGGGTGCCGTCCATGGTCAGGGAAGGGTAAAACTCCCCTGCGTCGCTGTTCACCGGCGGTCCCAGCTCTCTCGGCTCGGCCCAGGAGTCCCCTGCACGATCCATGACCCAGATGTTCTGGTGCCCCCATCCCGGTTTCGGTTCCTGCCCTTCCGGCGCTCGTGTGGACAGGAAGTACATCTTCGTGCCGTCGGCGGTGATGAAAGGCTCGAAATCGAAAACCGCCGGATCGTCGGAGAACGAGGCGATCTCCG
>CALZKF010000126.1 GCA_945787955.1 uncultured Acidobacteriota bacterium | reverse complement strand
GGGAGTTGCCGATTTTGACGATTTTCGCTCGCATGGACATCCTCAATGTAATTACTATGTAATCACATCCGATCGATAAGTCAAGCGGTTCGAGGCATTACGGTTGTTCTTCTGCAACTTCGGCTACCATAGGCGGATTGTGAGCGCCGAAACTTCCAGGGACCACAGCTTCTTCGCCACCGTTCGGGACGCCATCAAGGGTGTCCCTCACGATTACACCTCAGGGAACCTGGGCAGGGCGATCATCCTGCTGGCCGTGCCGATGGTCCTGGAAATGGTGATGGAGTCGGTGTTCGCCGTGTGCGACATCTTTTTCGTGGCCCGGATCGGCACCGACGCCGTGGCCACTGTCGGACTCACCGAATCGCTCCTGACCCTGCTGTACGCCGTAGCGATCGGCCTCGCCATGGCCACCACCGCCATGGTCTCCCGCAGGATCGGGGAAAAGAAACCCGAAGCAGCAGCCACTGCCGCGGTGCAGGCGATCTGGCTTGGTATCGGCGTCTCGGCCCTGGTCGGCATCCCGTCCTGGATCTACGCCCCGAAGCTGCTGGAGTTTATGGGCGCCTCCGCTGCGGTGATCGAAACCGGCGTGCCGTATACCCGGATCCTGCTCGGCTTCAACGTGGTCATCGTGTTGCTGTACCTCAACAACGCGATCTTCCGCGGCGCCGGCGACCCTGCCATCGCCATGCGGGCGCTCTGGATCGCAAACGGAATCAATATCGTCCTGGATCCCTGCCTGATCTTCGGCCTCGGTCCGTTCCCGGAGCTGGGTGTCGGCGGCGCCGCCATCGCCACCACCATCGGACGGGGAACCGGCGTGCTGTTCCAGTTCTACATGCTGTACGGAGGGAAAGGGCGGATCTCCCTGCGACAGGTCGCGTTCATCCTGAAACTGCCGGTGCTGTTCCGGCTGGTGCGTGTATCCCTGGGAGGGATCGGTCAGTTCCTCATCGCCACCGCCAGCTGGGTGGTGCTGATGCGGCTGGTCTCCCCGTTCGGGTCGGCCGCCCTGGCCGGATACACCATCGCCATCCGGATCGTCATCTTCGCCCTGCTGCCCAGTTGGGGGCTGGCCAACGCCGCCGCCACCCTGGTAGGCCAGAACCTGGGAGCGGGGCGCCCGGACCGGGCAGAGAGGGCGGTCTGGCTCACCGGGAAATACAACATGGTCTTCCTGGGATTCGTCACGGTGCTGTTCGTCGCCACCGCCGGTCTGATGGTGAGGATTTTCACCGACGATCCCGACACCCTGGCCATCGCCGCGTCGTCCCTGCGGATCATGAGCTACGGCTACATGTTCTACGCCTGGGGCATGGTGTTCACCCAGGCGTTCAACGGCGCCGGCGACACCAAGACCCCGACCTGGATCAACCTGATCAGCTTCTGGATGATCCAGATCCCCATGGCCTGGTGGCTCTCGACCTCAACCGGATTCGGCCCCCAGGGGGTGTTCTGGTCCATCGCCATCGCCGAGTCGATCCTGACCCTCATCGCAGCAGCGGTGTTCCGCAGGGGAGGCTGGAAAACCCAGATTGTATAAAATGGGGACATTCCGAATTAACTTTAAATAATTCGGAATGTCCCCAATTAGGAGTTCAGCATGGAATACCGTCGTCTCGGATCGTCCGGCCTCAAGGTCAGCGCCCTGTCGTTCGGATCGTGGGTCACGTTCCACTTCCAGATGGGGGTTGATCCGGCTCTGCGGTCCATGGAGATCGCCTACGATGGCGGCATCAACTTCTTCGACAACGCCGAGGTCTACGCAGCCGGTGAATCGGAGCTCATCATGGGCCAGGCCCTCAAGAAGGCCGGTTGGGGGAGGGACACCTATTGCGTCTCCAGCAAGGTGTACTGGGGCGGCGACCTGCCGACCCAGAAGGGCCTCTCCCGGAAGCACATCCACGACGCCTGCCACGCCGCCCTGAAGCGGCTGCAGGTCGACTACCTGGATCTGTTCTTCTGCCACCGCCCCGACCTCGACACCCCGGTGGAGGAGACGGTGCGCGCCATGCACGACCTGGTGCAGCAAGGGAAGGTGCTGTACTGGGGGACCTCCGAGTGGCCCGCCGACCAGATTATGCAGGCGTACGGCATTGCCAGGCAGCAGAACATGACGCCTCCCACCATGGAACAGCCTCAGTACAACATGCTGCACCGGGACCGGTTCGAGGGCGAGTACTGCAGGCTGTATGAAGAGATCGGCCTGGGCGCCACTATCTGGTCCCCCCTGGCCTCCGGTGTGCTCACCGGCAAGTACGCCGACGGTGTCCCGGACGGCAGCCGGCTGACCCTGCCGGACTACGGCTGGCTGAAGGAACGGATCCTGTCCGACGAAGGGAAAGCACAGATCGCCAAGGCCGAAGAGCTCAAGACGGTTGCCGACGACCTGGGAACCAACCGGGCCCTGCTGGCCATCGCCTGGTGCCTCAAGAACCCGAACGTATCCACCGTGATCCTGGGCGCTTCCAAACCGGAGCAGGTCACCGAGAACCTGAAGGCGATGGAGCTGTTGCCGAAACTGACCGATGAGGTCATGGAACGGATCGAGACAATCCTGGGGAACCGGCCGGCACCGCCGATCCGGTGGTAGTCGCCTAGTCGATCACTTTTCCGGTGCGCCGGAGATAATCGGCAAACATTGGAACGGTGAAATCAATGTCCCCGTGTGCCTGGCTGTAAATCATCCCTTTATGAATAATTTTTGCGCGACGAGGACCGAGCGTCTGAATGCTCTCTCCTAGTTTCTCCGCCACATCGGAGGATCTGTACGGTCCACGGGGACCCACACTCGCCATCGCAATCACATATTCTCGTTCTTTAGGCGTCAGGCGATCAAACCGTACCCGGAAAAACCCTTCATCCAGTCGCTTGAGAGCAGCAGAGGAGGCCGATTGGACATCCTCTGTATCAATGGGCGAACTGTCCGCCGCATTCCAGGCCTGGTAACCCCATTCCTGGAGGAAATAGGGAAAGCGCTCAGTCTGCTCTACAATCGCCTCCAGCGCCTTGTCCGATATGGACTCTCCTTCGTCAACGATCGGCTGCCGGATGGCAGCAGCCGCAGCCTCATGATCAAGAGGGCCGACACCGGGAAAATCGAAGAGCCTTTCGGCATAGGATTTCGCCTCACCGGCCAAAGCGGCGATCTGGGGCAAGCCGGCGCCGAAAAACATGACTGGAAGTTGCTTCTGATTCACACGATGGATAGCGACAATTAACGCGGCCAACTCACGCTGGGAGAGGTATTGCACCTCATCGATCAATAGCGTCCAGGCAAGTGCCGCAGCCTGCGCAGCCTCACCAACACGAACAAATAATTCACATAGGTCGTTTTCAAGGCTACCACTATCGGCAACACCTTCCTCGGGGTCCACAGAGAGGGATACGTCACCAATGGATACCTTAAACACACTGGCAAAACTGCGGAGCGCGCGCATAGCTGTATGGGCCTTGGCTTTAGCGCTTTCAATCATAGAGAGCTTACGCAAGACCTGATGGATCTTCGGGTACAGCAGATCGGCCAGTGATCTGCCCTCAGGCGCCTCGATGAACGAGGTGACATGGTTATGTGACTCTGCCAGCCGTTCGATTGTATTGAGCAACACCGTCTTTCCGGTACCACGTAAACCCAGGAGCATCTGGGATTTGTCGTGGCGGCCGATCAGGACTCTTTGGACGGCGATCTCGGCGGCAGAGATGATTTCATCTCGACCTGCTAGTTCAGGTGGTTGGGAGCCTGCACCAGGGGCAAATGGGTTTCGTACAGGATCCATGTAGAATGTATATCATATTTACCCAAGTATACCAATTATTCGATATACTTAGGTAAATAAGCTATACTTGTTCCCGCGCGAAGAACCGAATCGATCAGATTCGGCTTAAAAACGACCTTTTGAAAACAGTATGTACCGATTCTCAGGACATACTGTGCTGCATTATGCGTTTTCAGATATATCTCAGGAAAATCAGGTAAATCACCGGCACCGCCAGCCCGGCCAGGATGAACCATTTCCCTCGCCCTGTCAGCCCGGTCCTGCCCTTGAGCACGAACATCCCGCTGACCGCCAGGAACAGCAGCAGGAAGGCGTAGACGTCGGCGACGTAGGTCCAGGACCCTTTGGGATGGTTCAGGTGCAGGAAGTTGGAGTCCCGCAGGATGACCCGGTCCTTCGGCCGTTCCACGAGGGCAACGCCGGCAACCACATCCACGTCCACCGACCAGCCGTCGTAGAACAGCTGCAGCGTCTCCGGGTTCGGGCGGAACGACTCTACCGGCATCCCCGGCAGATCCAGGCGCTCCACCGCAAGGGCGACCATGGTCGCCCGGTCGCCCTGAGGGATCGGCTGGAGCCGCTCTTCCACCCGCTGGAACTTGTAGTTCGGGTTCCAGTGGTGCATGTGGTTGACGGCGATGCCGGACACGGCGTAAATCACCGTCAACCCCACGCAGAGATACCCCAGGTCGCGGTGGAGGACATTGTTCCACCGCCGCCAGTTGATCAGCGGATCACCGCTCCGGTGCCCTTGATCTGGTAATACACCAGCGGCTCGGTCACCGATGCCGGATCGAACTCCTCACCGTGCTCCTCGGCGTGGTGCTTCTTGTAAGCCACCGTCTGCTCCATGGTCATCTCGACCTTCGCCAGCACACCCTCCGCCACGGCGGTCTTCCCTTTGGCTTCCACCGGGAACACGATGACGCCGTCGTCGACCTTGATCCTGATCTCCTGGAAGTCTTCACCCTTGGAGCCCAGGGACATCCAGCAACCCCGCTTCTCGCAGACGCCGGTAATGACACCTTCCACGCGGACGGTCTTGCCCATATACCGGTCGGGGTTGGCCAGCAGTTCCCCGATTTCGACGGTGTCGCTGCCGGTCAAAGCCTTGCCGTAGCTTTTGCCTGCGAGGGCCAGGGCCGGGGACCCAATGAGGGCGACCAACAGGGCCGCACAGGTCAGGATGATGATTTTTCTGTTGCGCATCGTGCTGTTACCTCTTCTCAATGATCTGGTCGATCTGATCCATAACTTCGTTCATGAGACGCATGGCGGCGTGGATCGGCTCGGGGCTGGTCATATCCACCCCGGCGGCGTTCAACAGTTCCACCGGCGGTTTGGTGCCTCCGGACTTCAGGAACGCCAGGTACTTGTCCCGGGCGCCGGGACGGTCTTCCTGGATACCCTCGGCCAGGGCGATGGCGGCCACGTAGCTGGTGGCGTACTGATAGACGTAGAAGTTGTAGTGGAAGTGGGGGATGAACGCCCATTCCACCGTGTAGAGGTCGTCGATCTTCATGACGCCCTCCGCTTCACCGTGATACCGGCGGATCATCTCGGCATACAACTTGTTGAGTTCGTCGCCGGTGAGCGCCTCACCCCGCTCCACCTTCTCGTGGATCGCCAGTTCGAACTCGGCAAACATCGTCTGCCGGAATACTGTGTTCCGGAGGCTTTCCAGGAAATTTCCCAGGAGGGCGAGGCGGGCCTCATCGCTTTTCGCCTTGGCCACCAGGTCCTTCTGCAGGAGAACCTCGTTGACGGTTGAAGCGACTTCCGCCACGAAGATGGCGTACCCGGAGGTCGGGTACGGGTTTGCCTCCTGGCTGAACGACGAGTGCATCAGGTGGCCGCCCTCGTGGGCCAGTGTGGAGGTGCCGTTGTAATCGTCGGTGTGGTTCAGCAGCATGTACGGGTGCACTTCGTAGGCTGCGCCGGTGACGTACGCCCCGGAGCGTTTGCCTTTTCTCGGATAGACGTCGACCCACCCGCTTTCCAGAGCGTGACCGAAGCGCTTGACGTACTCGGCGCCCAGCGGTTTCAAAGCATCCAGCACCAGTTTTTTGGAATTCTCCCACGAGTAGTCGGCATCGACCTTGGCAACCAGGGACGGGTACATGTCGTGGTAACGCAGGTCGTCGAGCCCCATGATACGGGCCCGCAGCCTGATATAGCGGTGCAGGGTCGGCAGGTTGTTGTTGATCTCCTGGATCAGCATGCGGTAGACCGCAGGATCCACTTCGTTGCCGCTCACCGAAGCGTGCAGAGACGAGTCGTAGTTGCGGACCTGTGTATTGAAAACGTGCTCGTTGACCGTGGCGGCCACGGTGGCGGCCAGTGTTCCTTTGAACGCCTCGAAGGTCCCGAAGAACTCCTGGTAGGTCTTGATGCGGTCGTCCCGGTTCTGCTGGATGCGCCCCACGGTGTAGCCGGAAGGGTCCAGCCGCAGTTCGGTGCCGTCACTCAGTGTGATGGTCGGCCAGGGAATCTCGGCATTACGCAGCAGGCCGCCGATGTTGGCGCCGACGCCGACGATCCGGCTGCCCATACCGAGCAGTTGTTCCGACTTTGCGTCGAGCACATGAGGGCGCTGCTTTTCAAGTTTCTCCAGATAGCGGGCATAGATCGCCAGCCCAGGCTCTTCCGCCTGGAACTTATTGAGCGTCTCTGCCGGGATGCTCAGGATCTCCGGGTCGATCCAGGCGGTGGCTGCGGTCATGTCGGCGAACATGCTCTGCAACTCGGCCTGCATACCCTGGGGACCGGATTCCCGCAGATCTTCATCACCTCGCATACTGGCGTAGCCATAAAGCCGGGACGCCTGCATCTGGATGGCGAAGGTGGTATCCAGCACCGCCTTGAGGTTGGCGGCGGAATCGCCCAGTTTCCCTTGGTACGGCTCAACCAGGGATATCTTCCCGGCCAGCCCGCCCTTGGCTTCAGCCCAGGCCTCGTCACTTGCATAGATCTCGGTCAGGTCCCAGTTCAGCGGGGATTCACCGGCAATAACGGCCGGCGCCGCCACAGCGAGGGCCAGAATCACCGCCAGGGCCAAGGATAAGACTTTTACGGTGGAGCGTTCGTACCGGCGCATTGCAATCTCCTTCCAGTGTGCGTGGGACAGGCATTATGGCAGGATTTTCCCAACTCAAGGAGCTGGAACTGGGACAGAACCTGCCCAGAAAAGGCCGATTGCGCCCCGGACCGTTTTCCCAGGTGCCCGAAGTTATTTTCCGGTGTATACAGAAGGTTCGAAATCAGTCTGTAAAAGCGACGGATGGGGAGACCATGATCCGAAAACTACCTGCCGTTTGGGTTTTTTTGTGTTTGCTGGCCGTTGGCGCCGCCGCCGCATCGGACAGACCGGCGCCCACCCTGGTTGTGGATGGGCCCGATCTTTGGGTGGAGGTCACCGCTCACAGCGGCGCCACGATCCGGGCCTTCCTCAAATCCGGCGGCTCCGGCGTGGAGCCGGGTCCCACCGGATGGTCGCCGGAAGGGCTGGCCGGGTTCGTGACCTGGACGGAAAGCGGCGGCCGGGTCTGGAGCGCCTGGACACGGGACGGCGGCAGGGCATGGTCCCCGGCTCACCGGCTGGATACGGAGCTCCGGTTCCTGGACAGGAACACGCCGGCGGGCGAGCCGGCGCCGGCGCCCCGCCCAGGGCTTGCGCTGCCGGAATCCGGCCATCTGTATGTTGTGCAGTTCCGCGCCCGGAGTCTTCCGGAGTATCGCTCGGCGGTAACCGCCGCCGGCGCCGAACTACTGCAGTACTTTCCGAACAACGCCTACATCGTTCGCATGGAAAGCGCGGCGTCCACCCGGGTCGCCGGCCTATCCTTCGTGGAGAGGATCGAACCGTACCACCCGTCCTATCGCCTTGACGACGGGCTGCGCTCCTGGTTGGAGTCCGACACCGGAGAAGACCGGCTGCGGGTTCGGGTGGTTGCTTTCGAATGGGGGCCGGCCGGCAAGGACAGGATCCGTGACACGGCCGCCCGGCTGGGGGTCGATATCGCTGCGTACTGGCCCTCGGGTCATATCCTGGAGTTGTGGGTCGACCGGGACCAGTTGCGGGCCCTGGCCGGACATGACGACGTGCAATCGGTCGACCGCTGGACCGAACCTGCCACCGACATGGATCTGGTCCGCCAGGACGCCGGCACCGACTGGCTGGAAACCAATCATGGCTATTGCGGTCAGGGCGTGAATGGCGAAGTCATGGACCAGGGCATCGACGGCGGTCATCAGGACTTTGACGGAGTGCTGTTCCACGGCGGCAATAACATCGACAGCCACGGCACCAGCACCTACGGCATCGTGTTCGGCAACGGCGCCCGGGACGGTGACGGCAACGCCCAGGCCGCCGGCCATATGCCCTGCCCCGAGGCTCAAGGCATCTTCGCCGATTTCAACAATGTGGGGGACCGTTTCGCCCACACCGAACAATTGAAGAACGCACCTTACTTTGCCTCGTTTCAGTCCAACTCATGGGGAGGCGGCCTGACCACATCGTACAACTCCTCTTCCCAGGAGATCGACGACATCATCTGGCGCCTGGATATCACCATCACCCAGTCCCAGTCCAACAACGGCAATACCCTGAGCCGGCCTCAGGCCTGGGCCAAAAACATCATCAGCGTCGGCGGCATCCGGCACTACAACACCCTGGACACTGCTGACGACCGCTGGGCCAACGGGGCCTCCACCGGTCCGGCCGGCGACGGCCGGATCAAACCGGATGTGAATTACTGGTACGACAGCATCTACACCACCACCACCGGCGGCTATACCAGCGGATTCGGCGGCACCTCCGCCGCGACGCCGGAGGTGGCCGGGGTGCTGGGCCTGCTGTACCAGTTATGGTCCGACAACGTCTGGTCCACGGATCCGGTAGGCGCCACCGTGTTCGAGCGACAGCCTCACTTCTCCACCATGAAGGCGCTCCTGATCAACAACGCCAACCAGTATCCGTTTTCCGGAGAATTCGTCGACCTGCGCCGGACCACCCAGGGCTGGGGACGTCCCAGTGTTCAGCTCGCAATGGAACGGGCCGGCCGCAGCTTCATCATCGATGAGACCGAACAGCTCTCGGTGGGCGAGTCGGCGAATTACAC
>CALZKF010000125.1:11166-20130 GCA_945787955.1 uncultured Acidobacteriota bacterium | reverse complement strand
ATCCCCCAGGGAGGGTCCGCCTGCGCAGCCGCCCTGCAGGACGACCAGGATCAGCATCGCCAGGGCCGCGGCCCGGCCGGTCCCTTTGCCCGGACGGCGTATGAACGAGGCGATCCATAACAACGCGGTCACCAGCAGGATTATTTTTGCGAACAGGTCCCTGGAAAGGGAGTAAAGAGTCCTTCTCCCGGTGGAAACGGGCACCTCCCCGATGTAGACACCGGGGACACTGATCGCCTGTCCGTTCTCCGCGGTCAGGATGCCGACGACGCGGCCAAGAGGGTCGATGATCCCCGAAATGCCTGTATTCCCGCACCGGACGTAGGACATGCGGTTTTCGATCGCCCGCATGATGGCGATTCGAAGCAGTTGCTCCTGAACCGGGCCACCAACCTCACCTTCGCTGGTGATATTGACGTAGAACCGCGCCCCCATTTTGCCGGCCTCCGCCGCAAGAGGCGGATAGCAATTTTCGATGCAGATCAGTGAAGTGAACGGGATGGTGGCGTCGCCGACCTTCAGGTTCATCACCACGGTACGGTCCCCGGGCTGTCCGGTGGGCATGAACCCCCATGCAGTCCGGGTCAGCCGACGGTGAGCCCGGTGAAGGGCGGGCATGTACTTGCGGGTGAAGCCGTCGGCAGGTACGAACTCGGACCACGGAAACAACATCTGTTTAAAGTAAGAGCCCTCGATCTCACCTTCGCCGTTCAGCAGGAAGGCGCCGTTCAACGAATACCCCGGCCGGTCCGGGGAGTTCCCGAGAGCACCGACCAGGATCCGGGCGTTCTTGCGCCTGGCCATCCAGGACAGGTCGTCGAGGTAGACCCCGCGGCGCTCCAGATTGTCCATGATGGCATTTTCCGGCCAGACGATCAGATCAACCTCGTTTTCGGGAACCAGTTCCTCGGTCATCAGGAGCTGTGCCAGATGGACGCCGACCAGGTTCCGCATGGTGTGGGGGATGTTCGGCTGGACGAGGGCGACTTTCGGCCCCGGCTTGAGAATGATACCGGAGGACCGAATCAGACCGTATGCAGTGACGGCAATCAGCGCGATGGCAACGGAGATCGCGGAAATCACCAGACGCCTCGAACGCAGGGACCGCTTCAGAGAGAAACCGGCGCCTTGCAGGGAGAACCAGAGATCGGCGATCAGACCGTTGGCAGCCGCCACCAGGAAAGAAACTCCATAGGTCCCGGTGAGGTCGGCGAACTGGACCAGGATCGGGAATCGTGCCTGGGAGTATCCCAATCGATAAAGGTCCATATGGGAGAGTGTGAAGGTTGCCCGCAGCAGTTCCACCGCCACCCAGACCAACGGCACGGTAAGTGTCCGCGGAAGCCGGTAGCGATGGTGGATTCTGGATAACAGCGGTGCGAACGGAATCCTCATGATTCCGAGCACCAGACTCATGATGAACGGCGAATACCAGCCGTAATCGAAGAAAGGTGAGTATTCCGCCACCCAGCAGAGAAACGCCGCGACCACGAACCACAGCGAGGAAACCTTGCCTCGACGGTCGTCGGTGTACAACACCACCCAGGGAACCAGAGCGATCCACGGCAGGAACGCCAATTCCGGTCTGTTGGCGTACAGGCCCAGAAGGACCACCGGCAGCATGGCTAGAATCAGTTTGCGGAGGAAGTTCATCCGGGCACCTCAATGCGCCGCCTGCTCCGGCCCGGAGCCCGGCGGCCCGCCTAATTTACCCGGAAATCAGGCGCTTGGCTATGAATGCCCGTACTGTCAGAAGCCGTTTTCTGAGTTTTGAAGCTCCCTCTTCAGGTGAGTCATCGGGTCAATGTCGTCGGTAATCGTCTGGGGAGAGTTGAAAACGATAATCCGGGTGACCGGGCCGTCCACCGTATCGTAGGTCACCCTGATCCGGTTATCCTCCCGGAAATCGACCACCGGATAGCGGCTGTCCGTTTCCATGTCCGAAACGAGAAAACGAGCCATCCACCGGCTTTGCAGGAATATGCTGAGATAGACGCGACCGATCCCGCCTTCATCGCTCCACCACACCAGGTGGGGGCGGCCGTTGTCCGGGTGGGATGCCAGGTTCGCGTCCTGTTCCACGCCGGTTTGCATGACTCCCTCCACCCACTGCACCTCAGCCCATCCACCGTCGACCCACCTGGACCAGACGAGATCGTAGTCGTTGCCGTTGAAACGGCTCCAGACCACGTACGGCCGGTTGCCGTCGTGGCTGTTCTCGACATGGAACGGCCAGGAATCCATGAGTGCGTCGCCGTCGGGATTGAGTGCAACCATGTTGACCCGCTCACTCCTGCGCACGGACCAGATTCTCGGATTCTTGTCCGATGCGTTGGTGTGGTAGACCATCCGGATAAAATTGCCCTGATTGTCGCGTTCTGCGCTGACCTCCGCCAGAACGGGCGATGCCGTCAGGGCCACCGTCAGAAGACAGGTCGCAGCCGTCAGGGTTGCCATTTTACTTCGCGACTTCATAACGTCTCCGATTTCGATCGATGTGTACGTCGAACGCATCCACCTCCGGGAATCTTCTCTGCAACATGGAACGAAGGTGCCTCAGTCTCCCGAAGGCGATCTTCTCTCTCGTTCCGTTTTCTTCACTGCGGGCGATCTCCCATCGCCGGTAGGCGTTCAGGAACAGAATATCGTGATAACAGTTGTTGCCGCGGGCGGCGAAGACATCCGATTCGCTGAAACTGGTCAGCGCCAGCTTCGTATCACCGCGCTGACGGTAAGCTTCTCCCAGCCGGGTCAGGGCCAGCGCCGCCGCCCTGCGGTACCCGTTCCGCCGGGCTTCGTTCAGGGCCGTGTGCAACATCGCCATACCCTCGTCGACATGTCCGGCCTGGACCATGCATCCGCCCAGGTTGACCGAAACAATCGCCTCCATCTCCCGGCTTCCGCCGATCGCTTTGAGCAGTTTGAGGCATTGGCGATACTTCTCCGCAGCGCAGTTGAAATCGTCCTCGGCATGGGCGATGTTGGCCATCGTGTTCAGCACACCGGCCTCGGTGGCGGAATCCTGCAACTGCCTCGAGAGGGCCAGCGCCTCCTTGGCAAGGATGGAAGACAGCAACAGGTCTCCCAATTCCCGATACAGGTAACTCAACTGCAGCAGGGTGCGCATACGTGTTCGCGGCGCGAGCCGCTTGCATGCCTTCAGGATTTCGCGGAGCTCGTGCTCTGCCATGGACAGCTTGCCGAGACGCTTCAGCGTCGTGGCCATCCGCCACCGGGAATCGGCGATCGCTTCGTCCCGCTCGGCACCTGCGGCACGATCAGTGGCAACTTCAAGAGCCCGTTCGTAGTAGACGTAGGCCCTGCCGAATTCGCCCCGGGAGATCAAGCCGGCCCCTGCGGATATCAGTTCATTGTAATCGCCTTCAGACGGCTTGAACGGTTCATATTCTTCAAGGTCCAGGACATCGGAAAATGTTTGCACCGGTATATTGAAAATCCGGGCCAGAGCCCTCAGCTTGTCGAAGGAAGGGATCGCCTTGCCCTTCTCAAACCTGCTGAGCTGGGAGTTGTCGATGGACTCGCCAAGGCTGTCGGCCCGTTCTTCCACCTTGCGCAAGGTATACCCATACCCTTCCCTTAGACGACGCAGGTAGCTGCCGAGCCGGCTGCCCTGGCCGGTTGTTTCCCCGAGGCGGGTTTGCTCGGTGGGAACCGGATTACCCTGATTCATTCGCCCCCTGTTCCCGGACCCTGGACCAGATCCGTCACCTATATGTATTATAACTAATTAGGGAGGTCAAGAAATATTTTTTCACAGGTCCGGATTGTGCGGTCTCCAGGTCCGCAGGAAACCGAAGTTGAGAGAACAGGCATTAGGTCGTATTCTTCTTGAACACACCGACAAAATGAAGCCGACGGAGTTGTACGATGAGCCTGCATCCGAAAATACTGATCCCCGCACTGATCCTGGTTGCGACAGTCTGGGTGCCGACTTCCCTGGCCACCGATTCTCCGGCGAGTGCAGTTGAGAACCCGGATGCGATCAGCCGGCAACTGGTTGAATTGGACCACCCTGATCCTGAATTTCGAGCTCGAGCGGTTCAATTGCTCTGGGACGGGGTCGTAGATGCGGTGATCCGCTTGTCAGGCGATCCGGAGGACAACGTCGCCCTGGCGGCGACCCGGGTGTTGCTGGATTCTCGGAATGAGAAGGCGGAGGCGGCGATCCGGGCGGCGCTGGCCTCCTCCGAACGCTCCGCGTCGTTCAAGGCCCAGGTGATCTCGACTCTCTCCGACCGCAACGACTCCCGGTTCATTCAGGAAACCGGCGCCTTGCTCTCGGAGAGCAACCCGGCCTTGCGGCGGACGGTTTTGCTGGCGCTGCAGGCCCTCGGCAGCCCGGAGTGCATGCCGTTTTTCATGGCGGCCACTGCCGACGAGGACCTGCAGGTCTCCACCACCGCCGTGGCCGGCCTCGCCATGCTGGGTGACCCGGCAGCCCTTCCCCGGATCAATCTCCTTCTGGATTCCGAAGAGGAACGGCTTGTGAGCGCCGCCGTGGCCGCGATTCCGGCCCTGGGCGGTACGGAAAAGTATGCCGAACGTCTCACGGCGCTGCTGCAGAACGGTTCCGAATCGATGATCCGGTCCCTGCTGGTGGCTCTGCAACATCATCCCTCCCCGGCTGCCGTCCCGATGCTCGCCAAAATCGCAACCTCCGGGGACCGCTCGTTACGGGTCCTGGTCGCCCGGGCCCTGGAGGCCAATGAAGCCCCGGGAGCCGAAAAGATGTTGACCGATCTGCTCCGGGACGATGATGAGCGTGTGCGCTCTGCTGCGGTCCAGGGCCTGGCTGACCGGGGAGCCGAGAACCGGCTCCCGGACCTGACCGCCCTGGCTGGAGACCGGTCACCCCAGGTCCGTGCCGCGGTAGCCATCGCCCTCGGAGTCTTGAAGTCTGAAAAAGGCTTGCCGACGCTGAAGCGTCTTCTGACCGACCAGGACTACTCGGTGAAACTGGCTACGGTCGCCGCAAGCGGCAAGATAGGAGGGGCCGGCGCACTCCCGATCCTCCAATCCGGCGCGGCGGACCAGGACCCGTACATCCGCATGGAAGCTGTTCGAGGTCTTGCGGCCCAGAATACCGCGGCGGCTACCGCGCTCATAAGGGCGCGGGCGGCCGACAGCGACATGTCGGTCCGGATCGCGGCGATCAGCGAACTGGGGCGCCTTCGGGATCAGGATTCCGAGGAAATTTTCAAGGCCGCCCGGCAGGATCAGGCTGAGGCGGTCCGGAACGCCGCCCGGACCGCCCTGGCCATGCTGAAAGACTGAACTCTCTCTACCGGCCGCTCAAGGGCACTCTCCCCCGTTGTTACGCGTACCGCCGGAACTGTTCTGCCCGAGGCCGCCCTCGCCGCAGCTGTTCTGCCCGGACACCAGGTAGTAAAAGCCGGTGTTGCCTGCAGGGTTCGCGGCGTCGGGGCTGGTGGTGTCGGCAGAACCGTTCTCATGACAGGAATGATCGTAAACGAACGGTCCCGAACCGGTGAACGTCCCCCGGTACACGTTGTATTCAGCCGCCTGGGCTATGGCGTTCCAGGACAGGTTGTCGTGGTCCGACCAGTTCAGACCGTCCGCTTCCGCCGGTATTTCGGACAGGGCGGCATCGAACGGTGCGCAATCGAGCAGATCGGTAACACCGTCATTGTCGTCGTCGGGGTCGCAGACGTCACCTGCGCCATCCAGGTCGAAGTCGGCCTGGTCCTGGTTGGTTGCGAGATCGCAGTTGTCGCAGGCATCTCCCAGCGTGTCTCCGTCGGAATTGGTCTGGGTGGTGTTGGCGTCATCGGTGCAATTGTCGCAGGCGTCTCCCACCAAATCGGCGTCGGCGTCGCCCTGCCCCACATTGGAGGCCAGGGGGCAATTGTCGGCGGTGTCGAGGATCGTGTCGTTGTCATCGTCGTCGTCGCAGACGTCGCCCTCGAAATCGGCGTCGGTATCGATCTGGTTCGGGTTCGGGGTCAATACGCAATTGTCGCAGAGATTGCCGATCAGATCACCGTCGTCGTCGAACTGCTCCGGGTTCAGCGTGCCGGGGCAGTTGTCGCAAGCATCACCGATGACGTCGTTGTCCGAATCAACCTGGTTGAGATTCTGAGCCAACGGACAGTTGTCATTGACGTCGGGGACGGTGTCGTTGTCGTCATCGATATCGCACAGGTCGCCCTGGCCGTCGCTGTCGTTGTCCGCCTGATCGACGTTGGCCACGTCGGAACAGTTGTCGCAAACGTCTCCCAGGCCGTCCTGGTCTGCGTCGGTCTGGCCTGCATTCTGGGTTCCCGGGCAGTTGTCGCAAGCGTCTCCCACCAGATCCAGGTCGAGATCGGCCTGGCCGGGGTCGGAGACCAGCGGGCACAGGTCGGTCACGTCGGGCACGGAATCGCCGTCGTCATCGGTGTCGCAGGCGTCACCGTCACCGTCCAGGTCGGTGTCGGTCTGGGCGGGGTTGCTGTCCACCGGGCAGTTGTCGCACAGATCTCCCGTCAAATCGGAATCTCCGTCGGCCTGACCGATGTTGGATATGAATTCACAGTTGTCGCAGACATCGCCGGTTCCGTCGCTGTCGCCGTCCTCCTGCAGGTCGTTGAAGATCAACGGACAGTTGTCCGAACCATCATCCAAGCCGTCGTTGTCGTCGTCGCTGTCGCACAGATCGCCGGCCCCATCGCCGTCGGTATCCACCTGCGCCGGGTTTACGACACTCGGGCAGTTGTCACAGGCGTCGCCGGCCAGATCGGAATCGTCGTCCAGCTGATCTTCGTTGTCCACGGTGGGGCAGTTGTCCGCAACGTCCAGGATGGTGTCGAAATCGTCGTTATCGTCGCAGAGGTCTCCTATCCCGTCGCCCTCGGAATCGGTCTGGTCCGGGTTGACCACCAGGGGGCAGTTGTCGTCGCAGGAAACGGTCTGTCCGGTGATACAGGGTTTGTCGTCCGGGAGTCCGGATACGTTGCCGTCATCGAAGATGCCGTCGTTGTCATCGTCCAGATCACAGGCGTCGCCGTCGCCGTCGCCGTCGGTGTCATCCTGCAGATCGTTGGAGGTCAGGGGGCAGTTGTCGCAGGCATCCCCGATACCGTCGGCATCGGTGTCGGTCTGATTGAAATTACCGTTCAGGTCGCAGTTGTCGCAGACATCGCCGATACCGTCGCCGTCCGCATCCTCCTGCCCCGGGTCTTCGTCATTTACACAGACGTCGCAGGCGTCGCCCCAGCCGTCGGCGTCGGCATCTTCCTGCAGATCATTGGCGTCGAGCGGACAATTATCCGCGCCGTCCAGGATGGTGTCCTCGTCGTCGTCGTCGTCACAGGCATCTCCGTAAGGATCGCCATCGGTATTGAGCTGGTCCGAGTTCGGGACGTCCGGGCAGTTATCGCATTCGTTGCCCCGCAGGTCGAAGTCGTTGTCGTCCTGGGTCGGATTCGGAATTTCCGGACAGTTGTCCAGGATGTCGTCGGTGCCGTCCTGGTCATCGTCCGGATCGCAGATATCACCCAGTCCGTCGCTGTCGGCGTCTTCCTGTTTGCCGTTGCGATTGGTCGGGCAGTTGTCGCAGAGGTCTCCCCGACCGTCGCCGTCCGAATCTTCCTGCAGCGGGTCCACCAGATCGGGACAGGTGTCCCCCAGGTTGCGGAAACCGTCGCCGTCGGAATCGACCATGGTCACCAGGTAGACCTGCCCGGCAAAGTCGGCACCTGACAGGTTCGGTACGGCGTTGGCGGTTGACAGAATGTCAAGGAAGCCGTCGCCGTTGACGTCGCCGACATCGATCCTGACGCCGTAGTTCCCCAGTTCCTCCGGGCCGGACAGAACGATATCGGCTTCGTCGAAAACCATGTCCAGAACCAAGGGAAATCCGCTCTCGCCGTTAAATACACGGACCTGCCCTGCGCTGTTTCGGAATCCCGGGCCGTCCGCCAGCGGCATACCGAGGATCAGGTCGTCGGAGCCTCCCAGGCTGACGTCGCCGGTAATGATGGTGGAGCCCAGGCGGCCATTGATATCGGCACCATAGATGGTGGTCAGCAGGTAGAACGGGGCGACGCCTACGTCGGTCAGCGGAACCGATGTACCAGGTGTCACATCGTTCCTTCCCCGAGCGATGTAAACCTCACCGCTATCCAGGCGCGGGTCGATGGCGGACGGCCCATCGGCGTCCGGCGCCGAGATGACCAGATCCTCACACAGCGGGCAGGCCGCCGCTTCGTCTCCGAATTCACCGCCGGCCAGGCCCTGGCCTGCGAAATCGACCGTATCGATGCCGAGATAGGACACGTAGAAATCATTGCTTCGCATGTCGTAGGCCGCTGCAGGCGTTGCCGTGCCCAGGAGGACATAAACTGCGCCTGCGTCCAGGCCGCCACCGTCGTCATTGTTTATGGCACTAACGGCGAAATCGGCAAGACCGTCGCCGTTGTAGTCCAGGCTGGTGCAAGTCCAGCCGAACAGGTCGTCATCCTGAGCGCCTTCGAACGTGACGTCGGCTACCCCACTCTGGGCGGAGTCGTACACAGGCGGCGGTTCGGCTTCGCCGAAAATAATGATCGCCTCTCCGGAACCGGGGCGGCCGTTGTTCCGACCGTCGGCTGTCGGCGCGCAGATCAGGAGATCATCCAGGCCGTCACCGTTGAAATCGGCCATGGCCAGATCCCGGCCGAAACGGTCCCCGGCCTCCTTACCGAAGATGGTGGAATCGGCGTTGGTCAGGGACCCGTCCGCGCTGAACAGATCCAGGGTCGCGGGCCAGTCCGGCCGGCCCAGGAGGAGGAATACGTCCCCTGCATTGTTACGGGTGTTGTTGGGGCCGTCGCCGAACCGGGCGTTCACGGCCAGATCGCCGATTCCGTCACCGTTGAAGTCACCGGCCGCCATGGTCTGGGACAGGTTGTCCCTGGGGTCGGGACCGAAAACGGTCACGTCCGCCGCATCGAACTCCAGTTC
>CALZKF010000125.1:0-11077 GCA_945787955.1 uncultured Acidobacteriota bacterium | reverse complement strand
CCGGGGCTTCCGAAGAATATGTAAACTTCGCCGGCCTGGGTGCGGGTGTCCAGCGGGCCGTTGGCGGTATTGGCGCCTACAGCCACATCGTCGATACCGTCGCCGTTGAAGTCTGCCGTGACGAGGGCCGCGCCCAGCTGATCCTCGCCCTGCTGACCGTAGATCCGAACGTCCGTGAAGTCGAACGCGAAATCGATGTCGGTGAAATCGCAGACGTTGCCGATACCGTTGCCGTCATCATCTTCCTGCCCGGGGTTGGGGGTGAAGTCACAATTGTCCACCGTGTCATCGATGCCGTCATTATCATCGTCGGGATCGCAACGGTTGCCGAGTCCGTCACCGTCCGGATCCCGCTGCCGGGAGTTTACAAGGGTCGGGCAGTTGTCACAAAGGTCGCCGAATCCGTCACCATCGACGTCTTCCTGCAAGTCGTTGAAGAAATCTGGACAGTTGTCGCAGGCGCTCCCGAGGCCGTCGGCATCCGGATCGGCCTGGGCGGGGTTGTTGACCGTCGGACAGTTGTCCGAACTGTTGAACGTGCCGTCCCCATCCAGGTCGGTGTCGCAGACGTCCCCTACCAGGTCCTGGTCCTGGTCCTCCTGGCCCGGGTTCACGTCCATGCTGCAGTTGTCGCACTGACTTCCGACCAAGTCACCGTCGTTGTCGAGCTGGTTGGCATTGGCGTCGAATGGGCAGTTATCGCAGGCGTTCCCGATACCGTCTCCGTCGGAGTCGAACTGGTCGCCGTTGAGGTCATCGGAGCAGTTGTCGCAGACGTCTCCTATCCCGTCTCCGTCGGTGTCGTCCTGGGTGCTGTTGGACATGCCCGGGCAGTTGTCGCAAAGGTCGCCGAAACCGTCCAAGTCGGTGTCGGTCTGTGATTTGTTCGGGATGGTGGCGCAATTATCGCAGAGGTCTCCTACGCCGTCGACGTCGGAGTCGTCCTGGGTCTCATTGTCGACTGTCGGGCAGTTGTCGCAGGCATCCCCCAGGGAATCGATGTCGCCGTTGGTCTGGGTGTCGTTGGGGGTCAAGGGGCAGTTGTCGCTGCCGTCGTCGATCGTGTCGCCGTCATCGTCGGTGTCGCACAAATCGCCCTGGCCGTCGCCGTCGGTATCGGTCTGGAGCGGGTTGTCCACCGTCGGGCAGTTGTCGCACAGGTCACCAAAGCTGTCGGCGTCGCTGTTGAGCTGATCGCTCTGGAAGACCAGCGGGCAGTTGTCCGTGCCGTCGGGCCAGGCGTCGTTGTCGTCATTGGGATCACAGACATCGCCGGCGCCGTCCGCGTCGGTGTCGAGTTGGTCGGTATTGGGGTTGTTCACGCAGTTTTCGCAGACGTCGCCGACCTGGTCCCCGTCGGAATCGAGCTGGTTCCCGTTCCAGACATCGACGCAGTTGTCCTGCACGCCCCGGACATTGTCGCCGTCCTGGTCATAGGGTGAAAGCAGCCAGATCTCACCGGCCCGGGGGCGGGCGTCGGAAGGGCCGTCGGCGGTGTAGGATCCCACCAGTATCTCGGCATTGCCGTCGCCGTTGGCATCGCCGGCAGCCACGGCGTTCCCCAGAGAATCCACTTCGCTGATGCCGTAGAAAATGGCATCGGCCAGGCTTACATCCAGGTCGATCACTGCAGGGCTGGGATCATGCTGTTGCGACCGGCCGTGGATCACCACCAGTTCACCGGCGGCGAACCGGCAAACGCCGAACAGGTCGCATTCGTGGTCCGGGCCATCCCCCTGCTGCGCGCCTACTATGAGATCGTCCAGGGCCAGGTACACGAAGTCACCCAGCCCGACGTCGAAATATTCGCTCAGGCCGTTGACGTTGGCCAGGGCCATGGCGCCCCCGAAATTATCCCCTTCCTCGGCGCCGTAAATCGTTACCGAGGCTTCAGTGGCCAGGTCTACGGTGGCCGGCGGGAATTCCTGCCCGTACACCAGAGCGACTTCGCCGGCCGAAGACCTGAAGGAAGCGGGCGGCCCGTCGCCGAAGTCCGAACCGATGGCCAGGTCGTCCCAGGCATCGCCGTTGTAGTTTCCGAAAACCAGGGATTGACCCGTGTTGTCGCCTGCATTTGCCCCGTCGATCAGTACGTCCGCGTCAACCGGATAATCGAGAACCGCTGTGAGGGTATCGCTTCCAAGGTAGACCGCTACACGGCCGGCGTCGGAACGATTGTCGGCTGGACCGTCAGCCCCCGGGATGGAGAATGCGATATCCAGGAAGGCGTCACCGTTGAAGTTGCCTACCGCCAGGTCCGCCCCGGCCAGATCGTTTGTGGTGCTGCCCTCGATCCTCACATCGGCGCCGCCGGGCATGTTGATGCTGGCGGCAAGGTTACCGCCGTATAGGACATAAACGGTGCCGGCAGAGATTGCCGTATTTGCGCCGGTGCCGGTATCAACACCGATGGCGCCGAGGACCAGATCGTCGATGCCGTCGCCGTTGACGTCTCCGACGGCGATACCCTCGCCCAGCAGATCATTGGCCACAGCTCCGTATATCGTCACATCGGCAGCGCTGGCCTGGGGATCCGGGTCCCTCAGATCGTAGGTCGCCGGCCAGACCTCCCTGCCGTAGAGGACGTAGACTTCTCCTGCCCCGGTCCTTCCGTTGGATGGGCCGTCCGCCGACGGTGCGCCGAGAACAAGGTCTTCGATCCCATCGTCGTTCAGGTCGCCGCTGGTCAGCCTCTCGCCCATGAAGTCACCGCCGTCGGCGCCGTAGATGATCACGTCGGGAGGCTCGTTGAAGTCGGTGATGCCGAACCCGGTATAGTCCTGGCTGTTCAGGTCCATGTCCACCGTGGTCCAGGCAGACTGGGCCAGGGCGGGGCTTGAAAAGGCCAGGACCATCAGTCCGGCCGCCACGAGGGATCTCCCGGAGAGGGAGCAGAGTTTACCGATACCAGGAAAGAGAGGGGTCATGATACTCCACCTTCATAAATGCATTCGGCCAGGATCGGACTTAACGCAACCCTACCGGACACCTGCACCTTTTATGAGGGCAACAGGCTAGGGGACCCCCTCCCCTTTCGGGATCAATCTGACAGCCTGTATTGATATACCTGATTTGGGCCGGTTGGCCACCATAATTTTTTCCGGTCGACCTGATAATGAGGCAGGCAGGCGGAGCTGGATGACCCTTCATGTCGGTCATTTTCCGAGTCCACCCTACGATCGTTCCCCTTCGTGATACCTTGGCAATCATGAAAAGTGCCGGTTTTTCCGTCAGAATACTGGGGCTGGCCATAGCCGCCGGGCTGCTGCTTCCCGGTTGTCCGGCCGGCCGCCGGTCTCCTTCCCCTGCCCGGGAAACTCCGGTCCTGGTCCTCCCGGTCGGTGATCCTGTCATTGAAGGAACTTTCGACGCTTTGGTTCGCTCCTCCCCGGAAAACAGGCCTTTCAGGGTTCTGGTGGATCTGACCCGGCAAGTCGACCTGTTGCGTCTGGTCCAGGAACTCCGGCAGGCAGGTCTGGACAAAAAGAACCGCCGCCGGACCGTCATCGAGAGCCTGGAATCCGTTGCGAAGCTCCAGCAACAGGAACTGCAGCCGTTCCTCGACGACCTCATGGACCGAGGCGTTCTGGGCTACATTCAGCCGGTGGCGATCGTCAACCGGCTGATCGTAGAGGGGAACGCCGCGGGAATCCTGGAACTGTCGCGCCACCCTGCGGTGGCGTCGATCCTGCCGGACTGGACGTCGGAAAAACGCTTGTACGGCGAAAACGGCCGGGGAGATTCCGATAGCGCCCTGTTGGGAGAAAGCTTCACCTCCTGGGGGGTTGATGCGATCGGAGCCCCGGCACTCTGGCGCCTCGGGCTCCGCGGCCAGGGCGTGGTCGTAGCCGCCATAGACACCGGCGTATTCGGAGATCATGAACAGCTTCAGGGACGGATGCTTCCCGAGCGTCGCGGCTGGTTCGATCCTGTGGAGGGGCGGCAGGACCCGTACGACAACCACGGCCACGGCACTTCCGTACTGTCCATGGCGGTTGGGGGGAATGTAGCCGGCAAAATCGTCGGCGTCGCCCCGGAAGCGCGATGGGCCGTCGCCCTTGGAAACTGGAATAATTTTTACTCCCGTTCCCGGATGACCCTGGCCGCCGACTGGGTGTTGAGAACCGTACGCCCCGACGTGGTGATCAATGCCTGGTCCGATTCTCACGGTGACTGCTCTTCGTTTGACCTCCCGTTCATCAACGCATGGAAAGCCGCCGGGATGTTTGTCGTGTTCCCTGCGGGCAACGCCGGTCCGGGCTCCGGCTCCGACGAATCGCCGGCCAACCTGTCCGGCACCGTGCCTTACGGCGGGCCGGTGTTCTCCACCGGCGGCCTGGAGCGATCGGAATTCGGGCTGCAGGTCTTCGCCAACTCATCTCGGGGGCCGAATTCCTGCGCCGGGCAGCCGTTTCCCTCCATCGCCGCCCCCGGCGCCGGGCTGCCGTTCGCCTATCCGCCGGCCCCGGCACACTACGGCACGGGGAACGGCACCTCCCTGGCTGCCGGACTGGTCGGCGGCGCTGCGGCTTTGCTCATCCAGGCCGACCCCGAACTGACCCCGGAGGAACTGGAGACGATCCTTATTCGAACTGCCCGGGACCTGCCGCCGGAGGGTCACGATTCGGATACGGGTGCAGGCATCCTGGATCTTCCCGCCGCCCTTCATGCGGTCAGGAGCCGCTAGGACCGGTCAATTGGTGTACCGGACCGTGCCGTCACTGTCCGTGATGCGCCGGATTCCGCCCCGGCTCACTGCGGGAGCCGCAGGCATGGCTGCCACGGCGCTCCGTGAGACCGGTTCGCCGAGACGCTCCCGGACCTTGCGCACATAGTTCCTGGTTTCGCGGTAGGCGGGAACCCCGCCGGACCTCCGGACCGCACCCGAACCGGCGTTGTATGCCGCCAGCACCAGTGTCAGATCGCCGTTGAACTCATCCATGAGGCTGCGGAGATGCCGTGCGCCGGCTTTCAGGTTTTGGTCCGGGTCGGTCAGGTCGGTCACGCCGTACATCGCAGCGGTGTCCGGCATCAGTTGCATCAAGCCGACCGCCCCCTTGGGACTCACGGCATCCGGCTTGAACGCCGATTCCACGTAGGCCACCGCCTTGATCAGATCCGGATCCAGGCCGTAGCGCGAGCCGAGAATTCGGATGGTCGGATCGAACGGGGTGGCCGGCAGATTGCTCTTCATCGCATGCATGACCCGGCCGCTGAAGCCAGGTACGGTGCGGATGTCGGTCCTGCTTGGAGTGTTGGTGATCACCACCCGGCCGTCATCGAGGTAGTAGAACAGTTCCTCCGCCTGAACAGGGTGGCTTGTAACGACCATCCCGGCCGTAAGCACCAAAACGGCGATCAAGGAACCGTTTTTCATTTTCCTGCCTCCAAAACAGCGGCAACCTGTTCCGGCACTGCAGCCAGTGCTTCATCCAGACGGGCCACATCCTTGCCGCCGGCCTCGGCCATATCCTTGCGTCCGCCTCCCCCGCCGCCGATGATCCCCGCCAGGGAACGAACCAGTTCACCGGCATGGATTCTGGCGGTCAGATCCCGGGAGACCCCCACCAGGATGGAAGCCTTGACCGCCTCACCGCGGCCGAGGACCAGCACTCCAGAATCTAGCTTCCGGAGCAGTTCATCGGCAAGCTCTCTCATTTCCGCCGGTTTCATCCCGTCCACCCGGGCGGCAAGTACCCGGATTCCCGCCACTTTCGGGGCATCGGCCGCCTGGGCGATCAGGGCCTCCCGCACCGAGCCGACCCGCAGGCGGTCCATTCCCCTCTGGAGGGTGCGGGCCTGTTCCACTCGCCGTGAGACCTCCTGTTCCAGTTCTGCGGCCGGCACGGCCAGGATCGCCTCCAGATTCCGAACAACCGCCGAGGTCGCCCGGAACAGCTCCAACGCCCCTGCGCCGGTAACCGCCTCGATCCGGCGGATGCCGGAGGCAATGCCCCGTTCAGCGATGAGCTTCATCAGGCCGATTTCCGACGATGTCAGGCAGTGCGTACCACCGCACAGTTCCAGAGAGAAGTCACCGACCCGCACCACCCGGACCGTTGCGCCGTATTTTTCGCCGAACAGCGCCGTGGCACCCATGCGGATCGCTTCGTCGATCTCCCGCTCCTCCGTGGTGACCGGGATGTTCTCAAGGATTTTGCGATTCACGAGGCCCTCGATGTCTTCCAGCGCCTGATCGGTCAATCCGGTGAAATGGGTAAAATCGAAGCGCAGCTGATCCGGTCCCACCCTGGAACCGGCCTGTTTGACATGGGCTCCCACTACTTCCCGCAGAGCTGCATGGAGGAGGTGGGTAGCGGTATGATTGCGCCGGATGGAGTCCCGCCGTTCCATGTCCACATCGGCGGCTACCGTTTCCCCAACCTGCAGATTGCCGGCGGTGACCCGGATTCGTGAAATATTCAGTCCCGGGACCGGCGCCTGGGTGTCCAGGACCTCCGCCTGCCCCGCAGGGCCGGTCAGTGTCCCGGTATCACCGACCTGGCCTCCGGCCTCGGCGTAGAACGGGGTCGCATCCAGGAGCACCTCCCCGGTTTCCCCTTCGGCCAGGATGTTCACCGGGATTCCGTCGACCAGGATCGCCCGGATCGCCGCCTCGTCTATTGCGACTTCAGCGTAGCCCTCGAACCTGTTGCCGCCGCTCTCGGCCAGTTCCCGGTATACAGGAGGCACCTGTCCATCCAAGGCGACCTTCCAGGACGCCTGGGCGGTGGAGCGTTGCCGCATCATCGCCGCTTCGAACCCGGCCTCGTCCAGGTCGAAGCCTTTCTCCCCGGCGATATCCCTGGCGAGATCCAGCGGCAGCCCGAAGGTGTCGTATAGCCGGAACAACGTCTTGCCTTCGAGGACCCGCGTCCCGGTCCCGGCTGCCTCGGAAAAAGCGTCATCCAGCATCTGAAGACTGGTCCCCAGCGTTTCGGAGAAGCGCCGTTCCTCAAGCCGCCCGATCTCGAGGATCGCATCACCGGCGGTTGCGATTTCCGGATAGGCTTCACCCAGGCTTTCGAGGACCGCCGGGGTGACCTCGGCCAGGAACGGGTCCTCTATTCCCAGCTTCCGGCCGTGGCGAATCGCCCGGCGCAGGATCCGCCGCAGCACATAGCCCCTGTTGTCGTTGGCCGGGATGACGCCGTCGGCGATGAGGAAACAGATCGCCCTGGCGTGATCGGCAATCACTCGCATGGAAACGTCATGTTCCGGGTCGGCACCCTGCCGCAGGCCTGCCCGGCCGGCGACGGCTGCGAGGATCGGGGTGAACAGGTCGGTGTCGTAATTGCTGGTGACTCCCTGCAGCACCGCGGAGATCCGCTCCAGGCCCATGCCGGTATCGACGCTGGGAGCCGGAAGCGGGACCAGTTGGCCATCCACCTGCTGGTCGAATTGCATGAATACCAGGTTCCAGATCTCCATGAAGCGGGCCTCGTCGGTCTCCGGATTGGACTCGCCCTGCACCGACGTCAAAGCCTGTCCCAAATCGTAGTGCAGCTCGGTGCACGGCCCGCAGGGGCCGGTATCGCCCATGCGCCAGAAATTCTCTTTCTCGCCGAGACGGAGGATGCGGTCCTCCCCGACCCCGATGCCGTCACGCCACAGGCGGTAAGCTTCATCGTCGGCTTCCGCCGCCGGGGACCCGCCGAACACCGTGACCCAGATCCGATCCTGGTCGAGGCCGTAGACCGAGGTGATCAGGTCCCACGCGAATCGGATCGCAGCTTCTTTGAAGTAGTCTCCGAAGGAGAAATTGCCGAGCATTTCAAAAAAGGTGTGATGCCGGGGTGTTCTCCCGACCATCTCCAGATCGTTATGCTTGCCGGAGACCCGCATGCATTTCTGAGATGACGCCGCCCGATTGTAGTCACGCTCCTCCCGGCCCGTAAAAACATCCTTGAACTGGTTCATGCCGGCATTGGCGAACAGCAAGGTCGGGTCGTTGGGAAGCACCAGCGGTGAACTGGGAACCAGTCGGTGTCCCCTTTCGGTGAAGTACTCCAGGAATGTTTTGCGTACGTCGGTGGCTTTCATCATCCTACTCTTGTGGGTAATCGGACGGGTCGGAGCCGGGGGCCCGGCGGTATCGGTCCAGGGTGCGGCGGATCGAAAGCGGCTCGAAGCCGGCGCGAAGCATTGCATTATACACGCGGCGATATTCCCGTGGGGTGACCGCTTGCCCGGCTACCCGTCGCCTGACTTCACGCTGCAGAACAGCGTCCGGATCCAGATCGCCCTGCGCCAATCCAGCTTCAAGGGCTTCCTGCACGACCGGCGGGTTCACGCCTCTCCTGACCAGTTCCCGGACGAGACGGCCCGGCCCATGGCCCAGCCGCTCCATCCGCGCCGCCATGTAGTGTGACGACAGTGCCAGGTCGTTCAGGGAACCGTCGGCCAGCAGCCGTTGCAGCACCGCCTCGACCTCCACGGATGGATGGCCGGCCCGCTCCAACCGCTCGCGGAGCTCCTGGACGGTCAACGGGCGGCGGGCCAGGCGCCGCGCCGCTTCGACATAAGGTTTGGAAGGGTCGGCCATCGGCAGGATCTCCCGGCCGATAGTCTACCGTTAGTTGTTGGTGAAATCGAACGGTGATTCGGGGCTTTGGGGGTCCAGGTCCGTGCCGTGATTCAGGGACTGCTCCATCTCCTGCTGGGCGCTGTCTGCGCTGGACTGGATGCCTGCGACCTTGAGCTTGAATTCGTCCGGGTTGGTGCACTGCCGCAGCGCCTCTTCCAGAGTGATCAATTCTGCTTTATACAGGTTGAAAAACGACTGGTCGAAGGTCTGCATGCCGTACTGGGAAGTGCCGGCAGAGATGGCGTCCCGGATCATCTTGGTCTTTTCCTTGTTCTCGATACAGTCCCGGATGTACGGGGTGGATCGCAAAACCTCCACCGCCGGCACCCGGCCCCGGCCGTCGGCCCTGGGGACCAGTCGCATGGAAATAATCGACTTGAGCACCGCCGACATCTGCAGGCGGATCTGCTTCTGCTGGTGGGGCGGGAAGACCGATATGACGCGGTTGATGGTCTCGGTGGCGTCCAGAGTGTGCAGGGTGGAGAGCACCAGGTGGCCGGTCTCCGAGGCGGTCAGAGCGGTCTCGATCGTCTCGTAGTCCCGCATCTCACCGACCAGGATCACATCCGGGTCCTGCCGAAGGGCGGAACGCAGAGCCAGGGCGAAGTTTTTCGTATCGACTTCGACCTCGCGCTGGTTCACCAGGCTCTTCTTGTCCCGGTGCAGGAACTCGATCGGGTCCTCGATGGTCATAATGTGTTCGGTGCGCGTCGAATTCACATAATCGATCATTGCCGCCAGGGTCGTGGACTTACCGGAACCGGTCGTTCCCGTAACCAGGATCAAGCCCCGGCGCTCGCTGGCAATCTTGTCGACGATAGGCGGGAGCAACAGGTCCTTGGTGGTCAGGATGCGGACCGGGATGACCCGCAGGACCAGGCCAACGGTGCCTCGCTGCTGGAAGACGTTGACACGGAACCGGCCCAGGCCGGGTACCGAGTAAGCCATATCGATCTCGAAATGATCCTTGAACTTTTGCTTCTGCCTGGCGCTCATGATGCTGAAGGCCATGGCGATGGTGTCTTCCTGCATCAGACGCTTCTGATCGGTGAGGGGCCGCAATCGCCCGTTCACCCGGATTACCGGGTGGCTGCCTACCTTGAGATGAAGATCTGAGGCTCCCAGTTCGGTGGCCACCTTCAGAAGGTCGTTAATATGCATTCCGATCTCCGGTACGCGGAAAGTCGCGCTTTGGGGGTTCTCACCCCTCAACTGGAATCTAGGGACCGGGCCGACCGGAGTCAACCCTCAGGCGTACACCGGGTGCAGCCAGCCGCGGCTGTCCGCCGTCTCCCCCCTCAGGACGGAAAGGTACGCTTTCTGAATCTTTTTCGTTATCGGCCCCGGTTTGCCACCTCCGACTGTGAGGCGGTCAACGCTGCGGATCGGTGTAATCTCCGCTGCCGTTCCCGTGAAGAACAGCTCGTCGGCCAGGTACAGCGCCTCCCGGGGCACCTTGGTCTGGGCCACTTCCAGCCCCATTTCCCGGAGCAGGGCGATCACCGACGCACGGGTAATGCCGGAAAGGATCGAGGCGCCCAGCGGAGGTGTGAACACCTTGCCCTCCCGAACCAGGAAGATGTTCTCGCCGGAGCCCTCGCAGACAAAACCGTCCACATCCAGAACGACGCCCTCGGCGAAGCCGTTGGCCAGCGCTTCCATTTTGACCAGTTGGGCGTTGGCGTAGTTCGCGCCTGCTTTCGCCATGGCCGGAATGGTGTTCGGGGCCATACGGGCCCAGGTGGAAACCTGGACGTCCACACCGTTCTCCAACGCCTCATCCCCCAGGTAGGCGCCCCATTCCCAGGCCGCGATCATCAGTTCCACCGGACAGGGCAGCGGATTGACGCCCATGGACCCGTAGCCGCGGTACACCAACGGTCGGATGTAACAGGAGTTCAGCCCGTTGGCCCGCACCGTTTCCAGACAGGCTTCCACCACCTCCTCCCGGCTCCAGGGGATCTCCATACGGTAGATCCTCGCCGAATCGAACAACCGCCGGATATGGTCCTCGAGACGGAACACCGCCGAGCCCGATGGTTGTTCGTAGCAGCGGATGCCTTCGAATACCGAGGAGCCGTAGTGCATCACGTGACTGAGCACATGGATCCTGGCTTCGTCCCAGGGGATCAGACTGCCGTTGAACCAGATCGACTTGCTCGGTTGAAGCGCCACGAGATCCTCCCTGCCTGCCGGGAATCGGCCTGCCGGATTATACGACGCTATCGGCCCAGTTCCCCCCGGGCCGCCAGAACAAGCGATGCGGCAACCAGGCCGGCGGTCTCGGTCCTCAGGGTTCGCGGCCCCAATCCGACCGTTTGCCATCCATGTTGTCGCAACAGGTCGATCTCCCCATCGTCGAAGCCCGATTCCGGCCCCACCAGCAGCCGGACCGGTCCTCCGCCCGCCATGCCCGGAGCTTCGGCAACGCTGCAGCGCATTTCATCGGGATGGAGGACCAATGCGGCCCCGGACGATGTGTCGACGCTT
>CALZKF010000124.1:8984-15868 GCA_945787955.1 uncultured Acidobacteriota bacterium | reverse complement strand
CTGTCCTGACGATCCACAGGCTTGAAGAGCGTGGTATCCACGCCCACACCGACGATCCGCGTTTTGGCCAGTATCCGGTCACGCAGTCCGGGAAAGAGAGTCAGCACCCGGTCCCGGACCTCGCGATTGCCGAAGATGATCCCAGCACTCTTCGCGATCGCTTCCCCTGCAAGACGCTGATAGCGCTCGTCCTTCTTGACGGTGTACTCGATGGCGCTGCCGTGGGGATAGATCACAAGGGGTGTCCCGGTCTCGCGACAAGGGTCTGCTGCGGCCACCGGCTGATAGACCAGGTGGTTCGCTTGCAGGACGTCCAGACGGCAGGATTTGAGTATGGCTCGCAGCAACGCCTCCTCATGGCGGTGAAACGCCGCCAGTTCACGGTCGGAAAGGTCGGTGAACGCCTTGACGTTGCCGTCGCGCTGCTTGTCGGTCAGGTAGACGGGACGGATCGGGCCGTGGGGAAGTAAGTGCAGGGTATAACCGGGAGAGCGGTCCTCGCGCAGGAAAAGCTGCTCCGATCTGCCGTCGGGCTGCCAGGCCAGAGTCCGGCGCACCTGTGGAATGTCGGCGGGGTTCTTCTCCCGACACAGAACGTGAACCTCGTGACCGGCGCCTGCAAGGGCCTGGGCCAGGTAGCGTGTGTACTCATTGCTGCCCGAGCCGATCAACTCGTAGCCATGGTACAGACCGATACGCACCTGTAAGCACTCCATTGTGTGGACCGGCCCGCTACAGCCTGTCTGTCACGGATGGACAATTTAACACAGCCGTGCGCTACAAACCTGTGTCAGCGACCCCGCCAACTTCGGTCACCATGTATCGGCACCGACCGTGCTCCGGATCCTGGAACTCACGAAACAGCCGGAATCCCGCCTTCTCGAACGCCCGGATTGCGTGCTCATTTGAAATCGACGTCGCCACGCCTGCCATTGACGCTGAAGGGTCCGCCTGCAACCGTTCCAGGAGCAGGCCGAGGGCTCCAGGGCCGATGCCCCGGCCGATGTGACTTGATTCCCCGATCAGGATGTCGATGTCCACCAGGTCTTTTGGAAGGTCGGTCAGCCCCGCCGCCGCAAGCTCGTCTTGTGGTAGCCTCTGCCAACACAAATAACCGACCGGGTCCCCGTTTGCCACAATAACGGCATGTGTCTCTCGTGTAAACCAACTCTGATCGTCGAACGGCGGCTCGTACTCACCCCACCACCGAAGCACGTGAGGTCTGCGCAGCCAGTCCCGAAGGCATTGCGTGTGCAACCCGGCATCAAACGGCTCAAGTCGGACTTTTTGCAGGGGCATCATGTTGCCTGCCCGGTGGTGGCAGCTCGGTTCTTCAGGTTCATGCGCGTTTCAGGCGGCACGGCCTCACCCCGGGTCACGTACCACTCGTACCCTCCTACAACGGAGGACAAGTATTTCCTCAACATGGGACGAAGGCGCAGAACGAGGTCCTGCCGCCACGCCTGCCTATCTCGAGATCATAGCCGACCCCGTCGATCCACCTACGGGAGCGGCGCTCGAAGTTCCAGCCGCTGAGGTAGTGCAGCTCATCCCGGGAGGCTTCACCAGGCCAGGTCAAAACAGGATTTTTGGCACAGAACTCCCAGGCGAGGAGATGACCTCCCACAGCTTCTCAGCCGGTGCCGCGATTGTTTCTGCGACGACAACCGGCCACTTGAACCCCGGCCTCGGGTTATTCATCTTCCATCGTGACTGACTGGCAACATGGCACCGGAAACCAATCTGCATCCAAATGAATCACCATGGGCCACTCCCTGTACCTTGGTATAAATGCCTCGCGCAGTCTGCGCATCTGCTCTGATTATACTGCGAGCCTTGAGGATTGGTGTACCGGATTGGTCCAAGGGCGTTGCGGGAGAGCGGGGTTCAGGACCAACGATCCCAAAGATCCGGTGGCGCCAGTTCCAGGCTGTTGCCGGCAGGGTCGCGGAAGTAGATCGAGCGGCCGCCGGACTTCCATTCGACCTCGTCTTCGATCGGTACATTGGAATCGTTGAGATGTTGCCGCCAGACATCCATGTCGTCGGATGTCACCGTGAACGCCAGGTGGCCCGGTCCGGACGTCCCGTGGGACGGTACCGTGCGGCCTTCTTCCACACTCTTGCGGCGGTTGAAGATCAGCAGGTAGCCGGGACCGCAGCGCAGGGTGATGAACAGGTCGCTGGTCTGCAGCGTCCTGAGGCCGAGGACCTCCCTGTAGAACCGTTCGGCGGCCGCCAGGTCGTCGGCATAAAGGACGGTTTCGAATATCCTGAGCTTTGAAGGCATGCCGTCAAGTCCGGTTCAACCGACACCGACCTCGAAGTTCGCTTTGGCCAGGGCCTGTTCTAGGTCGTCTTTGAGGTCGTCGAAATCTTCGCAGCCGACCGCCAGGCGGATGAGGTCGTCGGTGATGCCGGCTTCTTCCCGTTCGTTTTTCGGCATGCCGGCGTGGGTCATGGAGGCCGGGTGTTCGATGAGTGTCTCGATCCCGCCCAGGGAGACCGCCAGGGTGGCCAGTTTCATGGAGTTGATCATCGTTTTAGCTGTTTCGAGGTCGCCTTTTACGCCGAAGCTGATCATCGATCCGGGGCCTTTCATCTGTTTCTTCATCAACTCGTGCCCCGGGTGGGATTGGAGTCCGGGGTAGCTGATCCACTGGATCGCCGGATGGGCCTGCAACCAGGTGGCGAGGCGCTCCGCGTTTTCCTGTGCCGTTCTGACCCGCATCGCCAGGGTTCGAAGCCCGCGGAGCACCAGCCAGGCCTGGTGGGGGTCCATAGTGCCGCCCAGGATCAGGAGGCTTTTCTTCAACCGGGCGTACAAGTCGGCTTCCCTGGCCAAAATGATCCCGGCCACCACGTCGGTGTGGCCGTTGAGGTACTTGGTCATGCTGTGGACGATGACGTCGGCTCCGAACTCGAACGGGTTCTGCAGCATCGGTGAGCTGAAGGTGTTGTCCACAACGAACAGGGCGCCGGTCTCGTGTGCGATCCTGCCGGCCCCTTCCAGGTCCGTAATTTTGATTGTCGGGTTGGCCGGGGTTTCGATATAGATCATCTTCGTGTTCGGCCGGATCGCCTTGCGGATGTTGTCCAGGTCTTCCGTCGCCACCCAGTCCGACGTGATACCGAACTTGTCCAGGTGGGATTCCATCAGGATCCGGGTCGGGCCGTACACCGAGTCGGTGCCGATAATGTGGTCGCCTGTTTTCAGCAAAGAGAGGAAGGTCGTGCTGATCGCCGCCATCCCGGTGGCCGTCGCAAGACCGTCATAACCGCCTTCCAGTTCCGATACCGCCTGTTCCAGGGCCCTTGTGGTCGGGTTCCCCAGCCGGGTGTAAATGTATCCCGATTCGGAGCCGGCGAAACGGTTCGCGCCCTGGTCGGTGGAGTCGAACGAAAATGTGGATGTCTGGTAGATCGGCACCGAAACGGCGCCGTTCACAAGGTCGGGGTCCGGGCCGGCGTGGATCGGTCGGGAGTTCGGGTTCAGCTTGTCGGCGTTGCTCATGGTGATCGTCCTCCGCAGGGAATTTACCACCGACCGGTCTGGGGAATATCGAGTGAATCCGTCTGATTTTGCCAATAACTGTGGCAAAATATTGATGTTCGACGGAATTGACGCGTGGAGAAAGCCCGATCCGATGACCGATCCCTGGAAAGGTGAATTCCCCGGCCTGCCGATCCGGGTGGTGCAGGCGGCCACGCCGCCGTCCTGGGCCCTGCGGCTGCTGGACGGCGCTCCGATGTCCCAGCCGGAGTTCTTCGACGACGGCGGAACCGTCCGGACCGCTCTCGGCGAGCGGTTCACACTGGTAGAAGCGTTTGTTCCCGTGGCCGCCGTCCAGGGCGCGGCTGCCCTGGAACGGGCTTCGGAGGAGGCGTACCTCAGGATCGCCCGGGCCATGGAGCGGACCGACACACCCTATCCGGTGCGGTTCTGGAACTTCGTGCCCCGTATCCTGGACACCGGCGAGACCGGCGGCCTGTTGTATGAGGCGTTCAACCGGGGGAGGTTCAAGGCGTTCACCACCTGGTTCGGCAAGCAGGAGTTCGCCTCCCGGATTGCGGCCGCCACCGGCGTGGGACACCGAGGAGAGGACCTGTTGGTCCTGGGGCTGGCCGGAGTCCGGCCCGGGGATTCGGTGGAAAACCCGCGTCAGACCCCGGCGTATCGCTATTCCGATGATTTCGGTGATCTGCCGCCTTGCTTTGCCAGGGCCACCCGGTTGGTACGGGGTCCGTTGCTGGTTTCCGGCACCGCGGCGGTGGTCGGGGAGGAGTCGATGCACCCCGGTGATGTTGAGGCCCAGAGCCGCGAGACTTTTTCCAACATGGACGAACTGGCGGGGGGGCCGGAGAAATTCTCCGAGCTCCGGGTCTACATCGTCCGGGACGACGACGCCGGACCGGTCCTGGAGCAGGTCCGGGAGCATTTTCCCAACCTGATCACCGTGGAATTGTGCCAGGCCGATCTGTGCCGCCACGACCTTCTGGTTGAAATTGAGGGCATCGCAGGTAGGATCGAACCATGAATATCGCTATCGTGATGCTGAATCAGGGCCGGGGGAGCGGTGAAGTCGCCCGAGCCCATGCCGCCCACCTGACCCGCCGCGGCCACAAGGTCTGGTTCATACACCCCAGGGTAGGGGACGGGGTGTCCGGCGCCGTCAACGTGGATGTGCCGTTGCATACCCCCACCATACCGGTTCATGAATACCTGCCGGCGGCCAAGGGGGACCAGAAGGCGGTCTCCCTGATGTCTTACGAAGAGGCGATCGCCTACCTGCCGTCTTACCGAGCCGCCCTGCAGCCGATCATCTCCCAGGTGGATATCGTCATCGGTCACCACGCCAACCTCAGTTCGGTGGCGGTGGCGGAAGTTGCCCGGGAGGCGGGCAAGCCCTGGGCCCTGTTCATACACGGCACCGGTATCGAGCCCCGAAAGGAGGGCGGCTTCGAGGAGCGGGTCTGGACCCGCATCCAGTCCGCAATCGAAGGTGCGGCCGGCATCCTGGTCACAACCGCATACGTTCGGGACTCCCTGGTGCGGCCGGTGGTGGACCTGCCGGAGCGGAGATTCCTGGTGCTGCCCTGCGGCGTCGATCTCGTTTCCTTCGCGCCCGGTAAAACCGGATCTGTGCGGGAGAAGTACGGCCTTCCCGATTCGTTCGTGCTCTGTCCCGGAGCGCTGACCCGGTCCAAGGGGCCCCAGAATGTGGTGGATGCTTCCCGGGAATATGACGATCTGGCCACCACGGTGTTCATCGGCGATGGCGATCTCAGGGAGCGGCTCGAGGCGGAGATCGGGAAGCGGGGCCGGTTCCTCGGGTTCGTGCCGGCGGAAGACCGCACCCATCTTGTAAACGCCGCCACGGTGCTGACTGCGGCTCCCGAGAAGCAGGAGCACTTCGGGATCATTTACGCCGAGGCGCTGGCCGGTGGGACTGTGCCGGTGGCCTATGGCGGGGGTGGTGTGCCGTCGGTGGTCTCGCCGGAGGTCGGCATACTTACCGAGCGCACACCCCGGGCCCTGGGTATGGCGATTCGCGGCCTGCTGGAGAAGCCGGGCCGCCGGGAGCGGATGGCCCGGGCCGGACGGGAGCGTGCCGAGAGGAAATTCGACTACGAGAAGCTGACTGCCCGCCTGGAATCCTGGCTGGAAGGTCTCACAGGGTCCTGACCGTGGGCCCAGCGCTTGAGGTCAGCTGCCAGGAGATCCAGGGGGACCGGTCCGCGGTACAGCACCAGACGATGGAATTCCCTTATGTCGAACCGGCTGCCCATGATCTTCCCTGTGGTCTCACGCATCGCCAGGATCGGCCCGCCGCCGCCGGAGATGTAGCGCCGGAGCCCCAAGCGGTCCCCGAGGCATGCGGCATAGCCGGCCCAGGCTTCAACGTATGCCGGCTGACCGCCGGAACGCCGCCATCCTTCCCGGCTGTCCGCTTCCCGGGCCAGCGCGGTCTGGAGGTGCCTCCCGGGCAACCCTTCCCGCAGGAACAGGGTTTCCATGCGCTCGCTTGAGTGCACCTCGGGTCGCGACAGGTTGACGTGGAAGATCCCCGGCCGCTCACCTCCGGTGCCTGGAGGCGTGTACCAGGCCGGAGCGGTCTCGGCGCCGGCCCTCGAGAACTCGCCGACGATCCTCAGTCCGGTCCGGGGGAGGTGGTCGAACAACCGGGGCAGCCGTTCCTCCACCCGAACCTGCATGGCGGCGTAACCCTGGAGGATGTTATCCATCGAGCCGCACCGATTCCAGGACGCGCTGCTGCAGATCCACGTTCATCTCCCGGAACTCCAGGGCCAGGAACCGGTCCCGGTAAGGCACAACCCAGGAGATGGTCCGGCTGACCTGGAGGCCGTCCGGATGGTCGTATTCATAACGGGTCGCCGGGAGGCCGTCCAACTCGCCATGGCCACCTGGTTCGTGCCGAGCCCACAGCCCCCTCTCCCCGGCCTGCTCTTCCGTCAGGTGGTGAACCCACAAAGCCGGGACGCCGTTCATCCGGAAGCAGATCTCGCCGGCATCGCCGTACTCCTGCACAGCGTACTGGGAGGGATATTGCAAGGTCAGAGCCAGACCGACATGGTGGTACTCGGCCCAGTCGGCCAGGTCCGGGTCCACCGCATCGGGGCCGGTGGAGCGGCAGCCGGTCAGGATAGCGGCAATGGTCAGGACAAACAGGATTGCGGCGGTCTGTTTCATAGGTCTTTCGTGGCCTCAATCAGAGCCTCCATGTGGGAAAGGTAACGCGCCAGGGCCTGCTTCCCTGCCTGCGTAAGCCGGTAGGTCGTCAGCGGCCGGCGGCCGGAGAACCGCTTTTCGCATGCTACGTTGCCGGCGTCTTCCAGTTTGCGGGCGTGGGAACTGAGGTTGCC
>CALZKF010000124.1:0-8971 GCA_945787955.1 uncultured Acidobacteriota bacterium | reverse complement strand
CAGGGAGTCGGCAACCGCCAGGGAGCTGACGATCCCCAGCCGGGTCCGTTCGTGAACCAGGCGGTCCAGCCCCTGCACCAGGCGGGAGCGGGCGGCCGCTCTCGGTCGCCTCTCCTGGGCCGGTCTGGGTTTTTTCTCAGCCGCCATGATGTTTCGCGATCCTGGCCCCGAAGAAGATATGCAGGCCACCGAAACCGAGAGCCAGGAACAGGTCGGCGAAGCCGGGTGGGGAGAGCAGGGCGAACAGGCCGCATACCATGAAGGAAGCGCCCATCACCGGTACGATCCGCACCGAGGACACTCCGCCGGAGGCGACTCCGGCGCCATAAAGCAGCAACCAGGTTCCAGGGAGGGTGGCGAAGTCGCCGGAGCGCACCGCGACCAGGCTCAGGACCGCTCCGGCTGCCAGTGCCGGGGCCATGCCGAAGAATGTTTTCCGGGCCGGAGGGGCGGTCAGAAGGTGCCCGATCCGTTTCGCCTTCAACACCAGGGCAACGGCGACGATCAGCGTTGCGAGGGCGAGTTCGGCGGTCCAGACCAGGAGCCAGGACATCCTGTCGGGTTGGACGTATGCCACCGCCGCCGCCAGAAGGGCGGTGCAACCGGCGGCGACTTGCCCCAGGCCGGGGACAGCGGTGAACGAGCCGGCCCCTTCCATCGCCTTGCGGATATAGCCAAGGTCCTCAAAAGCCCGGTTGCGGATATCGGTGATCTCCGCCGGTCGCTTTTCCTGGGGGTCACTCATGGCGTAGAAGATACGCTTTGAACAAGGCTATGTCAAGTACTTTGCATTGCAAAGTAAATCCGTAAAAAGATGCCGGCGGGGCGCCGATGGGGATCGGGAGAAGCCGGAGTTGAGGAGGAATTAACCCTCAGCTGCTCAGGCGGTAGGGCGCTTCAAAGGACAAAACCCGCTCCGGGGTGGTGACCACGATGCGGACCTTTTTGCCGTCCGTAAAAGTGCAGGCGACCTCGTGGGTTCGGCCGTCCTCCTGGCTGCTGGCGGTTCCGTAGAGGGTTTTGCCGGGCGCCACCGCATCCTGCAGCCGGTCGGTCACCGGAATCCGGATCGTGCCGGAATCGTCCATGAATGGAGCCAGAGGTATCTTGATGGCGTAATCGCCTTTTAAGCCTTCTTCCGTCAGGGTGAGGTGGTCGATGTTCAGCACGACCCTGGCGATCCCGATCCGGGTCTTGCACCGCTCCACCTTGATGCCCTGGGTGGCGGCGCTGGCGGAGGAGACCACCGCCAGGCAGAGGCTCAGAGCAATAATCCGGTTGCGAAGGCGAAATGGCATGGACTCGATCCCTGTCGTCTTTTTGAGGCGGTGCAAAGTATCAGAAATGGGGACATTGCACATTATCTTTCAATTCTTTTTTTCCGCGGCCGCTCATCTATAAGCATTGAAAGATAATGTGCAATGTCCCCGTTTAACTTTCAAGGTAGTGGACCACTTCGTCGGCAATCCCCGGGGCCTCTTCCACGCAATGGTTCACTGCGATGCCGCCGTAGGAATTCCCGCAGACAAGGAGGCCGGGGTGGGATTGGAGTTGTGCCCCGATAATCCGCAGCCGATCCTTATGTCCCAAAGTGTATTGTGGGATGCCGTGAGCATGTCGGAACACTTTCACGAACTCGGGAGCCACGCCGATCCCCATGGCGGTTTGAAGGTCGTTCCGGACCAGTTCCACCAGCTTGATGTCGGGCAGTTCCATGGCTTCGGGGTCCTGGGCGCCGCCGATCATGGCGGTGAGCAGGACTTTCCCTTTGGGAGCGCGTCCCGGGAAGATGTTCGACGACCACAGACAGCCCAGGATCCGGATGCCCTGTCCGCGGGGGGCAAGAAAACCAAACCCCCGGGGCATCCGCTCAAGAGCACTCTCGTGGTAGCCCAGATGGATCACAGCCAGAGGAGCCGACGGAATCGCCGCCATGGCGTCGGCCAGGGCCGGGTCCATCTCCCGTACCATCGGCGCCGCCGCCCGGGACGGGCAGGCCAGAATCACTCCGTGGACATCGATCGGTGCGCCGGCCTGGAGGTGAACCCGGAACCCCCGGCTGCCCATATCGGAGATCGCCTGCACCCTGTTGTTGAGCCGCAGGGCGTTGCCGTTGACCTTCACGAGGCCGCGGATCAACTCTTCAAGACCTGTTCGAAACGAAGTCAGGACGCCACCTGGTCCTGCCGGTCCGGCGTTGTCGCTCCTGGCCGACTTCCGTTTCTTCAGCGACAGCATCGCCCTGAACAGCGAGCCGTGATCGGTCTCCATGGCGTACATTTTCGGGAAGGTTGATTTCAGGCAGAGTTCACGCACGTTCCCGGCGTAAACGCCGTTGACCATGGCGCCTACCAGTATTTCGGCCGCCTCTGGCCCGATCCTACGCGCTGCAAACTGGTAGACCGACTCGTCGCCCTCTTGGGGCCTCTTCCGGGCGAACGGCTCACCCAGCAGCCGCAGTTTCCCCAGCGGAGAAAGAATCCCCGACTTCAGGAACGCACCTGCGCCGGTGGGCGCCTCCCTGAGAGCGCCGGCCCGGTAGATGTACCTGATAGCCGCCTGCTCGTCGGCCTGCTGGACCTGGTCCGACAATCCGAGCCGCCGGACCAGTGCCGGCGTGGCCGGGACGTTGTCGAGGAAGCCGTTCGGTCCCCACTCGCAGGTATAACCTGCTTCCCGGTGGGTGCGGATATTTCCGCCGGCACGGTTCGATGCCTCCAGGCAGATCGCCCGGACGCCGTCCGGCGGGTTGCGGGCGTACTGCTGCAGTTCGTACGCCACCGTCAGGCCGGCGACCCCTGCCCCTACAACGGCAACGGTCCTGGGCATTTCAGACGGTCTGCGAGAACATCGGGGTGTCGTCGCGCTTGTCTTTCATGTACGCGTCGAACACCATGCAGATGTTCCGGATGAACAGACAGCCGTCGCCGTGAACCGCCAGATGGTCATCGGCGATGGTCAGGAAGCCGTGGTCCACCGGCCCGTCTGCGGCGGACAATTCGGCGAGTTCCGCTGCGAAGTACTCCTTGAACCGGATTCCGAAGCGATCCTCGATCTCCGGCACCTGCAGGTACAGGTTGGACATCAGGCGGGTGATGACTTCCCGGCGGATATGGTCATCGTCGTTCAGGACGTAACCCCGGTCGATGGGGAACCTGCCGGTGTCCAGAGCTTCGTAATAAGTGGACAGCTTTTTCACGTTCTGGGCGAAGGCGCCGCCGACGTCGCCGATGGCCGAGGTGCCGACGCCGACCATGTCCGAACCCATTTTCACCGTGTAACCCATGAAGTTGCGATGCAGCCGTTTCTTCGCGGCGGCCAGGGCCAGGTCGTCGCCGGGGAGGGCGAAGTGATCCATACCGATCTGGGCGTAACCTGCCAGGAGAAACCGGTCCCGGGCGATGCAGAACAGTTCCAGCTTGACCTCCGGGGAGGGCAGCTCGTCGGTGTCGATCTTCTTCTGGTTGGCCTTGACCCAGGGTACGTAGGCATAGGAGTACACAGCCACCCGGTCCGGCCTGAGATCGAGGATAGTGTCCATGTTGCGATCAAATGCCGCCGGGCTCTGGAGCGGCAGGCCGTAGATCAGGTCCAGGTTGATCGACTCGAAGCCGACCTGGCGGCAGTAGTCGTACAGGTCCCGGGTCTCTTCCTCGGTCTGGTTGCGGTTGATCGCTTCCTGCACCCGGTGTGTGAAGTCCTGGACCCCCATGGAGATCCGGTTGAACCCGATCTCCTTCAGCAGATCGGCCTGCTCCCTGGAGGTGACCCGTGGATCGACTTCGATGGCGACCTCGGCATCCGGGTCGATGGTGAAATGCTCGGTGATCTTGCTTTGCAGGGCGAGCATTTCGGAAGTGGTCTGGTAGGTCGGGGTGCCGCCGCCCCAATGGTACTGGCTGATCCGCCGCCGATCCGGGAGGTGAGCGGCCAGCATGTCGATCTCCCGGTGCAGGTAGTCCAGGTACTTGTGGGAGACCTCGCGCTTCCTGGTGATCACCACATTGCAGCCGCAGAAGCTGCAGCGCTCCTCGCAGAACGGCAGGTGGATATACAGCGACAGCGGCTCATCGGCTTTCTGATTGATCTTCTTGAGGGAATCGACGTAGGCGCTGTGGTCGTACGCTTCGTTGAATTCCACCGCCGTAGGGTACGACGTGTAGCGCGGGCCGGGCCGGTTGTACTTCTTGAGAAGCTCCAGGGCGGTGCTCACCGGACTGCCTCCTGCACCGCCTGGACCAGGGCCTGGGCGTGCTCCACCGGGGTTTCCGGGAGGATGCCGTGTCCCAGGTTGAAGATGTGACCCGGCAGGCCGCGGCCTGCCGCCACCACCTTGAGGGCCCGCTCCCGGATCGTATCCGGTGACCCGGACAGCAGCACCGTCGGGTCCAGATTGCCCTGCAGGGCATAGCGACCGCCGAGGCGGCGATTCGCCTCGGCAAGGTCCATGCGCCAGTCCATGCCGACAACCTCGGCGCCGCAGTCTTTGATCTCCTCCAGGAGGTGGGCGTTGTTCAGCGCGAAATAGATCCGAGGCACGCCGGCGTCCTGGAGAGTGTCCAGAATCCGCCTGGCGTAAGGCATGGCGAATTCACGGAAGTCCTCGGCGGACAGCAGGCCGGCCCAGCTGTCGAACAACTGCACCGCCTGGGCCCCTGCTTTGATCTGCCCCATCAGGTACTTTTCGGTGGCGACGGTAATCTTCTCCAGCAGGGCATGTGCCGTGGCCGGCTCTGAGAACATCAGACCTTTGACCTTGCTGAAGTTCTTGGAACCCTGGCCTTCCACCATGTAGGTCGCCAGGGTGAACGGCGCGGCGGCGAACCCGATCAGCGGCACCCTGCCTTCAAGCTCCCGGCGCAGGATCCGTATCGCCTCGTAGACGTACGGCACCGTCTCTTCCGGCTCGGTGATCCGGATGTTGTCCACATCCTGCATCGTCCGGACGGCGTGATCCAGGACCGGGCCGGGATTGAAGGAAATCTTGAACCCCATCGGCTCAACCGGGACCAGGATGTCGGAGAACAGGATCGCCGCATCCACTCCCAGCCGGTCAATCGGCTGGATGGTGACCTCCGCCGCCTTCTCCGGAGTCTTGCACAGGGTGACGAAGTCCATCTCCTTCCGGATGGCGCGATACTCGGGCAGGTAGCGGCCGGCCTGGCGCATGATCCAGATCGGCGGACGGTCCACCTTCTCACCGCGGCAGGCACGCAAGAAACGGTCGTTCATTTCCATTCTCCCTGCAGGCCTACTCGGCCAGGATGATTTTTGCGATCGTATTGAGCTGCATGAAGGAGGTCCCTTCGTAGATCTTTCCGATCTTGGCGTCGCGGTAGAATTTTTCCACCGGGTACTCGGAGGTGTAACCGTAACCTCCGAACAGTTCCACCGCGGCGGAGGTGATATGTTCCGTCGCCTCACTTGAGTAGATCTTCGCCATGGCCGCCTCCTTGGTGAACGGCAGGCCGGCGTCCCTGAGTCTCGCGGCGTTGTAGACCAGCAGGCGGGCAGCTTCCAGCTCTGTGGCGCAACGGGCCAGCTGGTGTTGCACCGCCTGGAATTCGGCAATCGGCCGCCCGAACTGTTCCCGTTCCTTCGTATAGCGGCAGGCCGCCTCCAGGGCGCCCTGGCCTACGCCGACCATCTGGGCGCCGATGCCGATCCTGCCCTCGTTCAGTGTTTCGATGGCGATCTTGTACCCTTTGCCGACTTCGCCGATCACACGGTCCGCAGGGATACGACAGTTGTCGTACACCAGTTCACAGGTGCTGGAGGCCCTGATCCCCAGCTTGGACTCCCGCTTCCCCACGGAGAAACCGGGATCGCTGCGATCCACGATGAAGGCGGTGATCCCTTTGTACTCTTTGGCGGTGTCGATGGTGGCGAAGGTCAGGAACAGATCGGCCTCGCCGGCGTTGGTGATCCAGAGCTTGCTGCCGTTCAGGACCCAGTGCTCGCCATCCAGCTCCGCCTTGAGTTTGAGGGCGAAGGCGTCGGAGCCTGAGCCTGCTTCCGACAGGGCGTAGGCGCCGACGGTATCGTTGGCGACGCGGCTGAGAAACGCTTTCTTCTGGTCGGTGGTGCCCCAGCGGGCGATGGCGTTGTTGAACAGCGTATTCTGCACATCCACCATAACGCCGACGGCGGCGTCGACCCGTGAGACCTCTTCCACCGCCAGGATCGACTGAAAGAACGTGCCTCCCGATCCGCCCAGTTCTTCCGGTATGTCCACGCCCATCAGTCCCATATCGAACAGCAGCTTCAGCAGGTCCGGATCGTAACGGCCGTTCTTCTCCATTTCGCCGACCCTGGGCCGGATCTCCGATTCGGAAAAGTCCCGGACGGCGTCGCGGAACATAGATTCGTCTTCGGCAAGTAAGGTCAGGGCCGGGTGCAGGCTGGTCGTTTCGGGCATCGGAAGCTCCATAATGCGGTGTGAGGTGAGTGACCCGTCATTATTGCATACGGGCCTCACTGGGAAAGGGGCCCTCCGAGCATGGTAGAATTCCGCTCGCTCACGAGTCTAACCCTTGGAGGATCAGGCCCTTGGGACACGCCGTGGAAGCACGACGGCTGGAGAAGCGGTTCACCCGGAGGCGGTCGATCAGAGACATCCTGTTCCACCCGTTCCGGAGCCCGGAGGCGGTGCAGGCGCTCCGAGGGGTGGATCTGACCATCCGGGAAGGGGAGATCTTCGGGCTCCTGGGGCCGAACGGAGCCGGGAAGACAACCCTCCTCAAGATCCTGTCCTGTCTGGTGCTACCCGACGTCGGGACCGCCGCCATCGGTGGCTATCCGACATCCCGGGAACAGCTGGTCAAGCCGCTGATCGGGCTGGTGCACTCCGACGAGCGGTCGTTCTACTGGAGGCTCACCGGCCGGCAGAATATGAATTTCTTTTCCACACTGTACGAAGTGCCCCGTGAGGCCAGGGATGCACGAGTCGACGAGCTGTTGCGGAAGGTCGACATGGAAGAGGCGGCGGACCGGCCGTTTGCCGACTATTCATCCGGCATGAAGCAGCGCATGTCCATCGCCCGTGCGTTGCTCCACGATCCTCCGATCCTCCTGATGGACGAGCCGACCCGTTCCCTGGACCCGGCGGCGGCCCTGTCCCTGAGGCGGTTCATCCAGGATGAGCTGTCCGGGCGGGACCGCAAGACCATCGTCCTGGCCACCCACAACCTCCATGAGGCGGAGCTGCTCTGCAGCCGGATAGCGATCCTGATGAAGGGCAAGGTCCGGCAGATCGGTACTGTGGAGGAGGTCCGGCGCTGGGGTCTCGATACACGGAACTACGAGATGGAGGTTGACCGCTGGCCGGTGGAGGCCGGGGAGCGGTTCGCAGTGCTGTCCGACAGATCGTGGGAAGACGGACGCCGGGTCCGGGTCGCCCTGGCTGGTGAAGACGGCCTGAACCTCCTGCTGGCTTTTTTGATGGAGCGAGGGGTGAAGTTGCGAAGCTGCAACCAGGTTGATGCCGACCTGGAAGGGGCGTTCGCCCGGATCCTGGAGGCGGAATGATCCGGGTCGCAGCCAAACTGTGGGCGTTCATCGTCCGGGACTTCCAGCAACAGGTCTCCTACCGCCTTGCTTTTCTCCTCCAGATCGGCGGCATGTTCCTTTCACTGGGTGCGTTCTTCTTTCTGACCCGGATGATCGATCCCGAAGCCAAAGGGTTGGACGGGATGAACCCGTTTGAGTGGATGTTGCTGGGCCTGGCGTTTCAGTACTACTTTTCCACCGCGCTGTACGCCTTCTCCGCCAAGGTTCGCAGCGAGCAGATGATGGGGACGCTGGAAGCGATGCTTGTTTCCCCCACCAGCACCGGCCTGGTCATTTTCTCGTCGGCGGCGTGGGATTTTACCTACGCCGGGTTCCGGGTTCTGCTTTACCTGGGAGGCGCCTGGCTTATTTTCGGGATCAGTTTCCATCTGGAAAATTTCCCGGTGCTGATTCTTGGCGTCGTGCTGACCCTGTTGTCGTCGGTCGGCCTCGGGATGCTGTCCGCCTCGTTCATCCTGTACTTCAAGCGCGGCGACCCGATCAATTTCTTCCTCAGCGGCATGACCACCTTCTTCGGGACCGTGTTTTTTCCGGCGGAACAGCTGCCGGCGTTCCTGCAGGGTGTTTCCGACTATCTCCCGATCACCTGGTCCCTGAGGGTGGTGAGGGGCGCGCTGCTCCTGGGCAAGGGGTTTGCCGAACTGAAGAACGACCTGCTGGCGCTGACTGTACTGACCGCCGTCCTGCTCCCGGCAGGCCTGTTCCTGTCCCGGATCGCCATCCGGAAGGCGAAACAGGAAGGTTCCCTGGTCCAGTACTGACCCTTTTTGGGTCTTCATGTTGCGTTGACCCTGCTTCTAGCCGGTGCTAGGCTGCAATTCTGCCCTTTTTCCAGCCTATTCTTGATCACCCGGACAGCGCCGGGCCTGGAGAGACGTCATGAGAAAAAAGATCACGGTCATCGGTGGCGGACACGTCGGCGAGCACGTTGCCATGGGTTGCGCCATGAAGGAACTGGGAGATGTGATGCTCCTGGATATCGTCGAGGGCATGCCCCAGGGAAAGAGCCTGGACATGTTCGAGGCATCCCCGGTGCAGGGCTACGACTCGATGGTGAAAGGGACCAATGATTACGCCGATACCGCCGGATCCGACGTGGTGGTGATCACCGCCGGTCTGGCGAGGAAGCCGGGCATGAGCCGTGATGATCTCCAGAGCAAGAACGCCGGTATCGTCAAGGCCTGCACCGCAGGGGTGATGAAGCATTCCCCCAAAGCGACCCTGGTACTGGTGAGCAATCCGCTGGACGTCATGTGTTACGTGGCCAAGGCTGTCAGCGGTCTTCCAAGGGAAAAAGTCGTCGGTATGGCCGGCATCCTGGATACCGCACGGTTCCGTTCTTTCATCGCCATGGAACTTGGGGTTTCGGTGGAATCAATCTCCGCCCTGGTGCTGGGCGGCC
>CALZKF010000123.1 GCA_945787955.1 uncultured Acidobacteriota bacterium | reverse complement strand
GTATTGGGCATTGACCGGCCATCACGTCGCCGCAGTCGGCGGTGAGCTCATCATGATCTACATCGCCCTGGGAACCTCCCTGTCCCTGGGCCTGCTGATCTGGGTGCTGTACATGGCCCTTGAGCCGTACGGCCGGAAGTTGTGGCCGGAAGCGATGGTCGGCTGGACACGGATGCTGGCCGGCCGGTTCCGGGACCCGCTGGTGGCCCGGGATCTGCTGTTCGGTTTCACTTTCTCCATCGGGTTATTGTTCCTGCAACATCTGTATTACATCGTACCGGCGTTTCTGGGGCAGGCGGCTCCGGCCCCTCAACCTTACGGGTTGGGATCGATCCTGGGCACCCGTTTTGCCCTGGGAAGCCTGATCCTGGTCCCGCTGGTCAGCGTTGCCGGTCCCCTGACCCATTTCACGCTGCTGCTGCTGGCGCGCCTGATCCTGAGGAAGCAGTGGCTGGCCAACATTGCGTTTGTTCTGTTCGTGGTCGTGTCGTCCATGACCCAGGTTCTGGCCACGTCAGGCGGCAAGGTGGAGCCGGTACAGCTGCTGGTCGGGGCGATCCTGGGCGCCGCCACCGGCATCCTGATCGTGATCCTCCTGACCCGGTTCGGACTCCTGGCAGCGGCGGGGAACATCTTCTTCGCCAACCTGCTGGCCGCCTTTCCGTTGACTTTCGATCCGTCCCGGCCGTATTTCACCACTTCCCTGGCCGGAATCGGCCTGGCTCTGGCGTTTGCGTTCCTGGTGTTCCGCAGCTCCCTTGCAGGCCGGTCATTCCACGTCGAGTCGTTCCTGGATGCTTAGCCGGCCGCCGCTTCCACACCGTTGCGGAAGATCGCAAGCCCTGCGCCCTCGGTCGGGAGGACGACGCCGTCCCGATGCTTGTCTCGGTGCCATTGCGGATGCTGGTACGGGTACAGGTAGGCGTCCGGGTGAGGCATCAGGCCGAACAGCCGCCCGGTCGGGTCGCAGATCCCGGCCACCGCATCCGGGGAACCGTTCGGGTTGTCCGGCCAGTCCTGGGTCGGCTTGCCGTTGTCACCGACATAACGCACGGCGACCTGGGATCCGGACTCCAGCCGGTCCAGAACTTCCGGCGTCTCCGTCAGGAACTTCCCTTCGCCGTGGCGGGCAGGCAGGTCGATGGTGGTCAGGCCCCGGGTCCAGACGCACGGCGAGTTCGGATCTACCGCCAGCTTCACCCAGGCGTCCCGGTAGCCCAGCCTGTCGTTGGGAGCCAGGGTGGCGCGAGGCGTGCGGTAGTCGCCGTCGAAACCGGGGAGCATCCCCAGGCGGACCATGGTCTGGAAACCGTTGCATACGCCGAGGGCCAGGCCGCCGTTTTCGATGAATGACAGCAACTGGTCGTACAGCCGCCAGCGGATCTTGTTGGCGAACACGAACCCGGCGCCCAGATGGTCGCCGAATGCGAACCCGCCGATGAACGCCAGGATGCGGTAGTCGGACAGCCTGCGCTCCGCCCGTCCTTCCAGAAGGTCCAGGAGATGGACCTGCTCCGGGGAGGCGCCGACCATGCGGAACGCCGCATCGGTTTCCGCCTCGCAGTTCAGCCCCAGGCCGGTGAGGATCAGGACACGCACCTTAGACATGGTTCAGGGTCTCCTTGAAGGCTGCTTTCATATCGGTCAGGGAGGCGTCGGCCACCGTGCCGCCGCCGTGCCGGACGACCAGCCGGCTCCCGGCCGTCACGGTGCCGATCCGGCTGCAAGGCTGCCCGGCCATGGCCGCTTCGAAGGCGGCGCCGTTTTTCTCCGCCACCGTGATGACGAAACGGCCGCCGGACTCGGAGAACAGCAATCGATCGGCAGGCAGATCCACGTCCAGGTCGATCTCGGCGCCGAGCATGCCGGCCATGGCCGATCGTGCCAGCGCCAGGATCAGTCCGCCCCGTGCCGGGGTGGAGGCGGACCGGACCAGTCCGGCCGCCATCACCTTCTCGACGGCGCGATACAGCGGCAGGGTCCGTTCCGGATCGATCACCGGCGGACGGTTGCCGACGTACGGCGCCGGTTCCCCCGGGTTGCCGGCGATGCCGTCCTTCTCGCCCAGGTACCGGAAGTACTCGCTGCCGCCGCATTCGTCACGTGTCGTACCCAGCAGGTACACCCGATCACCTTCCTGTTTGAAGTCTGCGGTGACCGCATTGCGGACATCGTCGATCTGGCCGATGGCGGACAGCAGCAGGGTCGGCGGCACGCTGATCTTCACGCCGCCCATGGTGGAATCGTTTTTCATGGAGTCCTTGCCGGAGATCAACGGCGTGCCGTACGCCAGTGTGGTGTCGTACAGCGCCCGGCAGGACCGTACCAGCTGGGCCATCTTGTACTCACCGTCCGGGGTGTGGTCCGACTGCACCGGGTCCGGCCAGCAGAAGTTGTCCAGGGCGGCGATCCGATCGGTGCGGGCGCCTGCGCAGACCAGCTTGCGAACCGCTTCGTCCACCACCGCCACGGTCATGGCGTAGGTGTCGATGTCGGACAGGAACGGGTTCACCGATTCGGCCAGGACGAAGCCCCGGCTGCTGCCATGGCGGGCCAGAAACACCGTCGCTTCCGCCGGCACGTCCTGTTCCACGCCGATCCACGGCTTGACCACGGTAAGTCCCTTGACCTCGTGGTCGTAGTGCCGCGCCTTCTTTTCGCCGGAGCAGATGTTCAGCCGGGCCAGCATGGCGATGAGATCCTCTGTCAGGTCTGTGCCGCTGAAAGGTTCCGGCTCTGCGTACAGGGGCGGCGCCCAGCGGGCTGTCAGGTTCAGGTCCGGATCGCCCTCGTGCATGAACTCCATGGAGAGGCAGGCCACCGTTTCGTCGCCCCAGGTGACGTGGAACATGCCGCTGTCGGTGAATTCACCGATGTCATTGGTTTCCACTTCCATCTCCCGGGCCAGTTCCAGGAACTCGTCGATCTTTTCCGGGGAGACCGCCAGGGTCATCCGTTCCTGGGCCTCGGACACCAGGATCTCCCAGGTGGCCAGGCCGGCGTACTTCAACGGCGCCTGGGACAGGTCCAGCCGGGCCCCTCCGGGCTGTTCCGCCATCTCGCCCACCGACGACGACAGCCCGCCGGCGCCGTTGTCGGTGATGGCGTTGTACAGGCCCCGTTCCCGGGCCACCAGCAGGAAGTCGAACATCCGCTTCTGGGTGATCGGGTCTCCGATCTGCACCGCCTGCACCGGAGCCGACTCGTCCAGGGCGGCGGACGAGAATGTGGCGCCGTGGATGCCGTCGGCTCCGATCCGACCGCCGGTCATGACGATGCGGTCACCGGGGAGGGCTGCTTTCTTTTCACCCGGGCCGCCGGCGATGGTCACCGGCAGGGCGCCGACGGTGCCGCAAAACACCAGCGGCTTGCCCAGGTAGCGGTGATCGAAAACCTCCCAGCCTCTGCCGTACGGGATGCCGCTCTGGTTGCCGCCGTCGATGACGCCCTGGTGTACGCCGTCCCGGACCCGCCGCGGGTGCAGCAGCCCTTTGGGAAGGTCGCCCTCATGGAAAGGTGAGCCGAAGCAGTACCCCCAGACATTGGCCAGGAGGTGGGCGCCCAGCCCGGTTCCGAACGGGTCCCGGTTGACGCCGACGATACCGGTGATGGCGCCGCCGTACGGGTCCAGTGCGGAGGGGGAGTTATGGGTCTCCACCTTGTAAACCAGGTGGATCCGTTCGTCGAAGGTCACCACCCCGGCGTTGTCGTGGAACACCGACACCAGCCAGGGCGCGCCGATCGCCTTGGTGGCGCCCATGATGCATGTCTTGAACAGGGACCGGATCGTCTCCGGCTCCTTCCCTGCCTCGTGGTAGGTCACGGTGGCGTTGAAGATCTTGTGCTTGCAGTGCTCGCTCCAGGTCTGGGCCAGGCATTCCAGTTCCACATCGGTGGGACGGTGGTCCAGTCCCAGTCCGGTGCGGGCGGGATCGTTGCCTGCAGCCAGAAAATGATTCCGGATGGCGTGCATCTCCTCGATCGACAGGGACAACAGCCCTTTCCTGCTGATCTCCTGCAGTTCCGCATCACTGCCGGACAGGTCGTACCGCTGCACCTCAGGCCGATGCTGGGCCGGAACCCGGGGGACGGTCATGTCCGGAGCGGATGAGGACCACTCGTCCCAGCTGCGGATGGTGATGGTCTGAATCACCGGGTTGGCCAGCAGGCTGGTGCCGATGGTCTCGGCCTGTTCCCGGGTGACGCCGGTCAGCAGATACAGGGTGGAAGAGTATACCGCCGGTTCCTCCCCGCCGGTGAGGGTCAGGGCACGGCCCAGGGTGTCCTGCACCGCCACCATGGCGCTCTTGCCTACCGGGTCGGTTACCCCCGGCTTGAAGGCGACGGAAACGGCGAAATCGAACCGGTCGGACTCGACCCGTCCCAGTCCACCCCGGTGCAACACCGGGTCGGTGACCTCGTTGAGGATCTTCTCGGCTTCGCCTGCCTGCAGGTCGGCTTCGATGCGGTACACGTCCCGGGTGCGGACAGCTCTCACCGGGATGCCGAGAAAGTTTCGGATCCTGCCGCCGGCGTGGAGCCCCCGGGGGTCGGGCAGGTCCGTCCTTCCGGCGATTTCAAGTCGGGTCACCATGTCGCGATTCTCCGTAGAAGGTTGGATCGACATTATGTGCATTATTTGATTGATAGAACAAATCAATATGATATATACTAGGTATAGGTAAACCCAATGGATAGTGTCTGAGGGGGGCGGCTGGATTTCGATCCGGCCGCCTGCCCGCCTGTGCCGGATGAGGTGATGGTGTGAATGCCGACCAGCTCCGGGCGTTCGTGGCCATCGCCCGGATGGGGACGGTGGGCCGTGCGGCAGAGGCGTTGGGGAGGACCCAGCCCAGCATCAGCACCCGTCTTTCCGATCTCGAATCGATCTGGTCCACCCGGCTGTTCCACCGCAAGGCACGGGGCATGACCCTGACGCCGGAAGGGGAACGGCTGCTGCCGATGGCACTCTCCGCCCTGGCGTCCCTGGACGAGTTGGACCGGGCCGCCGGCACGCCGCTGGCCGGGGGGACGACCCTCAGGGTCGGCGCCGGCGATGCCCTGGGGCGAGGGCTCCTGCCCGCTGCACTGAAGAAGGTTCTCGTCCGGTTCCCCGGCGTGGACGTCCGGATTGTGGAAGGGGCAGGCGGCCGGTTGCTGGAGACACTGCAGCGGGGCGAGATCGATGTCGCCCTGGTCACCGGCAGGCCGGATGGATCGATGGCCGGCTCGCTGGAAGTCCGGCTACTCCTGGAATCGGAGGTCAAGGTACTGATTCCGGATTCAATCCGGCCACGCGGGAAGATCAGCGTCGGTCTTGGCTGGCTGGCCGGGGAACGGTTGGTCACCTTGAATTCCTCCTCCAGCTTCCGCCGCCTTCTGGAGGATCGTTTCAAGGCTGCTGGTATTCCGTTTCACCCGGCGGTGGAAGTCGGCAGCTTTTCATTGGTGCGGCGCTATGTTGCCGCCGGTCTCGGAGTCGCCCCGGTGCCGGCTGTGGCGTTCCTGCCGGATCGGCCGGCGGTGGGGATCCTGGACCGCGCTCTGAGAGATTTTCCTCGGATCCCGTACTATTCGGCTGTACGCTCCGGCGTGCCGATCCCGCCGCCGGCGACGACGCTGCTCACTACCCTGATGGAGCGATGATATCCTGCTGGATCTTACGCCTGTCATGAAAGGACCGACACCGATGAACCTTCTCCCCAGGCCCGCCTTTCTGGCCACCCTCGTCGTTTTGCTGCTCGCCGCCGGCATCGTCTCGCCGGCCGCAGGGAAGAATAAAAAAATGAAAGAAAAAGAAACCGGGACCGTCCCGGTTATGGAATGGCTGGTTCTCGGTCCCGAGCCGGCTCCGTTCCCGGCCTTCCATGCTGAAAAACCGGGCAGCTTCGGCATCAAGGAGATGCTGGCCGCCGACCGCTTTCCGGCCGGTCCGCTGTGGCCGGCTGCCGGGGAGAGCGGCTGGCAGACTCGAAAGGCAGGGCGTGAAGGCCTGGTCGAGCTGGGAAAACCGGAAAGCTTGGACGGGCCGGCGGAGGCGTGGCTGGCGACCTACATCAGCACGGACGAGTGGCGCTCTCTGAAGATCAAGGCCCGGGGCGGCAATCCATTGAAGATCTACCTCGACGGGGAAGCGGTGGCCGACGGGGGCTATGCCGCACCCAAGGACCAGGACGAGCCGGCCACTGTGGACGGCAAGCTCAAGCTGGACCCGGGGAAGCATCTCCTGATGATCCGCACCGTGCTGGACCCGGTACGGCAGTCGGACTGGCAGGCAGGAGCCGAACTGCTGGAGGCCGATGGGACGGTGCTCACCCTGGACCGCACCCGGAACATGACCATCGGCGACATTCTGGACGCTCCGGTGCCGTCTTCGGCCCGGGTCGCCCCCGACGGCAGCCTGGTGGCGTACACCGTACGGCAGGGGATCCATGGCACCGACAAGGCTGAGACCTGGATCGAGATTCGCTCCCTTCCCGCCGGCGAGCTGGTCCGGAAGCTTCGGGGTGGGGAAGGCAAAGCCAAACTGGCCTGGGCGCCGGACGGTCATCGTTTGTCCTACGTCAGCCGCAGGTCCGACGACAAAACCGCCAGTCTGTGGGTCCACGACCTGGACGGCGGTGATGTGACTCCGGTTCTGGAACGGATCGAGGATTTCCGCGGATACGCGTGGTGCCCTACCGGGAAAGCGGTGGCGTACTGGACTACAGCCAAGTACGAGAAGAACAAGAGCGGCATCAAGCAGGTTCTCGGTCTTGAGGACCGCCAGCCCAGGGATCGGGATCTATCGCACATCTCCATCGTGAACCTTGAAGACGGCGTCCGCCGAAGGCTGACGGCAGGGCAAGAGTCGACTTCCTTCCATGCGTTCTCCCCCGACGTCGGGAAGATCCTGTTCACCCGCAACTTCGAGGAGTTGGGACGTCCCAGCTTCTCACGGGGCGAACTGTGGCAGATCGACCTGGCCACCCATGACAGCCGCAAGCTTCGGGATTTCGGCTGGCTTGTTTCCGCGGATTATTCACCGGACGGCTCCCGGTTGCTTCTGATCGGAGGCCCGTCCCTGTTCGGTGAGGCCGGTGAGAACGTCCCCGATGCGGTGATCCCCAACAATTACGACGGCCAGCTGTACATGTGGGACCCGAAAGGTGAAGAGCCGGAGTCGGTGCAGGCGGTGACACGGGAGTTCGATCCGGCGGTCAAGAGTGCGGTGTGGCACCGGGGAGACGGCAAGGTCTATATCCACGCCGAGGACGGCGAGTTCGAACGGCTGGTGCGCTACGATCCGGAAACCAAAACCTACAAGACCATCCAACTTCCGTTCGAAGTTGCTTCCCAGATCGCCCATGCCCGCGATGTCCCGGTGGCGGTGGCCATCGGGTCGTCCATGTGGTCACCGCCCCGTGTGGCGGCGGTCCATCTGGGACGTGAAGCGGCCCGTGTGATCCATGCTCCGGCGGAGAACTGGTTCCAGCCGGTGCGCATGGGAGGTTCGGAAGATTTCGCTTTCACCGCCGCAAACGGCAGGACCATAGCCGGCCGGCTGTACTTCCCCCCCGGCCTGGATCGGGACAAGAAGTACCCGGCCATCGTTTATTACTACGGCGGGACTTCCCCGGTCGGACGGGGGTTCGGGGGCCGTTATCCGAAGGAATACTGGGCATCACGCGGTTACGTGGTCTACGTCCTGCAACCGTCCGGCGCCACCGGGTTCGGCCAGGAGTTTTCCGCCGCCCACGTCAACGATTGGGGCACGACCACCACAGACGAAATCATCGCAGGCACCGGCAAGATGCTGGAAGCGTTCCCGTTCGTTGACGCTGAGCGGGTCGGCTGCATCGGCGCGTCCTACGGCGGGTTCATGACCATGAATCTGTTGACGCGAACCGACATGTTCGCCGCAGCGGTTTCCCATGCCGGTATCTCCGGTCTGGCCTCGTACTGGGGTGAAGGGTATTGGGGCGCCGCCTACAGCACGGTGGCCACCGCCGGCAGCTACCCGTGGAACCGCAGGGACATCTACGTGGAGAACAGCCCGATCTTCCACGCCGACAAAGTGGTAACGCCGATCCTGCTGACCCACGGCACATCGGATCCCAACGTGCCGCCGGGGGAAAGTGACCAGTTCTTCACCGCGCTCCGGATTCTGGGGAAGGAAGTGCAATACCTCCGGGTGGACGGTCAGGAGCACTGGGTACTGGATCATGCCAAGCGGCTGCAGTGGTCCGCTTCCATCGTGGCATGGTTCGACCGCTGGCTGAAGGACAGCCGGTCGTGGTGGGATGCCCTGTACCCGGCGCCGGGTGGCGACGAAAAAGGGAACGGCGACTAGAACTCCAGGTACAAACCCAGGGTATAGGCGCTGAACGACAGATCGTCCCGGTTGCGGAGGTTGGCGACGGAGCCGATGGTGTTCCGAGCCAGGTCGGAAGGGAGACCGTCCCAGAACGAGCTTTCGTATCCGATCTTGATCCTGAGCATGTCATCCATGAAGAACAGCATCAGGCCGACGTCCAGGTCCTGGATGCGGCCGGATCGGCTGTCGTCCGTCTCGGAGGCGCTGGCCGCCGGCCGTCCACCGCCGGCTGCGTCCCAGAAAGATGAGACCGACGAGACCTCGCCTTCCAGCATGGAGAACCCGATCGACCCGGTGCCGGCGATCCGGTCGGTGAGGAAGTAGGTGCAACGCACGGCGGCCCGGGCGCCGATCATCTCCGACTCGTTGAACTTGTATGCGCCCCAGCGCACGTCGCCGAAGTTCAGGCCGGTGGAGGAATCATCATCGTAGAACCCGGATATCGTTTCTTCGAAGTGGGCGTAGCGCAGCCCCAGGGACCACTCCACGTCGAAGTAGTCGCTCATCATCTTTTGCCGGCCCCAGGCGAAGTCCACGGTCTGGGCGGTGATGGCGGCGGTGAAGTCGGAGTACCCCGGGCTGCCCGTATTGGTGTACCCGGCGCCGGTGTCCAGGAACGGGCCGATGGTGTAGACCAGGTTGCCGAATCCGGGACCGTCCGCCGTCACGCCCTGGTCGTCGTCGAACTGCCAGTAG
>CALZKF010000122.1 GCA_945787955.1 uncultured Acidobacteriota bacterium | reverse complement strand
CCGACGGTGGGCTGGCCAGTACCGGCTGGTCTGTGCGGTAGCGCCCGATGTCCGCGGCCAGCTCCTGCGGCGAGCTGTAGCGCCGGGTGCGGTCCTTCTCCAGCGCCTTCATCGTGATCCAGTCCAGGTCGCCGGACAGCTCCCGGCGCAGCGCCGGCAGATCGGTTCGCCTGCGCTCGGCCGACTGTGTCGAGTGCTCGCCCAGCGTGGACAGCCGCGTCGAGGGTTTCGGTGGCTCGTCCTCACGGATCATCCGAACCATCGCCTCGAAACCAGCCTGCTGCAGCTCCTTCGGGTCAAACGGCAGCGCTCCCACCAGCAGCACGTAGAGCATCACCCCCAGCGCATAGACGTCGGTGCGGGTGTCGATATCCTGGTTCGTCAGTTCGGCCTGCTCGGGACTCATGTAGGCCGGCGTACCGATCATCACGCCGAGCTGTGTGTGAAACGTCTGATTGGTCAGCTTCTGACCCGTAGCCTTGGCCACGCCGAAGTCGATGATCGTCGGCACCGGCTTGTCGTCGCGGATGGTGACCAGCACGTTCGACGGCTTCAGGTCACGGTGGATCACCGCCTTCTGGTGGGCGTGCTGCACACCCTCACAGACCTGTATGAACAGATCGAGCCGCTGCTGGTTGGTCAGCTTATGCCGGTCGCAGTACTCGGTGATCGGGATACCCTTGATGTGCTCCATCACGAAGTAGGGCCGGCCATTCGGGGTGGCCCCTGCGTCGTAGACCTTGGCGATCGCCGGGTGATCCATCAGCGCCAGGGCCTGGCGTTCGACCTCGAAGCGGGCGACGACCTGTTTGGTGTCCATGCCCTGCTTGATGATCTTGAGAGCGACCTTGCGGCGGACCGGTTCGGTCTGCTCCGCCAGCCAGACCTCACCCATACCGCCCTCACCGAGCTTGTCGAGGAGACGGTAGGGTCCTATCCGTTTTCCGGCTTGCCCTTGCGGCGGATGAGAGGATTCAGTCAACGGCAGTTCGGTATCATCGCTGTTGTGCGTGGGATCATCCGTCATTGTGGCTGCCCCCAAGGATCATGTATAGGCAACCCTATCGACCGCTCTGATCCCCTGTCAAGCGACGCTAGATTGCCGTAGACGGCGGACGAGCTGCGGCCCTCATTTGCCTGGCAGGAGAAGGGCGAAGCCTACCTGGACCGCATCAAGGCTGAACGAGATGGCGACTTTTTGGAGACTTCGGCCCCGAGCGGGCAAACCAATCCCAACACCTGAATCGTGTAATGCTTGGGGAGTTAGTAACTTAGTTGGTGGCGGGGGCAGGATTTGAACCTGCGACCTTTGGGTTATGAGCCCAACGAGCTACCGGACTGCTCCACCCCGCGGCACGTGTTGTTCCAACCGAAAGCTTCGGGAGTATAGCAGTTCTGTGAGGTCCTTCAAGGGAGCTGCTGCTGTGGTTTCCCCCAGTCCTTTTCCCGGGGCAGGAGTATGATTATCTCCCCCGGTTTGGCCAGATTCAGTTGTTCCCGGGCCACCCGTTCCAGTGCCATCGGGTCCGATTCCAGGCGGTTGACCTCGGCCCGCAGGCGGGCCACGGCCTCTTGTTTTACCTGCACTTTTTCCCGGACTTCCCGCAGTTCGCGCCGCGACCTGCGGACGTCCATGAGCCCGTGCTCACCGAACACCAGCGCCGCCACACCTGCCAGGAAAATCGTCACCGCCAGGACTTTCACCAGGTTGCGGCTGACACCGGCGGCCGGCACGGCGGTAGACCCGGAGGGCGGCGGTGTGCCGTCCCCCGGACCTTTTCCCGTCTGCTGCCGGTAGAACATTACGGATTACTTCTTTTTTTTGAATCTCGGGAACATGCTCAGCCCCGGATAATCGCATTCGCCGCCAAGCTGTTCTTCGATCCGGAGCAGTTGGTTGTACTTGGCGGTGCGCTCGCCGCGGCACGGCGCCCCGGTCTTGATCTGACCCAGGTTCAGAGCCACCGCCAGGTCGGAGATGATGGAGTCTTCCGTTTCCCCGGAGCGGTGGGAAACGACGCACGTGTATCCGGCGCGGTGGGCCATCTGGATGCAGTCCAGGGTTTCCGTCACCGTTCCGATCTGGTTGAGCTTGATCAGCACGCTGTTGCAGACCCCTGCCTTGATCCCCTTCGCCAGGATCTTCGGGTTGGTGACGAACAGGTCGTCTCCCACGATCTGGACCTTGTCCCCCAGGGCGTCGGTCATCAGTTTCCAGCCTTTCCAGTCTCCTTCCGCCATGCCGTCTTCGATGGAGACGATCGGGTACCGTTTCACCCAGTCGGCATACAGGGCGACCATCTCTTCCCGGGTCTTGACCGGCTTTTTCTCCGCCGCCATTTTGTATTTGCCGCCGGAATAGAACTCCGAAGCGGCGCAGTCCATGGCCAGCACCACGTCTTTGCCCGGCTCGTAGCCTGCTTTCTTGATCCCCAGCATGAGGCACTTCAGCGCCTCTTCGTTGCTCTGCAGGTTGGGGGCGAAGCCGCCTTCGTCGCCGACGGAAGTGTTCAACTTCTTCGACTTCAGCACCGCCTTCAATGCGTGGTAGCACTCCACGCCGCAGCGCAACGCCTCGCGGTATGTCTTTGGTCCCACCGGGACCAGCATGAACTCCTGGATGTCCACGTTGTTGTCGGCGTGAGCGCCTCCGTTGAGGACGTTCATCTGGGGGACAGGGATGGTTTTGGAATTCACACCGCCCAGGTAACGGTACAGCGGCATGTTCAGGTATTCCGCCGCCGCCCGGGCCACCGCCATGGAGACGCCCAGCATGGCGTTGGCCCCCAGTTTGGACTTGTTGGCCGTACCGTCCAGTTCCAGCATGGCGTTGTCGAAGAACACCTGGCTGGTGGCGTCGAAACCGATGAACGCCGGCGCCAGTTCCTTGTTGATATGGTCCACAGCGCTGCGGACCCCTTTCCCGCCGAACCGCTTGGCGCGGGTGTCGCGGAGTTCCAGCGCTTCACGCTTGCCGGTGGACGCTCCCGAAGGAACCATCGCCCGGCCGACCACCCCGCTCTCCAGGATCACATCCACTTCCACCGTAGGGTTCCCCCTGGAGTCCAGAATCTCCCGTCCGATCAGGTCGTGAACCGCAACGCCATAATCGATCTCCATCACTTCAACTCCTGATGTCGCATCTCGACGGAACACAATTTCCCATATGGACACACCTACCTCGGGGCGTCCTTTCAGGCACGATGCGACTATACTCCAGGGAGAAACGTCCTACAACACTCGAAAGTGTTAAAATCGAACGGCTTAGCCCGGATGACCCGGTCCCGGGAGAGGGAGTTCTCATGGCCGCAGAAACCGAGTTCACCGTCGTTCTGACCACCGCCGGCTCCCCAGGCGAGGCCGGCGAGATCGCACGGGGGCTGGTGGGAAACCGACTGGCCGCCTGCGTCAACATCGTCGGACCGGTGACCTCGGTCTTCCGCTGGGACGGGGAGATCCGGGAGGAGGAAGAACGTCTCCTGGTCATCAAGACCTGCACCGGGCAGGTTGCGGCGTTACGGCGGATGGTTCTGGAACTGCACTCCTACGACTGTCCCGAGATCGTGGAGATCCCGGTCAGCGGCGGACACGAGCCGTACCTGGCCTGGTTGCGGCAGGAAACGACTACAAACCTTTGAGGGCCGATTCCAGGTCGGCGATCAGGTCGTCCACCGTTTCGATCCCCACCGAGATGCGGACCAGACCGTCGGTCACACCGATGCGATCCCGCTCTTTTTTGGGGACGGCGCCGTGGGTCATGCTGGCCGGGTGGGAGATCAGGGTCTCCACCCCGCCCAGAGACTCTGCCAGGGCGCACAGTTTCACACGTCCCAAAAACTTTTTGGCCCGCGCCAGGCTGCCCATGTCGAAGGAGATCATCCCGCCGAACCCGCGCATCTGCCGCCTGGCCAGCCGGTTCTGGGGGTGGGACTTCAGGCCCGGGTAGATGACTTTCCCCACTTTGGGATGGTTTTCGAGGAACATTGCGATCTTCATGGCGTTGCGGTTGTGGCATTCCATCCGCAACGCCAGGGTCTTGATCCCCCGCAGGACCAAGAACGAGTCCATCGGCGAGAGGATCGCTCCAACCGAGTTCTGCAGGTAGGCCAGTTTATCCGCCGTGCTCTTCTTCGTCGTGATCACACAGCCGCCGACGCTGTCGGAGTGGCCGTTGATGTACTTGGTGGTGGAATGGACCACCATGTCGGCCCCCAGTCCTATCGGGTTCTGGAGCGCCGGGCTCATGAACGTGTTGTCCACCGTCAGGGCCAGCTTGTGCTTCTTTGCGATCTTCGAGACCTTCGCCAGGTCGGTAAGGGTCAGGGTCGGGTTGGTCGGCGTTTCCACGAAGATCATCTTCGTGTTCTTCCTGATCGCCCCTTCCACCGCCCCAAGGTCCGACGTGTCGATCCAGCTGAAATCGAGACCGTACTTGCGCAGCACCCCTTCGAACAGCCGATAGGTCCCGCCGTAGACGTTTTGGGAGACGATGAGGTGATCGCCGGACTTGAACAGGTGCGACACCGCGGAGATTGCCGACATGCCCGAGGCGAAACAGCGGGCGTCCAGGCCCCCTTCAAGGGCGGCCAGGTTCCGTTCCAGGGCTCGCCGGGTCGGGTTGATGGTCCGGGCGTAGTCATACGGCCAGTCCCGGCCGAGTCCCGGCTGGCGGTAGGTGGAGACCTGGTAGATCGGCGGCATCACCGCACCGGTAGTCGGATCCGGCGACTGGCCGGCATGGATCGTCTTGGTGGCGAAACCGTGCTCGGCTCGCTTGTTCTTTTTACTCATGGCCACGGTCGCTTGCCCTCCGGAAGTAAGCCTGAAGCATAGATCGGAGGAGGACGGAGCGCAACGCGGCTATTTCTTTTTGCCGTGCCTCTTCCCCGGTTTACCGTGGGACTTGTGGCTGGCCATCTTGCCGTGGCGATGGCGGTACTCCCTTGTCATCAGCGTGCGGATCGACTGCCCCGAGGCCCGCCACTCCATGGCCACGTTCACCGGCACGCCGTAGTACTCATGGATCATCCGGACCGCAACCAGGTTCCTGGCGTCGGCGTCGGTCATGCGATAAGCGCTGTTCTTCCCGTTCTTCCAATGGCCGTAGGCATTGCCGTACGGCGGTCCCGGCCGGCGCCGTACCGCAACGAACCAGGCATCAGCCGGAATGTTGAACCGCATCCCGATATCCCACCAGGACAGGCCACGTTCCCGCAGGCGCCAGATCTCCACCGGATCCCGGCGGCTGCGATGGGCCAGGAACAGCGCCACCGAAAGGTCGTCGGGATCGGAGTAGCGCGTGCCCATGTCCGCCACCATCCGGGAATCCCGGCCGAAGTACCTGGAACTGATATTCACGAACAGGTCGGTGTCGTCACCAACCCTGACACTGGCACCCAGGTCAACATCCAGCCCGGCCGATGCAGGCTGTCCGCCGACCAGGACCAGGCCAAGTGTCATCACCGCAAGCAGACCGGTTGTCCTGTTCATTATCTGGCCTCCGTTCCATCGGTCCCCCTTTGGCACAATCTAGGCCCTGGATCGGCGTCAACAACCACTATGATGGTAATCATGAGAATCCTGGCAATCGGCGGCCTGTCCTCGGGGGTGGGAAAAACCACGATGATCTGCTGGCTGCTGCCCTGCATGCCTGGTTGGGGTGTGCGGAAAACCTCGGTACGGAGCGGAAAGAAGACCCGGTCCGATCTGCCGCCGGACCATTACGAAATCGTAACGGAACCAGGCGAGTTGCAGGTTCCCGGGAAGGACACCGGGCGCTACCATCTGGCCGGCGCCGCAACTCTGGCCTGGCTCCGCAGCGGCCCCTTGGGCCTGGCGGCCGGTGTTCCCCGGGCACTCGAGCGGTTCAAGGCGCGGCCCGGCGTCGTGGTGGAAGGGAACTCCCACAGCTTCCACCAAACTCCCGACCGCATGGTGCTGGTGGCCAGCACCGCACTCTCCGAGATCAAGCCGACGGCCCGGCAGCTCCTGCCTGTGGCCGATCTGGTGGTGTTGAACCGGATCTGCGGCGGCGGCCACGGCGGAATGACGCGGCAGGCGCTGGTGGAAGCCGGGGCGGCCCGGCCGGTCCTGGAAGAGGATGTTCTCTCCCAGGCGTTCCTTCAGGAGATCGGCAGGCTGCTGGCTATTTGGTTTCCACCGTCACCTTGAACGACGCGGCGGTGTCGGCCAGGGCGTTGACGTGGTTGAACACCAGGCTGTAGGTGCGCTGCCGCTCGTTGCGCTGGGGCAGGAACTTGTTCCCTCCGGAGGCAACCCCCAGAAGCTTGCCCCTCTCGTCGAACAGCGCCAGCGCGAGGCCGATCATTTTCCCTTGCTCGCTCACGTTGGAGATGGCGACCTCGGCTTTCATGACGTCACCGGACCGGAAGAAACTGGCAGGGCCGGTCCCATTCGTGTAGAACCGGACCGTCTCGATGGTCAGCCCCTCTTCCACCACGACCTTCAGTTCCAGAGGCACGTCCATCTTGAACAGGTATTCGCCGGATGCGGTGGCGGCGGCCACCGGCAATACGGCAAGGATTACCAGGACCATGGCTGAGATTGACTTCATCCGGCTCATACGTTCTCCCCATCCCGGCGCCAGTCGCCGGACCTTCCACCACTTTTCTCCAGCAGTTCGATTGCGGTAATCCGGATCGAGCGGTCGACCCCTTTGGCCATGTCGTACAGCGTCAGGCAGGCGGCGGACACAGCCACCATCGCCTCCATCTCAACCCCGGTCTGCCAGCGCGCCCCCGCCATAGCGGTCACTACCGCCTCACACCGGCTGTCCAGGAGCTCGATGGTGACGTCCAGGTGATCCAGCGGGACCTGGTGGCAGAGCGGCATCCATTCGGCGGTCCGTTTGCCGGCCTGGATTCCGGCCAGCCGGGCGGTTCCGAGGGCGTCCCCTTTTTGCAATCGGTTTTCCTTGAGGAGTTGGAACGCTTCCCGGTTGAATCGGACCCGGCCACGGGCTGCCGCGCGACGTCGGGTGGCCTGCTTGCCGCCGACATCCACCATCCTGGCGCCGCCGGTCTCATCCGTATGGGTCAATCTGGCCATCGCTCCCTTTCCCGGCGGTGTTTTCTTGCGCCGCCGCATCGGCTGGGGTACTGTCAGGTTCCCGCGCTTTCAATTATCCCACAAGCCCGACCTATCGCGAGTCGGCCGGAGGCAAAGTCCATGACCCACCCGTTCGCAGGCCTCAAACCGGAATCTCTCTGGAACGCATTTTACGGTATCACCCAGGTCCCCCGGCCCTCGAAACACGAACAGCGGATCTCCGCCCATATCGAGGCCTGGGCCGGCGAACACGGCTTCAAGGTCTTGAAGGACGCCATCGGGAACCTGGTGGTCAAGGTCCCTGCCAGCCCCGGGAAGGAATCGGCCAAACCGATCGTGATTCAGGGTCACCTGGATATGGTCTGCGAGAAGAACAAGGACACGCAGCACGACTTCATGAACGAGCCGATAAGGGTGCGGATCGAGGACGGCTGGGTCTACGGTACCGGCACCACCCTGGGCGCCGACAACGGCATCGGCGTCGCCGCCGGTATGGCCGCAGCCACCGACCCGGACGTGATCCACGGTCCCCTGGAACTGCTGATGACCATGGATGAGGAGACCGGCCTCACCGGCGCCAAGGAACTGGACGCCTCCATGATCGAGGGCCGGACCATGCTGAACCTGGACTCGGAGGAAGATGGGGTGATCTACGTCGGTTGCGCCGGCGGAGCCGATGTCCACACCCACTTCCAAGCCGACACCAATGCGCCGGTGGGCGGCACCAGGCCGTTCAAGCTGGAGGTTTCCGGTCTGAGGGGTGGTCACTCCGGCCTCAATATCCTCGAGAACCGCGGCAACGCCGTCAAACTGCTGGTCCGCACCCTCATGGCCGCGGAACAGAACGGCATCGAATACGAGTTGGCCGCATTGACCGGCGGCGACATGCACAACGCCATCCCCCGGGAGTCGGAGGCGATCCTGTTCATGAAGGAAAAGGACGGCGGCGATTTCAAGACGGTGATTGCAAGCTGCCTTGATGATTTCCGGGTGGAGCTGAAGGGCGTGGACGACAATCTGGCCATCAAGCTGGATGCGACGAAGCACGACGGTCCGGTGCTGACGGTCTCGGCCCAGGTCGCCCTGCTCTCGGTCCTGGATGCCACTCCCCACGGTGTTCTGGCCATGAGCAACGACCTTGAAGGCCTGGTGGAGACCTCCAACAACCTGGCCGCCGTTAAAATGGAAGACAACCGTTTCATGATCCTGACCAGCTGCCGCAGCAGCATCATGTCGGCCATGGAAGACGTACTTTCCACCATGGAGTCGATCGCAGTCCTGGCCGGGTTCGAGGCGGAGGTGCAGGTCGGTTATCCGGGATGGAAGCCGGACATGAGCTCCGCCGTGCTGCAGGTGGTGCGCAAAGTCTACACCGGCATCTGGAATCGGGATCCCCACGTTACGGCGATCCACGCCGGACTTGAATGCGGCCTTCTGGGAGACAAGGTGCCCGGGATGGACATGGTTTCCTTCGGTCCCCAGATCGAGGGCGCCCACTCCCCGGACGAGAGGCTGCACATCGAGTCCACCGGGCGGTTCTGGGAGGCGCTCAAACAGGTCCTGGCTGAACTGGCCGGCTGAGCGGTCCCGGTCAGGACATCCGGCGGAGCTGGTCTTCCGTATTGACGTTCGTCAGAGCCCGGCTCAGGTCCCGGTCCGGGACCTCCCCGGGACCGATCCGGATCACGTCCAGCTCGCCCAGGAGTCCGCGGACCTTGTAGCGCTTGTCCGCCAGAGCGGCGCTGAGCCTGTCCAGGCACGAACGGCGCCATACCGCCGCCAGCGGGTGGTCCCGGCCCTTGTTGTCGGTGAGCATAACCATGTCCCCCTCCGTGCCGGCCCGGGTCAGATGGGCCAGGAGGGCGGTATCGATCAGGGGATAATCACAGGCCAGGACCAGGAGATCCGGATTGCGACCGCCGGCACGGATGCTTACCAGGACGCCGGTGCAAAGCGGCCACAACACCTCGGCGCTGCACTGGGCCAGGGTGCGGCCGTGGAACAGAACTTCACCTTTCGGCTTTCCGAAACGGGCACCCTGCCCGCCGGCCAGCACCAGTCCGATCAGTGGCGGCACTTGAACTCCTCCTGCGTGTTCCCCGGCTCTCCGGGTACACTAGGGTACCTGATGGAGACCGACCGATGCGAAGGTTGATCCTCTTCGCCAAGCGGGCCGAGGCCGGTAAGGTCAAGACCCGGCTGACGCCGCCCCTGACGCCGGACCAGGCGGTCCGCCTGTACCGGGGATTCGTCGCAGATGGTCTCGATTTCATCCGGCGGTTCGAGAATGAGCGCTGCCTGGTGGAGTGTTGCACCGACCGGTTGTGGGCCGGCCCGGTCGGCAGTGACATCTCGATGACGTTGCAGCGTCCCGGCAACCTGGGCGCCAGGATACTGCATGCCTTTCGCCGCAGCGCCCGGGAGGGCGCCGATGCCACGGTGATCCTGGGGGCGGACGCCCCGACGCTGCCCCACAGCCTGGTGGAGCAGGCTTTCCGGAGCTTGGAGACAGGGGCCGACGCGGTCATTACTCCGGCGGAAGACGGCGGTTATGTTCTTGTCGGCGCATGCCGGCCGCTGCCCGGACTGTTCCGCAACGTACCCTGGGGCGGGGACGGTGTGTTGACTGCAACCCGGTCTGCGGCGGCGAAGCATGGCATCGGTCTTGCGGAAAACGGTGCCTGGTATGACATAGATCGGGTCGAAGATCTGGTCCGTCTGGGCCGGGAATTGGCCACCGCGGAGGGAGGCGCCCGGGCGCCCCGGACACGGGAAGCTTTATGCACCGTCTGGACGCCGGAATTCGGATCATGGTAAGATCGAGGCGTCTCACCGATAATTCCACCTCAAGCAACGGTTTCATGTTTCAACCTCCACCCAATATTGCGTGCCAGCGGCTATTCAGGGGCCGGATAATCCGATGGATCGGGAGTAATCATGGCTGACGGACGGACACGAAGTAAAAAACCTGCAGGCGAACGGACCAGGAACGGGAACAAGCCGGAGGCGGAAGCGTCCGAGGTCGAGGCGCCGGCGCCGGACACCGACGACGCGGCACGACCCGCTCGGGAACAGGTGCAGGGAGCCGCAGCAATCAATTCCACGTCGCTCTATTCCATGACCAACAGCGAGTTGGCCAGGGTGGCGAAAGAACTCTCCATTCCCAACGCTTCCGTCATGAGGAAGCAGGACCTGATCTTCGAGATCATGAAAGCCCAGTCGGAACAGAGCGGACTGGTGTTCGCCGAAGGGGTGCTCCAGATCCTGCAGGACGGCTACGGTTTCCTGCGCCATCCGGATTACAACTACCTCCCCGGCCCGGATGATATCTACATCTCTCCGTCCCAGATCAAGAGGTTCGGGCTGATTACCGGCGACACCGTTTCCGGTCAGGTCCGTCCCCCCAAGGAAGACGAGAACTACTTCGCCCTGATCAAGGTCCTGGCGGTGAACTTCGACGACCCGGAAAAGATCCGGGACCGCATCCTGTTCGACAACCTGACACCGCTGTACCCGGACGAACAGATCCGGCTGGAGACCACGACCAAAAACCTCTCCGGGATGATCATGGACCTGTTGACTCCGATCGGCATGGGCCAGCGCGGCCTGATCGTTTCACCGCCCCGAACCGGCAAGACCATGCTTTTGCAGTCCATCGCCAACTCCATTTCCGAGAACCACCCGGAGATCTTCCTGATCGTTCTGCTCATCGATGAACGACCTGAAGAGGTCACCGACATGCAGCGCTCGGTCATGGGTGAGGTGGTCGCCTCCACCTTCGACGAGCCGGCCCAGCAGCACGTCCACGTTGCGGAAATGGTCATCGAGAAGGCGAAGCGTCTGGTGGAGCACGGCAAGAACGTGGTCATTCTGCTGGACAGCATCACCCGGCTGGCCAGGGCCTACAACTCGGTCCAGCCGCCTTCCGGGAAGGTCCTGTCCGGCGGCATCGACTCCAACGCCCTGCAGCGCCCCAAGCGCTTCTTCGGCGCAGCCCGGAACATCGAGGAGGGCGGTTCCCTGACCATCATGGCCACCGCCCTGATCGACACCGGCTCCCGGATGGACGACGTCATTTTCGAGGAGTTCAAGGGTACCGGCAACATGGAACTGCACCTGGATCGCAAGCTGGTGGATCGCCGGGTGTTTCCGGCCATCGACATCGACCGCTCCGGCACACGCAAGGAGGAGCTGCTGATGTCCAAGGACCAGCTCAACAAGGTCTGGATCCTGCGGAAGATCCTCAACCAGATGTCCACCGTGGAGGCGATGGAACTTCTCATCGACAGAATGGGCAAATCGAAATCCAACGAAGAGTTCCTGCGGATGATGCAGGCCCCCGGTTCCTGAGCCGGTCTCCTGCTCTAGCCGATTCTGCCGATCCTGAGGCGGGAGCGCCAGCCGGCCGGCAGCCGTTCCAGTATCCGTTCCGCGTCCCGCAGCGATCCACCATCCTTCTCCAGGAGACTGCGGGCCACCGATCTGGCCTCGGCCAGCAGTTGTGGGCGCGCCATCGCCTGGCGCACGAACCAGAGGTCGCCGGCGCCGTGTTGCTCCACCCCGAGCAGTGCGCCGGGTCCCCGGATCATAAGGTCCTTCTCCGCCACCAGGAAACCATCGGTGGTTTCTGCGATCACCGCCAATCGTTCCCGGGCTTCAGGCCGGGCAGGCCCCTCGCCGTTCATCAGGATGCAGTACGACCTGCCGGCGCCGCGACCGACCCGGCCCCTGAGCTGGTGCAGCTGCGCCAGGCCGAAGCGGTCGGCGTCCTCCACCACCATCACGGTGGCGTTGGGCACGTCCAGGCCGACCTCGATGACGGTGGTCGCCACCAGGATCGACAGCCGCCCGGTTCTGAAGCTGTCCATGACATCCGATTTCTCGGCGGCGGACAGTCGGCCGTGGAGCACTCCCACCGGGATCTCCGGAAAGATATCCCGCGCAATCCGGTCGGCGTGGCCGGTGGCCGATTTCAGCCTGCGGCCGTCTTCCTCCTCCACCGTCGGCACCACGATGTAGACCTGCCGTCCCCTCTGAACCGCCTCCCGGATTCCCTGGTAAACCTTGTCCCGATCCTGCTCCTCCCGGATCAGGGTCCGGACCGGCTCCCGGCCCGGCGGGAGCTCATCGATAACCGAAATATCCAGGTCGCCGTAAACCGTCATCGCCACCGTCCTGGGGATCGGGGTGGCGGTCATCACCAGGAGATCGGGCCGGCCGCGCTTGTCGGCGAGAGCCGCCCGCTGCAGCACGCCGAACCTGTGCTGCTCGTCCACTACCGCCAGCCCCAGGTCATGGAACCGGACCCCGGCGTCGAACAGAGCGTGGGTTCCCACCACCAGCTTGAGGGATCCATCGTTGATGCCTGCCAGGGTCTCCTTCCGGAGGGCAGGCCCGGTCTCCCCGGTGAGCAGGGCCGGGACCGGCAGATCCGGGACGTTCTCGAGGATTTTGCGGATATTACGGTAATGCTGTGCCGCCAGGATCCCGGTGGGCGCCATCAGGGCGGCCTGTCTGCCTGCTCCTGCAACCGTCAGCATCGCCACAACCGCCACCGCCGTCTTCCCGCAGCCCACGTCTCCCTGGAGTAAACGGGCCATCGGGTACGGCGCCGCCAGGTCGGCGGCGATTTCACCTGCAGCTCTCAGCTGGGCGGCGGTCAACCGGAAAGGGAACAACTTCGCGGGGTCGGCGACTTTCGAGGGAGTCGCGCCGGGCCTGGCCCTTGTCCCGGCGGAGCGGTACCTGGCCCGGTTCAGGCCCAGGCCGAGTTGGAGCAGAAACATCTCCTCGAACGCCAGGGAGAGCCAGGCCGGGGTGCAAAAGTCGGCCAGTTGATCCAGGTCGGTGCCGTCCGACGGAAAATGCACTTCCCGGATCGCCTGCAAGCGGTCCATGCTGGAGGGCCGCTCCCACACCTCCCGGGGCAGGGCCGCCCCAAGAGTTGACCGGTCCAGTCGGCGGAGGACACCGAACAGGAGGGTGCGCAGCATTCGGGGGGACAGGCCGGCCAGGCGGCGATGGACCGGCACGATCCGGCCGGTGTGGACACCGGGGTCGTCGTCCGGCGCCGGCATCTCAATCTCCGGATTCTGGAACACCGTGTCGCCCCGGCGGTCCAGGACCGGCCGGCCGTACAGGATCAGGCGGCGCCCCGGAGTAAGATGCTGCTTCAGGTACGGCTGGTTGTACCAGACCATCTTCATTGCGTCGCCAGGGTCCTGTACCAGGGCCTCGACGATCCGGAACCGTTTGCGCCGCGTGTGGATCACCCGTGAGGAGACCACGGTGACTGCAAGGCTCACTGCCGGCCCGCCCGGCTCCAGATCGGACACCGGCATGAACGTCCGCCGGTCTTCGTACCGTACCGGGAAGTGCATCAGCAGGTCTTCCACCACGGTGAACCGGTCTTCCGCGAGAGCTGCGGACCTTTTCGGCCCGATGCCCCGCAGATCGGTCAGAGGCGAGCCGGCGTTCAGCGCAGGCTCCGTCACACCGCCTCCCCTTCCTCCCGGTTCCACTGCACCATGAGAAGCCCTGCGATGATCAGCGCCGCCCCGGCGATCAGGTTGGGACCGGCGGCAAGGAGCGCGAACCACAGCCATGTCAATGGAGGGAAACCTTTCAGGGGTACACCGTAGAACAGCACGAACAGCAACAGCACCAGCGTGGCGGCGCCATTGACCAGAAACAGGTAACGGGTAAACCGGATCCGGTCCCGGAGCATCCGCCCGATCATGAAATAGACCGATGCGGTCAGGGCGCCGGCCACCGCCAGGCCGTCTCCCAGGAGGGCAAGTCTGCCGAAACGAAGGTCCCCTCCTGCGATCAGGGCGATCCCGGCCAGGGAGAGCAGGACCGCCACCGCCCCCCGGACCCCGACCCGCTCACCCAGAACGAACGGACCCAGGACTGCGGTGAACAGGGGCTGGGTGGTGACCAGCATCACCGAGGAGGCGACGGTGGTGTAGTCCAGGGATGAAATCCAGGCCGCGAAGTGCAGCCCGAGCAAGACGCCGGCCAGGGTCGCCAGTCCCAGGTCCCGGCGGGATGTGGGACCGCCGCCGCGCAGCCCGGTGGGTGCCAGAACCGCCGTTGAGAACAGCATGCGATAGAACGCGATGGCCAGGGCCGGAGCAGCCGCCAGGCGGACCAGGATCGCCGACCATGAAATCGCCACGACCGCCACGGCGAGGGCGAGGCCGGCCCGTACCTGGGTGCCGCCGGCCACAACCGCTTCAGCGGGGATCGACGGTTAGGAGGATCTTGCGGTCCAGGAGGGAACAGATAGCCTGGGCCAGCGCTCCGTCCGGGAGGGGGCAGTCGTCAAGAATCGCGGCAACGGAGGACCCGGCCCGTGTGCGGGCAAGCACTTCGTACTCCGGATCGGTGACCGTCCCGGTCTTCACCGCCTCGCGCTGCTGCACGTTGACCGCCAGAACCTGCCCCAGTTCCGGCAACCCCGGCTTCCAGCGGTTCCATTCGTCCAGAGATACCATTCCGTCCATCATGACGGCGTCCATCTGCAAATCAACCGACCGCTCCCGGGTGATGCCGTCGCCGGGCATGACCCGGAACTGGGCGTTCTCCCATGACAACATGCGGAACAGCGCCTTGAGACCCGATATGTTCCCGGACCAGGCGTGGATGACCTTGCCTCCGTCGAAGTGCACTTCACCTTCGGTGGTTCTGTTGCGGAGGTAGACCACCCCGCTGCGGCCGTTGAGAGCAAGTATCTGAAGCAGGTCTGGCAGTGACAGATGCTCCACGGTGCCGGCCAGCACCGCCCCGTCTCCCCGCCGGGCCTTCTCCAACTGGCGGCGCCGCTCCAGGCTCCGCTCCACCCTGGCGTACAGTTCCTCCACTTCGAACGGCTTGGTGACGTAATCGTCGGCGCCGAGGTGAAACCCGCGCAGCTTCTGGGGTAATTCCCTCTCCGTAGTCAGGAATATGAACGGGATCTCGGAAAATTCCGGCCGGTTCCGAATGCGCTCGAACAGGGACCAGCCGTCGATCCCCGGCATGAGGATGTCGGACACGATGATGTCCGGCGTATCCAGTTCCAGGCCCCGAAGCGCCTCCTCGGCGTCACCGGCCCGCTGGATCCGGTACCCCATCGGCTCGAAGTAGTCCGCGATGATCTGAACGATCAAACGGCTGTCGTCGATGATCAGCAGTCTAGGCGCTTTCATGCCCCCTCCGGCGTAGACCGTCATTCTATCTGATCGATCAGTTCGCGGATGGTCGGAGTGGATGCGGAAGTGCTGTCGGTGAGATCGCCCCTGCTGTAGGCCTCCTCGGCGGCGGTGACCAGGGTCGGATCGAACTGCCTGCCG
>CALZKF010000121.1 GCA_945787955.1 uncultured Acidobacteriota bacterium | reverse complement strand
CTTCAACTGACAGTGGCCGATGTTGAAGTTCATCACCGGCGTCCACAACCCTTCGAACCCGGCCTCGGCCATTGTGGCCGGCTGCAGCACGTTGGTGGGGCAGGAGTTGATGCACTGGTCGCACTTGATGCACTTCGAAAGAAAATCCGATTCCTCCACCGAACCGGGGGGGCGGATCAGGTCGGCGGAATAATTTTCGTTGGTGTTGACGCCGTCGTTCTTGATGAACGGGTAAGCCAGCAGGCCGGCGACTCCGGAGAACACCAGCCTGCGACGTCCCAGCTCCGGTCCGGGAACGACCTGTTTCTTGTCATGGCCGATCATGGTGTAGGACAGGGCGTCTTCAGGACAGTCGTCGATGCAGTTCATGCAACCGAAGCACTCACTGAGTCGCAGGGCGCCCTGGGGATCCGACGCCCCCTCGCAGCGGGTCAGGCACAGGTTGCAGTCGGTGCACTTGTGCACGTCACGGTTGATGCGGAACAGCGAGTACCGCGAGAGCACACCCAGCAGAGCGCCCAGGGGGCACAGCACACGGCAGAAAAACCGGGGGATGACCACGGCAGAAGAACCGGGGGATGACCAGGTTCAAGCCTACCAGGGTCGCCAGGAACAGGCCGATCCAGAACGAGCCGACGAACACCCGGCTCTGGGATCCTGGCGCAAAATACAGCGCGTCCAGCAGCCCCGGATCCAGTCCGACCCAGGCGGCCCGATCACCGAGGATCCCGACCAGCATGTCGGAGGCCGGCGCCACCGCCGTGGCGAAGGTGCGGTACATCAGGCAGATCGGATCCAGCAGCCCGATCTGGAGCGAGCCGAACGCCGCCATGATCAGGAACACCGTCAGGATGGTGTATTTCAGGAAGTAGATCGGCTTGTAATGGTTGCTCTTCCAGCGGTCGGGATGCTTGCGGATGTTCACCAGCCATCCGACGAACTGGTGCAAGGTGCCGTAAGGGCACATCCAGTTGCAGAACACCCGGCCGAACACCAGCGTGATCCCAAGCAGGATCAGCCCCCAGCCCAGGAAGCGGTAGACGTACCCGGTTGCCAGCACCGTGGACAAGCCGACCAGGGGATCCATTTCCAGGAACCGGGAGACCGGGTAACCGCCCAGCCTGGAAGTCCATGTCGCCCACACCGCCAGCAGGAAGGCGATAAAGAAGAACACCTGGGAGGCGATCCTGACGTTGGTCAGCCGGAACTTCTTGAGAACCTTGGGCGGTCCTTCCGGCTGAACCTGGATCTTGAGCGGATTGGAGGTCACACCAGTTCCTCGATGCGGCCGCGCCAGTCCACCCGTCCGCTCCCTTTCTCTTCGGACTTGTACAGGTACTCGGGATAGTCGGTGCCCCGTTCCAGGAGGTGCTCGAACGCCCAGGCGTCCTGGGCCACCGGATCGGTGGCCACCATGACCGCGTCGCCCTTCTTGACGTTGGACGGGTCGCCGCCGGTCGGTCCGTTGGTCATCAGAACGTTACTGCCGTCCAGGATGGTCAGAGTGGGGCGAATCATGATCGACAGGTCCGAAACGATTTCGTGGATGTCCTGGTGGAACTGATTGCGCCGGCCTCCCAGGAGTCCGTACCAGTTCTTGATCCCCATGGAGGCCGAACACAGGTTGTGGTCCTTGACAGGGGCTATGCCGATGACCTTGTCCACGTTGGTCAGCGGGCGGTGCATGAACCACCAGTTCTCGATCAGCGTGGCGCCGGGGGTATTGAGCATCCGGAAGGCGTTGCTGTCCGGCAGGTAGATCCGTCCGCCGGCCTGGTCTACGGCGCCGGCGATGCCGCTTTTGGCGAAGCAGTCCGCCGGCGATTCGATCGGGTTGTCCGCAACCCGGACTTCCTGGGCCCTGCAGTCCACCAGCAGCATCCGGACCAGCCGGTCCATGATCTCCGGGTTGCTGGTGGCGCCCAGGTTCGGGGAACGGTCGAACGCCACATTCGGTTTGACCAGAACGATTTCCCCCGGCTTGATGTAATGCGATAGGCCGCCGATGCCGTCCAGCGCCTTGGCCAGGCGCTGTTCCACCGTGCCGCCTCGTCCGACAACGACATCCTTGACCCCGGTCGGCGGCGCCACCCGGTAGTCGGTCAGCCGGAACGATTCCACAGTCGGCTCGCTGCGCCGCCCGGTGATGTCTTTCAGGGACAGCGGCCAGTTTTCCGGGGCCAGGCCGAGGTAGGCGGCTGCGCCGGTAAGGCCTGCCAGGCCGCCGGCCTTTTTGATGAACGATCTGCGGTCCATCGTGTCTTTCACGTAGTCCGGGTTCTGGATGTCGCCACGTCGTCTAGGCACCGCTTATGACCTCCTCGATGCGGGCCAGAGCGGCGTCGGCCGCCGCCGGGTCACCGGCACCGTCTACTCCGTAGATCAGGTCGCCTTTCCTGCCGACGGCGAAAATCGTCTTGAGATATTCGTGCTGCAGGACGGCCCGCTGCGGCTCGTTGACCTGCAGTTCGTATTCGTAGGCCTGTTCTTCCACCAGGCTGCCGAACCGGGCCGCCGCTTCATTTTCGGACCCGGCCTGGTGCAGGAAGATCCTGGCGTCGCCACCGTCCTTGAGGGGGGCGAACCAGAACTCCGTGAGAAAATCGTACTGGAAGGCGTTGTCCTTGACGTAGGAGATCTGTTCGAAGGCAAAATCCAGCCGGCCTGTCAGCAGCTTGTACGGCAGGGGGATGCCTCCGCCCTTCACCGGCAGGGCTGCGAGTTCGTTCACCATCGACATCGCTTTTTCAACCACCGGCCCGGTTTCGTTGTTGCCCGAGATCTTGAAGTAATAGTTTCCCAGCCCGCCGATGGCGCCGATCGGCGTCTGGAAATAGAACATGTCGCCGTTCTTCCTGACCTTTTGAGTGCCACCGCCCTGTGCGGAGAACAGGCCGAGGACGTTGGGGAAGGAAGCCTGGTCGTACAGCTCCAGGGTGATGAAGTTGTCCCCCTGGGCCAGGGTGACGTAGTTCAGCTCGGTAAACCCATAGGCCAGGTACTGCTCGGCGGCGCCGTTGATCTTTTCGTACAGGTTGCCGGGGTCGTAGGTTTCCAGACGGCCGTCCAGTTGCCAGCCGTCGCCCAGCAGGGTAGGAGGCAGGACTCCCATATCGACGGACGGTACGCCACCGGCCGTCAGTGTGCCCGGTTCGGTCCAGAGTTCCACCGGTCGGCGGTACAGATTGTCCACAACTGAGTCTTCCTGCAGTTGGGTGAAGGCGACGTCCCGTTCTCCGGGATCGTAGTTGTTCTTCTGCAGGACGATCCAGGCTCCGACCAGAACCAGCAGGACGAGGAACAGTGGCCCGAAAACCAGTTCGGCCGTCGAGAACCTCCGACGGAGTATTTTCCGCCTCAAAGGGTTCAGTAACCTGTCGCTCTTTTTCGGCCCGGCCAAAATGTGCCTCCCGTCGCAAAGATAAAGATACCCTCGGTGCTGGAGGGAGGAAAGCGGGAAACCGCCGCGGGAGTAAATTAATTGTAATTTTGGGGCTTTTGGGGTCGATCAGGGGATGCTGCGGATGAACAGCTCGTCGATGGAGACCCAGTGCTGCGCCAGGTTTCCCGGCGTGCGGTCCGTGTCCATGACCCGGATCAGTACATCGCCTGAAATTCCGGCGGGTAGATCGACCACTGCGTCCACATCCCCGTCCCTGGTGGGCAGGGAGGGCAATCCGACCGGCAGCCAGATGGAGCCGCCGTCGGTGGAGTACTCGAATGTGAAGTCATCCCCGGTCTTGCTGGACTTACGATAACCCTCCAGGTGGAACTCGATCCGGGTCCCGCCGGCGACTTCAAAGGTCCAGTGATGCTCCAGCAGGCTGTGGCGAGTGTTCGGACTGCCACCGCTGATCGTCTCCACAATCGACTCATAGGCGTCATCGGAGGCGTAGGTGTCCGCTATGGAGCCGGTGGTGATTCCGTCGACGGTACGGTCGGAAACCGCCCTGTCATCGGAGACGGACTGGCCGGTACATGAGCCGGAGTCCATGTTGTACCGGATCGATTCGTCGGAGCGGTATCCCAGAGTTCCTAAACTGCAGTCGTAGTTCTGGCCTTGAACCAGGTAGAACCATCCGCTGCCCAGGGGTGGGATCTCCAGGTCTTCCAGCAAGGCGCCGGCAACCCCTTCCAGCAGGCAGTCGCCGAAGCTGTCCGGCCCAAGGTCGGCGAGATCGCCCCGGCTGACCGAGTAGGCGTCGGCTCCCAGGGTCGGGGCCCAGGTCAGGGTCATGCCGGTGGCGGACGGTTTGCCGGCCTGCACACCATCGACGTTGTCCGGCGAAAGGTCCCGTGAGTCCACCGGCTGGCAATCGCAGGCATCTCCCGAACCGTCACCATCGGAGTCATACTGGTCCGGATTGTAATCAAGAGCGCAGGTGTCGCAGACATCGCCGCGGCCGTCGCCGTCACTGTCGATCTGGAGAGCGTTGTAGAGCCCGGGGCAGTTGTCCACATCCTCACAGGCGGCATCCAGATCGCCGTCGTATTGGCCGGTGTCGCTGCAGCGTCCGTCGGTACAAAGATCTTCGGTGCAGTCATCCAGGTCGGCGCAGTCCGCATCGTTGGTACAGGCGCCGTCGCCTTTGAACGTCCACCGTGGTCCGACCGTGGTTTCGCCGCCGGCGTCAACCACGACATACCACTCATATTCAACACCAGCCCTCCGGCCCGGCCAGGGAACGCATGCGGTACCGCCGCTGGGTACCGCATACACTCTCCAGCCGACGGTCGAGAAGCGGGCCGGATTGGTCATCGGAAAGTCCAGAGTAAAGTCGTTGGCCGGCGAAGTTTCGTAGCTGTCAAGCCAGGGCGAGTAGGTCTGCACCCGGATCTCGTCATGCTCGGGGGAGAACGTCATGACCCTGAGGAAGCCGTTGCCGCCGTTGTCCCAGTACTGGTAATCGGACAGCAGAGAATGGATCACATTGCCCAGGAACGGGTCGGTGCGGCGGGCGGCGCCGTGAACGTGACCGCCCAGCATAAGGAATACGTTCGGATTGTCCTTCACGATGTCGTAGATCGCCTGGCCCTGATCGGAGAACAGCGCATACGGGTTGATCATGTAGTGCGTCATGATGATGGCCTGCCGGTCCGGGTAAGTCATCACCAGATTGTCCAGCCATTCCAGAACGGCGGTACGGCTGGTGGAAGGGGATTGATCGAACTCCAGGTTGACGAACAGAAAATCCATCCCGCCGGCGCTGAACAGCTGATAGTTGTTGTCGTTATTGTCCGGGTAGGACGCCGGGTCGCCGAAGTCGTAATGTCCGCCGTAATACTCACGGCCGGCAAAGCGATGGACTCCGAAATACTGGTTATAGTCCGAGGTTGTTCCACCCTCGTCGCCGTACGTCCGGGCAATCCCGCGGATGGATTGATCGTGGTTTCCCGGGGCGACCCCGTACGGAATACCGTCCAACTGGAACGTGGTTGCCGGGTCCTCAAGGTAGGACATTGCGGCATCCGCCCGATCCCACTCGGTTGCGTTGTCCCCGATCTCCACGATGTCGCCGAGGTGGGTCACGAACACGATATTCCTATCGTCCTTTTTTTCCACGATCCACTGTGTCTGAGAGTCGAAAATATAAGGGTAAGTCTCGGAATAGTACTGGGTGTCGGGCAGCACGATGATCGTGAAATCCTCCCCGGTAACCCGGCGCCCATGGAATGTTACGTTCAGAGGATCCAGGTCGGGGTCACTGACGTCGACGCAGAGCATCGGCTGGGCGCTGACCCCTTCGGTGCCATGGATCGGAGTCTCGTTGACCGGCGGCAAAGGTGGGGCGGCAAGGATAAAGGAACTGCACAGCAGGGACGTGAATAATCCCAGTCGGATCGTCACGATCATGGCTGCGCCTCCTGCAAGCGGATCGCGCGAACCTCCAGGAGTAATACGTTGTCGTTCTGGCTCAAGATGCCGGTGATGGTGGCTCGACGCCCGTGGAAAGTGCGAGCATGTTCCAGCGGAAAGGTGCTGTGGTGGGAGGCATGGAGAATGTAGAGCCGGCCGTCTTCGCCCAGGAGGGCCATGGGACGCTCGGTATCGTCATGACGGTCGGCACATAGGTCGTTGTCCCGGCCCTGGGCCTGATGGACGACGTAACATTCCAGATCCAGAATCTCTCCTGCGAGTTCCACCGGATCCGGTTCATGGGCGCCGTGGGCAGACGTCCCCGGGCCGGGCAGCAGCAGGAAGGTGAAACCCAAAGCGGCCAGGACCGGCGGAAGGGGAAAGTGGCTCTTCCTGATCACAACCGTTCATATACATAAGGAAAGCAAAGAACGTCCAGTTCTTTTTTATCAGTTCTGATGGTGCAAAAACATATTCCACGCAGTTTTATTCATTGTAGCTTTAGTACGGTCCCTTGCACGGTTGAACGCACCAGCTATCGCGTCTCCTGATTTCCGATGGCCCGAAGCCATATCGGCTGCATATTATTCACAGCTGTACGCCAGGTTCTGCTCCATGGGGCAGGAGGTGGAAACCGTATCTTCCGGCCGCTCCAGACCGCCGTGGTCGGTGCCGTAGGAACCTTCCTGGCCGCCGTTGTTGCCGACGACCACGAAGAACATGGCGTCCGGGGTGCCGCTGGTGGACCAGTCGTACGCCCCGGTGTTACCCAGACCGCATTCCTGCCCGGACCAGTTGTACGCCGCCAGGTTCGGGTGGCTGAGTTCGCCGAACTCGATGGTGTGGTCGGTGGCGGCGCACGGAACACCGTAACTGATGGACAGCATGCCGCTGGCCGGATCGAATCCGGTGACTTGCAGGAATTCGACGTCGCCGGCTTCTCCGGGAACGGTCGGTGTGCAGTCGGCTGCACAGTTGCCGATGTCCTCGATGTCTTCGCAAACCGCATCACCGCAGCAATACGCAAGGGCCGGCAGGACGGAGCAGCTGTTCCCGCCGGCATTGCAACGGGCATCACCGCAGTCCACAGGGTGGTCGCCGGCGATTCCGTCACCGCAGCAGTAGCGCTTGGACGGCTTGCCTTTCTGAACGTTGTTGCAGTCCTCGGGACAGGTCAGGCAGGTTTCACCATCGGCTGTTTCACAAACGCCGTTACCGCAGACGAAATCCGGCGCCGAGTCGCAGTCGGCGATGCAGTCGTTGCAGTCCTCACCGAGGTCGCAGGAACCGTCCCCGCAGACGGGGCAGTCCAGGCAGGCTGTTGTGCTGTATGTGCAATCGATGTTGCAGGATAATGCTCCGCCGCCGGTGCAGCCGCGGTCGGTGCAGACCGCTCCGCCCAGGTCGAGCCCGTCGCAGTCCTCTCCGTATTCCCGGACGTCGTTGCCGCAAACCGCTTCTCCGCTGGCGCCGGTAACCACCAGGGCGAAGGTGACATCGTCTCCAGGGGTATCGAGCCAGGCGTCCTGGTTGACCTCGGAAGCGGTGATTTCCACGGACCAGTTCCCGGAGGCGGGATTCTCGACGAAGACGTTTTCGACGGTGTCCACCGTGTTCGGGGCCGGCTGGAAAGCCTCCCAGGTCAGGAACAATCTGACCGAGTCGAACCCGGCGCCGACAATCCGTTCGAAATCGGCGCCAACCTCGGCGGAGTCGAAGTCGGTCCACCACCCCATGGCGGTTCGGGCCGGCCAGTAGTTGACACCCAGCCGAAACCGTTCGCTCCGATCCGGCGACCGGAGGTCAGCTGACATCGTCTGGTCGGGCCCGCCCGGTGCGATGGAGCTCGACGACGCGGTGATAGACGGCCAGGTACTCGTCGGCCATCCGGCTGACGTCGAAGCGATGCTCAACCGAAGTGCGCACCGCCACCCGGTCGACGCTCTCCGCGGCGTGGACGGCGGCGACGGCCTCGTCGACCGAGCCGGTTAGGAACCCGTTCTCACCCTCGCGAATCAGCTCGGGCATCGACCCTCGCGGGTAAGCGATCACCGGCGTTCCGCAGGCCATCGCCTCCACGACACTGAACCCGAACGGCTCGTCGAAGTCGATGAGATGCAACAGGGCCCGGGCACCGCCGAGCAGGTCGCCGCGGATATCGGGACCCACCGGGCCGATATATCTGACTTGATCACCGTCCACCCGGGGTTTGACGAGGCGCTCGTAGTAGTCCTCGTCCTGGATGATCCCCGCGATGGTCAGCGGCAGGTTGGCCCGGGCGGCCACGTCGATGGCCTCGGCGGTCCCCTTGTCAGGATGGATCCTCCCGAAGAAGAGCAGGTAGTCGCCCGGATCCGGATACACCACAAATGCTTGCATGTCGATGCCGTGGTGGATGGTGGCCACGTAGTCAAGGTTGTCGTGACGGTCCGAGTCGCTGATCGCAACGTAGTAGCCGCGGTCGTTGTACTTCTCATAGACGGGCACGATCGCCTCTGACGAGAACCCGTGGATCGTGGTGACTACGGGAGTATCGACGAGGCCGCTATAGGTGAGCGGCAGGAAATCGAAACTGTTGTGGATCAGGTCGAACTCGCCGGCCCGCTCAAACACGGCGGCGATGTGGAGGCCCTCCCACACCTTCGGGTCCAGCCCGGCGTCCTCGGAATACCCTGTCGGGGCGGTCCCTACCAGCCGGGCCCTGGTCACCGAATCGGCGGTGGCGAACAGGGTTACGTCGACCCCCCTGGCGACCAGCCCCTCGGTGAGGAGAGAAACAAACTGCTCCCACGGCCCATAGTGACGCGGCGGCACCCGCCACGAGATCGGGGCAAGCATCGCCACCTTTAGCTGGTTGGTGGCGGAGGTGGGAGACATCTGTCGCTGAGGGTAGCCAGCGCCCGCCGGCTTACACTTCCGCGCCGGGCAAAGGCTGCGCAGGTTCATCTCGGCGGACCCACTACCGGGCCCGAACCTCCCGGTGAACACCTTCCACAGACCCCTCCTCGTCGGCGACCAATCACGCCACCATCAAACAAGAAGGCTGCAGAACCGAAGGTGTCGTCCACGTACCGGAGCCACTGTCGCCCAGGAACCGGAACCGCGTCCACAAAGTGGAACCCACCAACCGGAGCCACAATGTCCAGTATCAACCGAAGGAGCACATTGTCATCAGTTCGTCATCAGAGAACCAACGGACGGCCCTTGCCCGAAACGCCAGGAATGCAGAAACCCCCAGGCCGTTTGACCTGGGGGTTCTTCGTAGCGGGGGTAGGATTTGAACCTACGACCTTCGGGTTATGAGCCCGACGAGCTACCAGACTGCTCCACCCCGCGTCGCTTGTATCGGGAATTGTAACACCGGTAACCGGTCCAAACTCCCGAGTACCTTGCCAGAATCGGAACAGTCCTTTCCAGTTCATTAACTATCGACGATTTGGGAATCACCGATAGAGTCCGCGCCGTTTGCCGAGTGAGCCCGACGAGCCGGGCAGCTATCGACAGACAAAGGACCGAGATGAAACGCACGTTGACTTGGCTTTCACTTCTGGCGGCGATCGCGCTCATCGCGGCCGCCTGCGGCGGTACGGGAGATACCGACCAGACGGCCGCGCCCACTACGACAGTGGCGGCTGCGGATGACGACATGACCGATGACGACATGACCGATGACGACATGACCGATGACGACATGGCCGACGACGACATGACCGACGACGACATGACCGACGACGACATGACCGACGACGACATGACCGACGACGACATGGCCGACGACACCATGGCCGACGACGACATGGCCGACGACGACATGACCGACGACGACATGACCGACGACGACATGACCGACGACGACATGA
>CALZKF010000120.1 GCA_945787955.1 uncultured Acidobacteriota bacterium | reverse complement strand
CGATTCCGATCCCCAGGCCAACAGCACACGGGCCCTGGGGTTCGATGACGACCCGGAACGGGCTTCGCTCTACGACGCCCTGACCGGTGCGGCCAGTCTGGATGAGATCCGGATGCCGGTGGACACTTTGCCCGCCCTATCCCTGATCCCTTCGGATCGGAACCTGATCGGTGCTGAAGTGGAACTGGTAGGGACCGAAGGCCGTGAGTTCAAGCTCAAAAAGCTGTTGGAGTCATACCAGCGTCCGTTCGAAACGGCGATCATCGACTGCCCGCCTTCCCTGGGGCTGTTGACGGTGAACGCCCTGGCTGCCGCCGACGCGGTGCTGATCCCGGTGCAATGCGAGTACCTGGCTCTCGAGGGGGTCAGCCAGTTGATGGACACGATCCAACGGGTCCGGAACGGCCTGAACCCGGAACTGGAGATCCAGGGGTTCGTCATGACCATGTATGACGACCGGGTCAACCTGTCACGGCAGGTTGTTGACGAAGTCCGGACCGTTTTCAAGGACCAGGTCTATGAAACATTGATTCCCCGCAATGTGCGGCTGGGAGAGGCGCCAAGCCACGGGAAGTCGATTTTCCTTTACGACATCCGATCCCGTGGCGCGGAGGCCTATTTGAGGTTCGCCGAGGAGTTCCTGAGGCATGAAGAGAAAAGCATTGGGCAAAGGACTGAGCAGCCTGATACCGGAGGCGCCGTCCGGCAAGTTGACGCGCCGGGAAGAGCCGGGGGAGACCCAGGGCCGACTCCGGAACCTGGACATTGACCTGATCCGGCCGAACCGGTCCCAGCCCCGGCAGGATTTCAACGAAGAAGCGCTGTTTGATCTTGCTAACTCATTGAAAACAAAGGGTGTTATCCAGCCCATCGTCGTTCGTGAACGTGATGATGGAACGTTTCAGATCGTCGCGGGAGAGCGTCGCTGGCGAGCCGCCCAGCAGGTCGGTCTGTTGAAGATACCGGCCCTGGTCCACCAGGTTCCGGATTCCGAACTGCTGGAGTTCGCCCTCATCGAGAACATCCAGCGCGAAGAGCTGAACCCTCTGGAGGAGGCGGCGGCATACCGCACCCTGATGGACGATCTGCAGTTGACCCAGGAAGATGTGGCGCGGAAGGTCGGAAAGCGCAGGGCGACCATCGCCAACATGCTGCGGTTGCTGACCCTGGCGCCCAAGGTCCAGGACAGGGTTCGCCGCGGCGTCGTCGGCATGGGGCATGCCCGCGCTCTGGCTTCCGTCGGTGATCGGAAGGAGCAGGAGAGGCTGGCCGGCCGGGTGGAGAAGGAGGGCTTGTCGGTCCGCCAGGTGGAGAGACTGGTGGCCAGGTTGAACCAGGGTCCTGACACGGTTCGAAAGACGGCGGGGACAGCGGTCGACCCGAACGTCCAGGCGGCGACGGAGTCACTTCAGTCTGCGCTGGGAACCCGGGTTCGGATCGTCCAGGGCAGGAGCGGCGGCCGGCTGGAACTGCACTATGGCAGCGATGAGGAGCTGCAACGGATCTACAATCTGATTTTTGACGCGGCAAAAGAAGGTTTTTAGGTGTGCCGACAAATATGTCGGCGAAAGCCTACTTGCCGACAAAAATGTCGGCGGCCACTTGCCGACAAATATGTCGGCCGATAACTCGCTGCCGACAATATTGTCGGCGCCTTTCCAGGGGTCGTTTTTCAGCCGGGTCTCGTTCATTGCTGCTTTGCGGGGGTTGTGATATTTTCCGCGTTTCTTAAATAAGAACATCTGATTCCCGGCTCCGATTCCTAGGGCTGGTCCACACGAGGCGCACATGAAAGACAGGAAGCTGGCCTTTCGCTACGCCCGGGCTCTGCTGGCGGCCGTGCCGGCAGGTGAGACCGCCCGGCAGGTGGAACGGTTTCTCCTCGGCCTGGGGAAGACCATGGAAGAGTCCCGTGAGATGCAGGAGCTGATGCTGGACCCGGCGGTTTCCAAGGTGGACAGGGTCAAGGTGCTTACCGATCTCGCTGCTAAGTACGACATGCCCAGGGAGATCCACCGCTTTATGGACACGGTGGTCGAACACCGTCGCATCCGAAACCTTCCGGAAATGGCCGAGCTGTTTCGCGAACTCCGGGAGGCAGCCGACGGCATCGTGCCGGCTTCCGTGACCACAGCTACACCGATGGATGATGCAATGACTGCAAGGGTGCGGTCGGCGCTTGAAAAAATGACCGGGAAAAGCGTTCGCCTCACCGTTCAGGTCGATCCCGGCCTGATCGGCGGCGCGGTGACCCGGGTTGGATCGATGGTCTATGACGGCAGCCTGGAAACCCAGTTGAAAATGCTGCGGAACCAGCTGGTCGAGGGGTAGAGATGGAAATCAGAGTCGACGAGATCAGTAAACTCATCCGCCAGCAGATCGAGGGGTTCGACCGCCAGACCGACATGGCCGAGGTCGGCACCGTGATATCGGTTGGTGACGGCATCGCCCGGATCTACGGTCTGGAGAAGGCGATGGCCGGCGAGCTGCTGGAGCTGCCTCACGGCGTCATGGGCATGACCCTCAACCTTGAGGAAGACAACGTCGGTGCCGTGCTGCTGGGCGAGACAACCCTGATCAAAGAGGGTGACCAGGTCCGCCGCACCCGCAGGATCATGGAAGTTCCCGCCGGAGAGGCGATGCTGGGCCGGGTGGTGGATGCCCTGGGCCAGCCTCTGGACGGCAAAGGTCCGATCCAGACATCCCACTCCATGTCCATCGAGCGGATCGCCCCTGGTGTGGTGGAGCGACAGCCGGTGACCGAGCCGCTGCAGACCGGGCTCAAGGCGATCGACAGCATGATCCCGATCGGTCGGGGCCAGCGTGAGCTGATCATCGGTGACCGCCAGACCGGCAAAACCGCCATCGCCCTGGACACCATCATCAACCAGAAAGGCGCCGGAGTGGTCTGCATCTACGTGGCGGTGGGGCAGAAGCAGTCCACCGTCGCCAACGTGGTCAAGACGCTGGAAGAGTACGGTGCCATGGAGTACACCATCGTAGTGGCCGCAGCCGCCTCCACCCCGGCCCCGCTGCAGTACATCGCACCCTATTCCGGCTGCGCCATCGGGGAGTACTTCCAGTTCAACGGCGAGAACGGGCAGCCGGCGGGAGCCGACAACCGGGGCAGGGCGGTCCTGCTTGTATACGACGACCTCAGCAAGCACGCTGCATCCTACCGGGAGATTTCCCTGCTGCTGCGCCGGCCCCCGGGCCGCGAGGCGTACCCCGGTGACGTGTTCTACCTGCACTCCCGGCTGCTGGAGCGGGCCTCCAAGCTGAACGACGCCAACGGCGGCGGTTCGCTGACGGCGCTGCCGATCATCGAGACCCAGGCCGGCGATATTTCCGCTTACATCCCGACCAACGTGATTTCCATTACCGACGGCCAGATCTTCCTGGAGGGGGACCTGTTCTACTCCGGCATCCGTCCGGCGGTGAACGTCGGCCTGTCGGTCTCCCGTGTGGGCGGCAACGCTCAGATCAAGGCGATGAAGTCGATCGCCGGCACCCTGCGGCTGTCCCTGGCCCAGTACCGCGAGATGGCGGCGTTCGCCCAGTTCGGTTCCGACCTGGACAAGGCGACCCAGGCCCAGCTCAACCGGGGCCGCAGGCTTACCGAGATCCTGAAGCAGGCCCAGTACGCCCCCCAGCCGGTGGACAAGCAGGTCATCCTTATTTATGCCGGCTCCAAAGGGTTCCTGGACGACGTCGAAGTCGAGGACTGCGGCAAGTTCGAGACCGGCCTGTACCAGTTCATGGATCTGAACCACAAGGATCTCCTGGAGGAGATCATTGAGAAGGGCAAGCTGGGCGGAGAGCTGGAAGAGAAGCTGGCTGCAGCCATGAAAGCGTTCAAGGAACAGTTCGTCACCGCCTGACGATCCCGGAGCTAGTCGATGTCGAAAACCAGGGATATCAAGCGCCGCATCCGTTCCGTTTCGAACACGATGCAGCTGACCAAGGCGATGAAGATGGTCAGCGCCGCCAAGATGCGGCGGGCCACCGACAACATCGTCGCCGCCAGGCCGTTCGCCCACAACATGCGGGCCGTGCTGCGGTCCCTGGCCGCCAGGGCCAACGCCGAAGTCCACCCTCTGCTGCAGATCACCGGAAACGAGAATGTGGAGCTGCTGGTTGTCACCGGCGACAAAGGGCTGTGCGGCTCGTTCAACACCAACATCAACAAGACCGCCCACAATTTCATCAAGGCGGAACAGCGCAAGGGTGAACGGGTGTTCGACCTCCATGCCGTCGGCAAGCGCGGGGTTGATTACTTCCGGCGCCGGAACTTCACCATCCATCGGGCGTGGATCGATGTGCTGCGCCAGGTGGAGTACGCCACCGCCAAGGAGATCGCCCGGGACATGATGGATCGCTACGTCACAGGGGAACTGGACGCGATCTACCTGGTCTACAATGAGTTCAAGTCGGCGATTTCCCAGCATCCGGTGGTGGAGCGGTTGCTCCCCATCGAGCCGATCGTACCGGCGGAAGACGAGACCGCCGAAGATTACATTTACGAGCCGGGACCGGAGGTGTTGCTGGACACCTTGTTGAGGCGGCATGTTGAGGTGCAGGTCTACACCGCCCTTCTGGAATCGGTGGCGGCGGAGCATGGGGCGCGGATGACCGCCATGGATTCGGCCTCCCGGAACGCCGGCGACCTGATCGACCGGTTGACCCTGCACATGAACCGGGTGCGGCAGGCGGCGATCACCACGGAAATCATTGAAGTCGTATCGGGAGCTCAGGCCCTCGGTTAAGGAGCAGAAGATGGGCAAGGTTGGAAAGGTCGTACAGGTCATCGGTCCGGTTGTGGACGTGGAGTTCGGCGATGACCACATCCCTGCGATCTATAACGCGGTCCGGATCACCGACCCCGGCACCGAGACCGGTGTCAAGGTCGATATCATCGCCGAGGTCGAGCAGCACCTGGGCGAGAACCGGGTTCGCACCGTCGCCATGGAACCGACCGACGGTCTCGTCCGGGGGGCGCCGGTGGAAGATCTGGGCCAGCCGATCTCGGTTCCCGTCGGCGAGGCGACACTGGGCCGTGTGATGAACGTCATCGGCAAGCCGGTGGACAAAATGGGCCCGATCGAAGCCGGGGAGAGCTGGCCGATCCACCGGGAAGCCCCGGCGTTCGAGGACCAGTCCACCGAGACCGAGATGTTCGAAACCGGGATCAAGGTCATCGATCTCCTGGAACCATATCTCAAGGGCGGCAAGACCGGCCTGTTCGGCGGCGCCGGCGTCGGCAAAACGGTTCTGATCATGGAACTGATCAACAACGTCGCCCTGAAGCACGGCGGCTACTCGGTGTTCGCCGGTGTCGGTGAGCGCACCCGTGAGGGCAACGACCTCTGGCTGGAGTTCCAGGAAACCGGAGTGATCAACCTGAAAGAGCCGTCCAAATCCAAGGCGGCCCTGGTGTACGGCCAGATGACCGAACCCCCGGGAGCCCGCCTCCGGGTCGCCCTGACCGGCCTGACCGTGGCGGAGTATTTCCGGGACGTCCAGCAGCAGGACGTGCTGCTGTTCGTGGACAATATCTTCCGGTTCACCCAGGCCGGCTCCGAAGTCTCGGCGCTCCTGGGCCGCATGCCGTCGGCGGTCGGCTACCAGCCGACCCTGGCCTCGGAAATGGGCGAGCTCCAGGAGCGGATCACCTCCACAAAGAAAGGCTCGGTGACCTCGGTGCAGGCGATCTACGTCCCGGCCGACGACTACACCGACCCGGCGCCGGCCACCACCTTCGCCCACCTGGACGCCTCCACCAACCTGTCCCGGCAGATCGCCGAGCTCGGCATCTATCCGGCGGTGGATCCCCTGGCCTCGACTTCCCGGATCCTGGATCCCCGGGTGGTGGGCGATGAGCACTACGACGTGGCCCGTGGCGTGCAGGGCGTGCTGCAGCGCTACAAGGATCTGCAGGACATCATCGCCATCCTGGGCATGGACGAACTCTCCGAAGACGACAAGATCACCGTGTCCCGGGCGCGGAAACTGCAACGCTTCCTGTCCCAGCCGTTTTATGTTGCGGAGCAGTTCACCGGCATGGAGGGCAAATACGTCAAGATCGAGGACACCATCAAAGGGTTCAAGGAGATCCTGGACGGCAAGCACGACGACCTGCCGGAGCAGGCGTTCCTGTACGTCGGCACCATTGAGGAAGCCCGGGAGCAGGCGGAGCGTTTGGCGGCTGAAACCGCTTGATTAGTCATCAAAGAGGACGGGACGGGGTACAATGATACCGGACAAGATCGAGCTTGAGATCGTGACCCCGGAGAGGAAGGTCCTCTCCGAGACGGTGGACTCGGTGGTGATCCCCGGGGCCCAGGGTTATCTGGGTGTGCTTCCGGGTCATGCACCGTTGCTTACCGGCCTGATGATCGGCGAACTGTCGTACGTTCAGGACGGCAAGGAGCATGTTCTGGCGGTGAGCCAGGGCTACGCGGAGGTGCTCCGCGGCAAGGTTTCCGTTCTGGCGGAACGGTGTGAAAAGGCGGAAGAGATTGACGTCGATCGCGCCGAGAAATCGAAGCAGAGGGCAGAGGAGGTTCTCAACCGGAAAGACGTCCCGATGGATGAATTCCGGAGAGCCGAACTAAGAATCCAGCGGGCGATCGCACGGATCCAGGCCAAAAGCCACGGCCTGGGTTAGCGGCAGCCGGGTTTACCCGCGGAGGAGGTCAACTGTCGTGAGCAGCTCATACCGCACCGCCATCACACTTTTCCTGATCCTCGCTCTCTCCGGGCTGGCCGGCTGTTCCAAGCCGGTGGAGATCGGTGTCATCACGTCCGAATCCGGGGCGGCCAAGATTTACGGCGATGAGGTCAAGAGGGGGCTGGAGCTCGCTCTCGAGGAGATCAACACCGCCGGCGGGTTCAAGAACAAACCGATCCATCTGATTTACAAGGACGACGAGACCAAGCCCAGCGTTGCCCGGGTGGCGATCAACACCCTCCTGACGGAAGACAAGGTCAGCCTGCTCATCGGCGGCATCGCCTCGCCGGTGATGCTTGAGATCGCCCCGGTGGCCAACGCCGCCGGCGCGGTGCTTATCTCCCCGACCGCCTCCAACCCGGCCATCACCCAGATGGGGCACTACATCTTCCGGATCCACCCCTCGGATATCCTGGAAGGGACCAACATGGCCGAGTTGGCACGGGACCTCGGGATCGAAAATATTGCCGTGTTTGCTGTGGACAACCAGTTCGGCGCCGGCCTGACCGAGGTTTTCGCTGATCGCTACCAGAGCAAATACCGCAAAATCGTCAAGACGTTTGTGTTCCCCGAATCCGGTTCCCAGACCTTCGCCGCCATGGTGGAAGAGGCCAAGAAGCTCAAGCCCGAGGGGGTGTACATCGTCGGTTACATGAACGACGTGGCGGAAATCACCCGGATGCTGCGGGACGCCGATGTGGATGCGGTGATTATCGCCAACTCCGGTGTCACCGGACGGATTTCCGAAATGATCGGCGCCGCCGCCGAGAACCTGATCTATCCACAGCCCAGCTTCGACCTGGATTCGGACGACGAGGCGATGCGGCGGTTCATCACCGCATTCCGGGCCAGGTACGGTGAACCGCCCACGCGCTTCGCCGCCCTGGGTTATGACACCCTGCGCCTGCTGTCCGACGCCATGGTCCTGGGCGGCACCGCCCACCCGGACACGGTGCGCGCCAGCCTGCGCCAGCTCAAGGATTACCAGGGCGCCTCCGGGCGGATCAACTTTGATGAAAACGGTGACGTTGTGCAGTACCCCCGGCTGTTCATCATCCGGGACGGCCGTCCGATTCCGTACCAGGTTTTCCTGGATGAAGGCGGCACGCTGACGATCCCGGGGAGGTGAACCCGGTGAGCCAGGGTCTGGCCGGCAGGACCTACCTATCGATCGTCATCCCCTCGTACAACGAGGAGCAGCGCCTGGGCGGTACCCTGGAGACAATCCAGGCTTTCATTGAACAGAAGGGCCTGCACGCCGAAATCCTGGTGGTGGACGACGGCTCCGCCGACGGCACGGCCCGGCTTGCCGAAGGGTTCCTGAGAGGCAGTTCCGGCCGGGTCATCCGGAACGGCCGCAACCGCGGCAAAGGGTATTCGGTGCGCCACGGCGTCCTGCAGGCGACCGGGCGCTGGGTATTGATCACCGATGCCGACCTGTCCACGCCGATCGAAGAGTACGACAGCCTGGCGGCGGTGATAAGGAACCGGGACCTGGACGTCGCAATCGGGTCCCGGGGCCTGCCGGACAGCCGGGTTGAGATCCCCCAGCACGGCCTGCGGGAATTCATGGGCAAAACCTTCAACCGGATCATCCGGGTCATGACCGGCCTGACCTACCGCGACACGCAGTGCGGCTTCAAGCTCCTGGACCGGGAGCGCTGCCTGCCACTTTTCCAGCGTATGCGTGTGGAGCGGTTCGCCTTCGATGTTGAATTTCTGTTCCTGTGCCAACGCTACGGTTTGACGGTGGCGGAGGTTCCTGTGGTCTGGAGAAACGACGAGGCTTCCACCGTCAGCCTGCTGGCCGACCCTCTGAACATGCTCACCGATGTGGCCAGAGTGCGCTGGCGCTATCGCAAGGGTCTGTACGACCCGACCCGGGACGACGGCCGGACCGACCGGGGAACGCCTTGAAGCGAACCACGTTGGAAAAGCGGCTGGCGCTGGCCGATCTGATCGCCCTCCTGGAGCTGGAACGGAACGCGGGCGGCACCGTGGCGTTCACCAACGGCTGTTATGACATCCTCCACGCCGGCCACCTGGACCTCCTGGAGCGTACCGCGGAGTTCGGGGATGTGGTTGTCGTCGGACTCAACAGTGACGGATCGGTGCGCCGGCTCAAAGGGGAGAGCCGGCCGTGGGTCGACTTCGACGACCGGGCCGACCTGCTGGCCGGCCTGGAAGTGGTCGACTTCGTCATCGGTTTTGAAGAAGACACGCCGGAGCGGCTCATGGAACTGATCCGGCCGGATGTCATGGTGAAAGGCGGGGACTACACGCCGGACACCCTCCCGGAACGGGATACGGCGGACCGTATCGGTTGCCGGATCAAAATCGTACCGTTCCGGGAAGGCCGCTCCACCACCGGCCTGGTCGATCGGATCGCCCGGGCCGGATCTGACCGGTAACAGGTCGTGCCGGCCTTTCGACGTGTCGTAGAGTCCCCGTTTTACAAGGAAGTGGAGGACCGCCTGGCCGCAGGCGCCGGGAGGGTGGAGCTGTCCGGCCTGGTGGACGGCTCCCGGGCGCTGGTGCTGAC
>CALZKF010000119.1 GCA_945787955.1 uncultured Acidobacteriota bacterium | reverse complement strand
CGCCGACTGGGGCTGCCGGGAAATCCCTTCCATGGCGGAAGCAGCCAGACGGCCGATACCGAGACCACCACCCAGGATGGCAAGACCTGCACCGAGGCCGGCGCCGATGAAAACGAGTCCTTCCATTTCCTCAATCCTCCTTGGCTTCAATTCGAGTACCGCCGATGCGGTTGAATATCCCTGTTGAACTTATCAAATCCCGATCAATGCGGGTGTACCGACATTCCGATGAACTGGGCGGTCAGCATGGTGAAGATGAACGCCTGGATGAACGAAACCAGCAACTCCAGCAGATAGATGAACAGCGAGAACGCCACCGAAACCGGCGCGACCCAGATCGTACCCAGGATAAAAATCAGGGAAATCAGGGCCAGAATGACCACGTGGCCGGCCATCATGTTTGCGAACAGGCGGATGCAGAGCGAGAACGGTTTGATCAGCATACCCAGGAACTCGACGAACACCATCAGCGGTTTCAGCCACCCCGGCAGCCCGCTGGGGGCCAGGTGCCTGTAGTGGCCGATGACGCCGAATTTCCGGATCCCGCTCCACTGGATCATGATGAACGCGGTAATCGCCAGGCCTGCGGTCACCGAAATGTTTCCGGTTGCGGTGGCCATGCCCGGGATCAGGCCCAGCAGGTTGCAAGTCAGGATGAAAAAGAATGTGCTCATGAGGTAGCCGACAAAGCGGTCCGCCCCCTCCCCGATCGACTTGCGTGCAATTTCGTCCCGGACGAACACCATCATCATTTCAAGGGCGTTGCGAATCCCCCGGGGAACCGGATCCTTGATCCGGCGTGCGGCCAGACCGAACGCCGCCAGCAGAAGGAGCCCCGCGACCCACATCATGACGACATGCATGGTGATGGAGAAGTCCTGTCCGAACAGGTGGATTTCCGGAAGCGGGATCGATGAATGGGTGAACGGGATCGGTATTTCGTTATGGTCCAGGATATGTCCGATGATGGAAGCGCTGACGTTGAATTCCTCTTCAGCGTGCCCGGCCAGTTGCTCCAGACCATCGACGGAGACCGGCGCCTGTTCGATGCCGTGCTCCACCGCCTGTTCTTCGGCTCCAGTCATGAACCTCGCTCCTTAGACCCGGGCGGCGTCTTTCTGCGACGCCCGGTAGAACCAGATCAACTCGAACATCATCACCGGAAGGAAGCCCGCCAGCGCTCCTCCGGCAAACGCCCACATGGTCGGTTTGCCGGACGTCATGGCCGCTCCCATGCCTGCGGCGGTGACGGCCATCCGCACCAGCATGCCGCCTACCAGGGCGCCCAGGAAGCGGTTCCCCGGCTTGCCGTGGCTAAAAACCAGCCAGCCGCCTGCCACCACACCGGCAACCGCCAGAAGCAGCCAGCCGCCGAGGGCCCAGGGCAATTCCGCTTCCAGAAAGCGGACTGCCCAAGGCAGGCAGAGTAACGGCGTCAGGGACAGCAGGGACGCCAGAAACACGAATCGTTTATGTTCCGCGCCCGGCATCAGACTTCCTCCTTGCCTTTCGGCCTGGCCTTCCGAATCAGGTTGGCCATGGCCACCGTCATCCCGAGAGCTGCACCCAGGATCAACAACCAGGGTTTCGTTCCCCACAGGCGGTCGAGCCAATGCCCCCCCGCTGAGGCCAAAATCACGATGATCGCCAGTTCCAGCCCCATCCCCGCCAGGGCCAGGGCCGACCTGCCGTCCTCCTGCCGCTCATGGTCCGATTTCATGCACCGAACCTTACACAGAAACCTTTTCTTATCAAGGGCTTAGCCTTGCGGGCGCTCTTGCCGCCCGGGCCGGGTGCCCTTTCGGATTCGCTACTTTAGCAGGGCTGAACCGATTCGGCATCAAGAGCGGCCAAGAAATCGGCCAGTCACACTCCCAGCATCAGGACGGCGTACCGGGCCAGCCGGATGAACGGCTGCGGGTAGACCCCGATGAGCAGGGTGAACAGACCGGCGGCCCCGATGGCAGCGGACAAGGGCAACGGGACCTGTACCTTCGCCAGCCCTTCCCCGTCCCGGATGAAAATCGCCACCATGACCCTGGCGTAGTAGTACAGCGAAACCACACTGTTGAGAACCGCCACCACCGCCAGCCAGGTCAGATTGACCCGGATGGCCGCCCCGAACAGCCACCATTTCCCGATGAAGCCGGCGGTGCAGGGTATGCCGGCCAGGGAGAGCAGGAACAGCAGCATACCGACCGAAGCGACCGGATGGCGTTTCACGAGCCCGTTGAAATCGTCCAGCATTTCGCCCGGCTGGCCGTTCTTGCGGAGCAGAGCAACCAGGGCGAATGCGCCGGCGGTGGCGAATGTATAGACGAACAGGTACAGCGCCACCGCTATCAGGCCGTGGGCCCGGATGGCGGCGTCACCTTCCGCAACGCCGACCGCGATCAGCCCCATGAGGACGTAGCCTGCGTGGCCGACGGAGGAGAACGCCAGCATGCGCTTAACGTTGTCCTGCCGCAGGGCGGCGATGTTGCCCACCGTCATGGAGGCGGCCGCCAGAAGGATCATCAGCGACGCCCAGTCCGCACCGTTGCCGCCGAGGGCGGTGATGAACACACGCAACAACATGGCGAAGGCGCCGGCCTTGGCGGCTGTGGCCAGGAACGAAGTCGCCGGTGTGGTCGCCCCTTCGTAGGCATCCGGCGCCCACATGTGGAACGGCACCGCTGCGATCTTGAACCCCATGCCGACCAGCATGAGCAGCATTCCCAGGCCCAGGAAGGAAGCCGAGCCGGTTTCACCGGCTGCGACGGCGGCGGCGATACCGTACAGGTTGATCGATCCGGTGGCGCCGTACACCAGGGAAATTCCGTACAGCAGGATCCCGGAGGCCAGAGCACCCATGATGAAATACTTGACCGCTCCTTCGTTGGCCCGCTTCTCCTTCACGCGGAAACCGACCAGCAGATACCCTGCCAGAGCCATGGTTTCAAGACCGATGTAGATGGTAATCAGGTCCGTTCCGGAAGCCAGGAACATCATGCCGAATACCGAGAAGACAACCAGGGCGAGGAACTCGGCGGAATCCCCGCCGTCGGTATCGGGGTACTGCATGGACATCAGCACCGTGAAGGCTCCACCCAGCAGGAAGATGAGTTTGAACACGATGGAGAATCCATCGACCACGAATGCCGGATCGCCCGACCCGTCGGAGAACGTGCCGATTGCGGCCACCGTCCCATCCGGCCCGGCTGACAACTGGGCGGTGACCAGCATGGCTGCAGCCGCCAGGACGGCCAGGGTCAACCAGCCGCCGATGCTTTTGGCAGTCCGCGGAACCGTGGTCGAGGCCAGGAGCAACGCCAGGCCGTATCCCGCCAGGAGCAGTTCCGGCCTCATCCATGCCAGATTCCCGATGAAGACCGCTGGGTCGAACCCGGCCATCAGTGCACCTCGTTCCCTTCTTCAGGCGCCGTCTCCTTGAGGTCCTCGAGACGGACCAGGACGTTATCCTCAGTCAGGACACTGACCTCCTCCGGGTATTGCCAGGTCTGCTCCACCTGGGCCACCAGTTTGTGCACCGGTTCCGCCAGGATGTTGAAGAACGGCTTGGGATACAGCCCGATCCAGAAGCTGAGCAGCACCAGCGGCACCAGGGTGGCCGTTTCACGGAAGTTCAGATCCTTCAGGGATTTGTTTTTCTCGTTACTCAGCTCGCCGAACATGGTGCGCTGGTACAGCCACAGCATGTAGGCCGCTCCCAGCACGATCCCGGTGGCCGCCAGCACCGCCCAGAACTTCTGGGGCAGTGCGAACACGCCCATCAGGATGGTGAACTCGCCGATGAAGCCGTTCCCCGGAATACCCGGCATCCCGATGGACGAAAGCATCATGATCATGAACAGCACGGCGAATAACGGCATGACCTTCCACAGTCCGCCGTACTCGGAGATCTCCCGGGTGTGGCGACGCTCGTAAACCAGTCCGACGATGAGGAACAGGGCGCCGGTGGCCAGGCCGTGGTTCAGCATCTGCAACACACCGCCAGTTATGCCGTCCGCGGTCAGGGCGAAGATCCCGATCATGCAGAAGCCCAGGTGGCTGACCGATGAATACGCCACCAGCTTCTTCCAGTCCTTCTGCACCATGGCTACCATCGCTCCGTAGATGATCCCGATGACGCACAGCGTCAGGGCCCAGGGCAGGTAATGCTTCGTGGCCTCGGGCATCATCGGCAGACTGAACCGGACGAAGCCGTAGGTCCCCATTTTCAGCAACACCGCCGCCAGGATCACCGAGCCGGCCGTAGGCGCCTCCACGTGAGCGTCGGGCAACCAGGTGTGGAACGGGAACATCGGGACTTTGATTGCGAAACCCAGGAAAAACGCCAGCCAGATCCAGCATTGCAGATCGAACCAGCCGGCCCACGTACCCATGGCCTGCAGGTAACGGATGTCGAAGGTGAAAATACCGGCGACCTTCTGATGGTAGAAGTACAGGGCGATGATCCCGAGCAGCATCAGCACCGAACCGAACAAGGTGTACAGGAAGAACTTGATGGCGGCGTACAGCTTGCGCTTGCCGCCCCAGATCCCGATGATGAAATACATCGGCACCAGCATCACTTCCCAGAAAATGTAGAACAGAAACAGGTCCAGGCTGACGAACACCCCGAGCATGCCGGTCTGCAGGATCAACATAAAGACATAGAAACCTTTGACACGTGTCTGAATCGCGGTCCAGGACGACAGGATGGCGATGAATCCCATGATTGTGGTCAGCAGCACCAGCAACATCGAGATACCGTCCACCCCCACGATGTACCTCGCGCCGATGGACGGAATCCAGCCGGTCTCGAATACGAACCGGAACCCGTGCCCGTCGGTCGGTGCACTCTGCCAGGCGAACCAGAGCGGCAGGCTGACCAGCACCCCCAGGCCGGCGAACGCAGTGGCGAGCCGGGCGACCAGCTCGTTCTTCTCCTTGGGGAGGAGCAGAAGGACCAGCGCACCCGCCAGCGGCACGAATGTGATGACGTTGAGAAGTTGATCACCGAATGGGTTCATCGTTCAGGACCTCACGGTTCGCAATGGGCTACCCCGCCAGCGTGTAATAAGCGATCAGGATAAAAACACCCAGGAGCATCACGCTCAGGTACGTCTGGATCATGCCGGTCTGAACCCGGCCGAGCATTCTGTGAAACAAGGTGGTGGTCCAGCCGGTCAGGTTGACCAGGCCGTCCACCACAACGCGGTCGTGGAGATTGGAGATGTAGGACAGTCCCAGGGTGGCGTTGCGGGTGCCGTTGACCAGGCCGTCCACCACATGAATGTCTACCCAGCGGAATCCCCGGCACACGGCGTAGAACGGCCTCAGGACCACCAGGTTGTACAGTTCGTCCACCCAGAACAGGTTGCGGACCAGTTTATAGACCGGCCCCAGGGTGTCGGCGATCTTTTGGGGCAGGCTGCTGCTCTTGTAAATCTGCAGGGCCAGGAAAATACCGCAAAGCGCGATACCGACCGCCAGCGCCATCAGACCGAATTCCACACCGGCGGAGTGGCTCGCCTCGGCACCATGCCCGCCACCATGGGAATCCGCGATCGCCGGCGCCAGCCAGTGGTGGAAGGAATGAATGAACGGAGCGTCCTTCAGGAAGCTGTTGGGGAAACCGACCCATCCGCCGACGATGGCCAGTCCGGCCAGGATCATCAGAGGGACGGTCATCAGGTTGTTGGATTCGTGGACATGGGACTCGGCCTCATCCCCTCCCCGGAACCGGCCCCAGAAGGTCAGATAGACCAGGCGGAACATGTAGAACGCCGTCACGCCGGCGGCGGCGGCCAGGGTCAGCCAGACCATCTTGTTGCCGGAGGACCAGGCGCCCCACAGGATCTCGTCTTTGGAGAAGAACCCGGCCAGTCCGGGAATGCCGGCAATCGCCAGGGTCGCCACCAGGAACGTCCAGTAAGTTCTGGGCATTTTCTTCCTGAGGCCGCCCATCTTCGTGATGTCCTGCTCCCCGTTCATGCCGTGGATCACCGATCCGGCGCCGAGGAACAGCAGCGCCTTGAAGAAGGCGTGGGTCATGAGGTGGAAGATGCCTGCGACGTAGGCTCCGACTCCCAGAGCGGCGAACATGTACCCCAACTGGCTGACGGTGGAATAAGCCAGCACCTTCTTGATGTCGGTGGCGGCGGTGCCCATGATCGCCGCGAAAATCGCCGTCAGGGCGCCGACGGCGGCGATCACCGCCATCGCCTCCGGAGCCTGGGCGTACAGGGCGGACATGCGGGCGACCATGTAGACCCCGGCGGTCACCATGGTGGCGGCGTGGATCAGGGCCGAAACCGGGGTCGGGCCGGCCATGGCGTCGGGCAGCCAGACGTACAACGGGATCTGGGCCGACTTGCCGCAGGCCCCCAGGAACAGCAGGATCCCCACCCCGACCAGGAGGGCGTGAGACCCGGGACCGGCGTGAGTGACCTTCTCCGAGATTTCGCTGAAGGTCAGCGTCCCGAAATTGATGGCCAGGTACAGAACCCCGATCAGGAAGGCGAAGTCGCCGATGCGGTTGGTGATGAACGCCTTGCGGCCGGCATCGGCGCAGGTCAGGCCGGTGCGGGTGTCGAACGGCTTGTCATAGTAAAAACCGATCAGGAGGTAGGAGCACAGCCCGACCCCTTCCCAGCCGACGAACATGACCATCATGTTCCCGGCCAGCACCAGCGTGAGCATCATCCCCATGAACAGGTTCAGGTAGGTGAAGAACCTGGCGTAGTCTTTCTCGTGGGCCATGTAGCCGATGCTGTAGACGTGAATCAGGAACCCGACGCCGGTGACCACCAGCAGCAGGACCGACCCCAGGGGATCCAGGGAGAATTCCCAGGGCACCGATACGGCATCAAGCGGAATCCAGTCCAGCTCCCCGACTTCATGGATCCGGAGACCGTCGGCGTTCGGCTCGCTGCCTGCAAGTTGAACCACCGCTCCGACCGAAAGCAGGAATGCGGCCAGCACCGTGGCGCAGGCAATGACCCCCACCACCTTCAAGGGCATCCTTCGACCGAAGAAACCGTTGATCAGCACGCCGGCCAGCGGGATCAGCGGGATAAGCCAGATGAAATCGAGCATGAACGGTACCCCGCTATCCCTTCATGAGGTGGAACTCGTCGATGTTGACTGAATTCCGGTTCCTGAAAAGCGTGATCAGGATCGCCAGCCCCACCGCCACCTCGCCGGCGGCGACACAGATGACGAACAGGGCGAAGACCTGCCCCTGGATGCCGGGATGGGCCCATGAAAACGCCACGAAGTTCAGATTGGCGGCGTTCAGGATCAGCTCAAGGCTCATGAGCACGATCAGGATGTTGCGCCGCGTCAAGACGCCGAACACCCCGATGCCGAAAAGCACCAGGCTGAGGATCATAACGTGGCTTACGGTCAGCATCAGGCGCCCTCCCCCTTACGCGCCAGGGCGATCGCACCGATCATGGATACCAGGAGCAGGATCGATACGGTTTCGAACGGTAAAATGTAGTAACGGAACAAGGTCATGGAGACCTGCTCCATGTTTCCTCCGGCGAGCAGGGCGCCGGCATCGGCGGCGGCGCGCGACCCTCGTTCAACGAGATTGAAAGCCAGGGCGGCGGCCAGAATCACCGCCAGAGCGGCGGACAGCAGCACGTGCCTGCCGCCGTGCCAGCGCCGTTCACCCGGAACCGGTGGCCGAACCAGGAAGATCACGAACAGGAACAGCACCATGATCCCGCCGGCGTAGACCAGGATCTGAACCACCGCCAGGAACTCGGCGTGGAGCAGCACGTAGATTGCTGCAACCGCGAACAGGGTCAACACCAGGTACAACGCGCTGTGCACCGGCTGGGTCCGGGTCACCACCATCACCGCGCCGAACAGCCCGACGGCCGAGAACAACAGGAAAAGCGGAAGGGAGACCTCGGTCATTTCAGGTACTCCTTGGTCGGTTGCGGATCGTACAGTTCCTTCATGTCATTCATAAGGTCGACCCGCTTGTAACGGGCCAACTCATACTCGTGGGACATGAAAATCGCCGGCACCGGACTGGTGGGGCAGACCTCTTCACACAGGCCGCACAGGCAGCAGCGTTCGTAATCGAGGATGAAGAGTTTGGCCTGCTTGCCCTTGCCTTCCGTCCGGGGCTCGCCGTGGACCGTGATGCAGTCGTCCGGACAGATGATGGAGCACTGGTTGCAGGCGATGCAAAGAATCCCCGGGACGTCGGCATGGTCCTGCAGCTTCGGAATCCCTCTGAACCTGGGGAGGATCTTCGGCCGCTCCCTGGGGTACTGTTCGGTGGTCGGCTTGCGCCACCAGTGCGTAAAGGTCACCGCCATACCCTGGAACAGCTCCACCAGGAAGATCTTCTTCCAGAAGGACAGTTCAGGCCGTTGGACTACCGACATTCTTTCCTCCGGATGTCAGCCGCGGAGCAGCATGAGCAGCGCGGTCACCATGACGTGGACCAGGCCCAGGGGGATCAGCCATTTCCAGCCCAGGCTCATGAGCTGGTCGTAGCGGTAACGCGGGAAGGTCGCCCGCAACCACAGGTAAACCGTCAGAACGGCGAACACCTTCAGCGCCAGCCAGAAGAAGCCGGTAATCGCCGCTCCGGCGGCGCCAAGGAACGGCAGGAAATTGCCGAACAGCCCGTGCAGCCCGGGGATCCCGAAGGTCACCGGCAACCAGCCGCCCAGGAACAGCACCGAAACGATCAGGGCGGCCAGGATCATGTTGAGGTACTCGGCCAGGAACATGAACGCGAACTTCATGCCCGAGTACTCGGTGTGGAAGCCGGCCACCAGTTCGGTCTCCGCCTCCGGGAGGTCGAACGGCGCCCGGTTGGTTTCGGCAACGGCAGCAATGAAATACAGGAACAGGCCGATAACCTGGGGGTAGATCGGGTTGAACAGGAACCAGGATCCGGCCGCACGCTGGGCCTCGACGATCCCGACCAGGGACGCGGTCCCGGACAGCATCAGGATCGCCACGATGGACAGGCCCAACGGGACCTCGTAGGAGATCATCTGGGCCGCCGAGCGCAGGGAGCCCAGCATCGAGTACTTGGAGTTGGAGGACCAGCCCGCCAGGACCAGCCCGTAAACCCCCAGGCTGGAAATCGCCAGGAAGTACAGCAGGCCGATGTTGAGGTCGGCGACCCAGGGCTGGATCGTCTGGCCGGCGATATCGAAGGTCGTGCCTGCGAACGGGATGACGGCGAAGCAGGCCAGGGCCGGGATCATGAGGATGATCGGAGCTATCAGGTGCACCCAGCGGTCCGCCGCCTTGGGAACCAGGGGCTGCAGCAGGCCGTGATAGCCGACCCGCATCGGTCCCATGCGGACCTGCATGAAGGCGATCAGCTTCCTCTCCCACAACACCAGGTACATCACGCACAGCAGCATGACCCCGATTATTGCGCCTATCTGCGCCATCGGGATCACCAGGTACCGCAACAGTTGTTCGTTCATGCCTTGTCCCCGGCCGTGTCGCCTCGATCAGCGATCAATGCAGCCCAGTACGATATCCAGCGTTCCGATCAGGGCGACGATGTCGGCCACCATGTGGCCCTTGGCCAGTTCCGGCAGCGCCTGCAGGTTGACGAAACAGGGTGACTTGAAACGGCAGCGGGCTGCGGTGTCGGTCCCGTCGCTTACGAGATAGACCCCCAGTTCGCCCCGGGGCCCTTCATTGACGACGTAGACTTCACCTGCCGGCGGCTTGATCCGCTTCGGCACCTTGTTCATCACCGGCCCTTGCGGCATCTTTTCCATCGCCTGCAGGATGATCAGCCGGCTCTGGCGCATCTCCTCCAGGCGGACCAGGTAGCGGTCGTAGGTGTCTCCCACCGAACCGAGCGGGACGTCGAATTCGATTTCGGAATAGACCTCGTAAGGCATCGCCTTGCGAACGTCGTAATTTACGCCGGAGGCACGCAGGCACGGCCCGGTGAGGCCGTAGGCCAGGGCACGTTCTCCGGTGATGACGCCTATATCCTTGGTGCGGCCCATCCAGATCCTGTTGGTTTTAAGAAGGGTGTCGTACTCCTTGAGCCGTACCGGGAACTCGTCACAGAATGCCTTGGCACTGCCCAGCCAGCCTTCGGGAAAGTCGAGGCGCATCCCGCCGGTCCGGACGGCGTTGGTGGTCAACCGGGCGCCGCAATAGCCCTCGATCAGGTCCAGGATCTCCTCGCGTTCCCGGAAACAGTACAGGAACACGGACATGGCGCCGATGTCCAGGGCGTGGGTGGCCAGCCAGACCAGGTGGCTGGCGATTCTCTGGAACTCGGCCAGGATCACCCTCATGTACTGGGCTCTGGGAGGCGCCTCCACACCCAGGAGCCGTTCCACAGCCTCGATATACACCAGGTTCTCGTTGATGGCGGCGATGTAGTCCATCCGGTCGGTGTAGACCTCGGTCTGGATGTAATTGCGGTTTTCTCCCAGCTTTTCGCAGCCCCGGTGCAGGTAGCCGATAACCGGATCGGACTCCACAATGGTCTCGCCGTCCAGCTTCAGTTTCACCCTTAGAACACCGTGGGTGCTGGGGTGTTGGGGCCCGAGGTTGATTTCCAGTTCTCTTGTGCCCAGCATCTTTATTTCTCCGGCGCCTGGGCGACGTAGGTGTAACGGTCGTCATCCTCGGGTCGTCGCCAGCAGCCATGATCCTTTTCGCGGCCCTCGAGCGGGAAGTCCTTGCGCAGCGGGAAGGCATCGAATCCGTCAGGCATCAGTATCCGGCGAAGATCGGGATGGCCGGCGAAACCGATCCCGAACATGTCGTACGCCTCCCGCTCATGCCAGTTGGCTGTCACCCAGATCCCGGTCACCGAAGGCGCCTCCTGCTCTTCCGCCACGGCGATTTTCACCGTCAGGACGTGGCGATGCTCGACGCTGTAAAGGTGGTAGACCACGTCGAACCGGGGGCCGTCGGTGCGGGTCAGGGAAAGGTCCATGCCGCACAGGCTGGAAAGCAGGTCGAAGCGGCAGGCCGGATCATCACGCAGGAAGGTCATGGCCTCCAGCAGTCGCGCCGGTGCGATTCTCACGATCGGGGCGCCGCGCTGGAACTCGGAATGCTCAACGGCGTCCGGCATTGTAGCCAGGAGTCGATCCAGTGCTGCCGAGGTCGGCGCCTGTTCGACGGAACCGTTCTCTTCGGGAGGTTCGGTAGTCGCCATATCCCTGCCGTCCTATTTCGAATACTTCATTTGGTCGATTTTGTCCTGCAGCATGAGCAGGCCGTAGAACAGCGCCTCGGGCCGGGGCGGGCAACCCGGGATGTAGACATCCACCGGGACGACACGGTCTACCCCCTGGACGTGACTGTAGGTCGGGAACGGCCCGCCGGCGGTGGAGCAGATCCCCATGGACATGACCCACTTCGGTTCCGGCATCTGGTCGTAAAGGCGGCGGATCACAGGCGCCATTTTTTCGGTTACCGAACCGGATACGATCATCAGATCGGCTTGCCTCGGGGTGGCACGGAAAATTCCGGCGCCGAAGCGGTCCATGTCGAACCGTGATGCGCCGGCGGACATCATTTCAATGGCACAACAGGCCAGCCCGAAGGTCATCGGCCAGAGGGACGATTTCCGGGCCCAGTTGAACAGAGACTCGTACTTGGTCACCAGGATGGCGGGATGATCGCCTTCCTGCAGTTCCCGGCTCAGGCCCATTGCAAGGCTCCCTTCCGCCAGGCGTAGATGTACCCGACCACCAGGATCAGCAGAAAAATAGACATCTCTATGAACCCGAACAGGCCGAGGACCCCGTACTTCACCGCCCAGGGAAACAGGAAAATCGTTTCCACATCAAAGATGACGAACAGCACCGCGATGACGTAGAACCGAACCGATACTCGGGTCCAGGCCGGCGTCTCCGGTTCGATGCCGCATTCGTAGACCGAGCTCTTGACGTCACCCGGCCGGTTCGGTCGAACCAATTGTGCAATGAACAGGGTGATGATCGGGAAGGCCAGACCGACCAGGAGAAATAGCAGAACCGGAAAATACGCCGCCATCTCATGCTCTCCTGTACCCGGATCCGGCTTTCGAGGGCCGGCCGGGACCGGTTTGGACGCGTAGGTGTATCACCGGGTCGCGAACAGGTTCAAGGCGGATCACGGACCAATTTGGGTAATAGTCCAAAGGGACTATGCCTGCATCAATCATTGTTCGAATCCCGGCACTATCCGGCGCCGCGGCAACTCTAGCCCATGCGGTTCAAGGATGTAAAGTTCCGGGGCTGCCGGCAGGCTCCTCCGGCGTTCTGAGAGCGGCCGGGATGACCAGGATCTCGACCTCGACACCCTCCCTTCGAATGCTCGCGGCTCCCGAGGCGGCAGGCCCGGTTTCGGCCAGCCCGCGGCGGTACAGCTGCAGGAACTCTTCCGCCTCCTTCTCGTTGCGCCAGCGGGTCACCCATACGGTGACGCCGCCGGTGCCGTCATCCGGTTCCAGCCGGATCAGACGGTCGGCCTGCCAGCCGTCTCCGGCCTGCAGGCCCAGGTTCTCCTTGCCGGTGAGGGAGGCGATCAACATCACCACCCCCAGTTCTCCCAGACTGTCCCGGTCCCGGACCTCGTACCGTTCAGGCAGGTCCGGGACAGCCGGTTCCGGCGGCGAGGCCCTGGCCGGGGGCCTGTCCATGTGGATGAGATCGTGGGTGGCCCGGGAGCGGCCGATGAAGTGGTCCACCCCTTCCCAACCACCGGCCTGCCAGACCCGCGAGAGAGCTTCAAAACCTTCCATGAACACAAAATCCAGCACCCGGCGGTCCAGTTCGGGAGCCCCTGCCAGGGCGGTCGGAGTCAGGGCGCCGTTCAGAGCCTGATCCGGTGTGTATCCCAGAGCCAGGATGTTCCGTTGCAGCCCCATGGCCTGGAACAGGTACATGACCGCCACCAGGTTCGCCTCCCCTTCCTGTAGTGCAGCCGCCGCAATCAGGGCGTCGGTCGTGGTCTCAGCTGTACGCGCCCCCCGGTGGTGCTGTACCAGGTGCATCAGGGCATGGACCATGGTCGGCTCATCCGGCCGGACGCCGGTAGCCAGCAGCAGGGCGATTGTGGGATCGTTCGGCTGTTCGCTGAAAAAATCCCCGTCGGTCAGCCGGTCCACATCCACCAGCAGGCGATTGCCCTGAGGGTCCAGTCCGACCCCGGCGATATCGCCGGCCAATCGGTTCAAGGCACTGGTGGGGAATTCCGGCTGCCGGAAGCCGAGATCGACCCATGCCCGGCACCTTGCCGCCATCTGATCGGCCGGCACCAGGCTGCGCGCACGGATCTCCGAGGAGATCCGGATCAGGTCGGGTGTCGCCCGAACCGCCAGCGGCGGGGGGTCCAGTGCCGGGGCGGTTTCCCGCAGTTCGACCATTCGCCGGGCCAGTTCGCGTATCTCGCCCAGCAGGCCGAGATCGGCTCCCTTCGGCGCGACGTGGACCGTTTCACCCCCGTCCTGTGCCGCCGCTCCGCCGACGGACAGCATCGCAACAGCAAACAGTATCCGGGGCCAGCCGGCCGTCGTTTTCCGCGTCATGTTGAGCTCGCTTCCCTGTCCCGCTTCAACGGATCGGCGGGTCCGACAGTACCACCACCCGGTCGCCGGCCTTGAGGCCGGTCTCCGCAGCACGACCCCCTGCCAGTTCCAGCACGTAGCGGGCCGGACGGAAAGGATACGCCGAAGGGCAGGGACCGTCCGGCTCACAGGGTTGGCGGTCCGGGGCGATGTGAACGACCCGGAAATCCTGATCGAGCCAGATGATGTCCAGGGCCACCCGGCAATTCTTCATCCAGATCCCGTGAATATCGTCGCTCCCGAACAGAAAGAGCATGCCGTCGCTGGGACCGACCTGATCCCGGTGCATGTATCCGATGCGCCGCTCCTCCGGAGTAACCGCAAGTTCCACCATGAACTCGTCGCCGGACGGAAGCACCGCCACCGCCGATCTGGGCGCGTCCAGCGGCAGCATCGCCAGAAGGACAAAAAGAAGCGTCTCCAGCATTACCAGCCGCCTTCCACGAATTCACCGTTCCGGATGACCATGTCCCCGGCGGCGCCGACACCGCCCTCCATCCCGTCGGAGCCGAAACAGTTCAAGGTGTAGCCCCGGCCGTTGTCGCTGCGGGCATACGCCAACGGTTCACCCCAGGGATCCACAGGAGCCGATTTCAGTTTCCCCGGCACCAGTTCGTCCAGTGCGGCAGGCAGGCGTCTGCGGTGCCGGAGTCGCTCCAGAACCCGGGCGGTCCGGACCATCAGGTCCCGTGCGCTGGCAACAGGATAGTTCTCCACCGCCCCGGCGATTCCACGGGAAAACTCGATTTCTTTCCTTGCTTCCATCGCAGCATCGGTGTCCGGGTATTCGGTGATCACCTGCTGGAGCAGACGTACACCGTCCTCCAGGTCCCCGGCCTCGATCTTTTCCAGCGCCTCGTCATACGTGGCGGCCGCCCGGCCTTCCGGCCCGGTACAGGCGGCTCCAAGGCAGACCGCGCATGCAATCATGATGAACAGGGTCGCTTTCATAGTCTTACTCAAGTTGACTTGATTCTCCCGTCGATCGATAATCCGATTCGCTTCCGTGTCGTGGTAGCCCCGTCGCACCGGCAAGACCGCCGCTGCCGCGGTCGGTCCGATCCGGAGGCTTTGGGTCCACCTCTTTACATTATGACACGCAGGAAACGGGCGAACGAGATCCAGGAGCTGATCCACCGGCTTGGGAGTTCCAGGCAGGTCGAGATCGATTCCGCCAAAGCAAGGCTGTCGGTGATCGGCGCCCGGGCGGTGGAGGGCCTTATCGACGCGCTGTGCCGCGACGACAACCAGGTCCGTGGCCACGCCATCCAGTTGCTTGCCCTTATCAAGGACCCTCGCGGCCGGGGTCCCCTCACCACCCTGTTGCGGGACGAGTCGGTAGCGATCCGGGAGAGGGCGGCACACGGCCTGGCGCGGTTTCCTTCCGCGGAAACCGTCGCCTCCCTCCATAGGTTCCTGCGGAGTGAATCCGGCATGGAAGTCCGGATTGCGGCGGTCCAGGCTCTCATTGAGCTGTACGGTGCCGGCCAGGACGACGCCCTGCGTGATGTGCTGGGCATCCTCCTGGATCCGGACGAGAAGGCCAAGCTGCGACTGGCGGCCTGTGCGATCCTGCCACGCCTCAAAACGGCCGAGCGCCGAGGGATCCTGAAGCGCCTGATCCGGGACCGCTCGATGAAGGTGGCGGCGCTGGCGGCGCGGCTGCAGAACGACGAGGGCCTGGACGAACGCCGGGAGCCGACCCTGGACGACCTGCTGGGTGACCTGGCCTCACCGGACTACCCGACCTGGAACGAGGCGCTGCACCAATTGTCCCAGCGCAGCATCGACTCCATCCACCCGATGATCGAGGAAATGAGGCGGCGGGCCGACGACCCGGAGTTTTGCACGCGGGTCGGGATGGCGCTCAAAGCGCTGGGGCCCCGACGGGGACGCCCGGTAGCCGAGGCGCTGGAGTGGATGGACGAAGCGCTTCCGCTCCAGACTCTTGTGGAAGTGATCGGCTCCCTGAACGTCAATGCCCTGACCTACCGCCTCAAGGAATTCCTGGAGCGCAGTTCCCCTCCTTCGGACGGGGCCGGTCCGGACCCCCTGCAGCGCGCCCGAGCCAAGGCACACCTTGAACTGGCCCGGATCGGAAGCCGGGTCGCAATCCGGGAATTACGGGACGAACTTCGCAGGAAAGGCTATCGTGTCGAACTGGAGCTTTTGGCTGCGCTGGAACTGATCGGCCAGAAGGACGAACTGCTCGATCTGATCAGGATCTACGGACAGGAGGATGCGTATGTCAGGCAACGGATCGCATCCGCCGTGAGAAGCATTATGAAGCGTGAAAAGATCCGCCGAAGCAATGCCTTGATCCGTGGGCTGAGTCCTGCCCACCGCAAGAACCTGGACACCATCCTCGGCAGGAAGAACCTGCAGGCGTGAGCGAAAGGACCGAGCGATGTCGAAGAAATTGAGCGTCCGCGATCTCGATCTCAAAGGTAAGAGGGTTTTCTGCAGGGTGGATTTCAACGTCCCCCTGGACGGCGGCGAGGTCGCCGACGACAACCGGATCGATGCCGCGCTTCCAACCCTGAATCACCTTGCGGAACATGGCGCACGCATTATCCTGGCGTCCCACCTTGGTCGGCCCCGGGGCAAGGCGAAGCCGGAACTGTCCCTGGCGCCGGTGGCCCGACGCCTGGCGCAGAAGCTCGACCGGCCGGTAGCCTTTGCGGAGGACTGCGTCGGTGCCCCGGCCGGAACGGCGGCACGGAGCCTTCAGGACGGCGGGTTCGTCCTGTTGGAGAACCTGAGGTTCCACCCTGGAGAAGAAGCCAACAAGGAGGAGTTCGCGGCGGAGCTGGCCTCCCTGGCCGACCTTTACGTCAATGACGCTTTCGGCACGGCCCACCGCGCACATGCTTCCACCGCCGGTGTGCCGGGAATCCTGAGGCCTGCTGCGGCCGGGTTCCTGATGGACCTTGAGTTGGAGCAACTGGGCAGGCTGACCGGCACGCCTGAATCTCCTTTCGTAGCGATCCTCGGCGGAGCGAAGGTATCGGACAAGATCACATTGATTGAAAATCTCATGCCGGTGGTGGACAGCTTTATCATCGGCGGCGCCATGGCCTACACGTTCCTGAAGTCGATGGTTCATCCGGTGGGGAAATCGTTGATCGAGGGCGACAACCTGACCCTGGCCAAATCGATCATGCAAAAAGCGGAATTGCAAGGCAAACGCTTCGTGCTCCCGGTGGACCACGTAGTCACACTGGGTGACGACGACAATTACCGTACGACCGCGAACGTGGATATTGCCGGGGTGGAAGCCGGAGCGGACATCGGGCCGAAATCGGTGGAGCTGTTCGCCTCCGTTCTGGCAAGCGCCAGGACCGTGCTCTGGAACGGCCCATTGGGACGGTTTGAACTCGAACAATTCTCAAACGGCACCCGCAGGGTCGGGGAAGCGCTGGCCGGAAGCGGCGCCGTCTCGGTGGTCGGCGGCGGCGATACCGCCTCAGCCGTCAGGAAGTTCGGCCTGGCGGAGCGCATGTCCCATGTATCCACCGGCGGAGGCGCCTCCCTCGAGTTCCTCTCCGGACTCCCGCTCCCAGGGGTGGATGCCCTGAGTGACGCCTGATGGCGGAGGGTGCACGCAGGCCGCTGATCATGGGCAACTGGAAAATGAACCTGGGACCGGCGGATGCGGCGGCGCTTGCCGGAGCATTGTTGGACAGCCTCCCTGCAGCGTCGGCGGCGGATGTCGCCGTGGCGCCGCCGTTCATCTCCATCGGCCCGGTCGGCCGGCGGCTGGCAGGGTCCGAAGCGATCATCCTGGGAGCCCAGAACATGCATTGGGAGGAACGGGGCGCATGCACCGGCGAGATCGCACCGCCCATGCTGGTCGAGGCCGGAGTCCGCATGGTGATCCTGGGCCACTCGGAACGGCGAACTCTGTTCGGTGAGAACGATGACATGGTCGGGCGCAAAGTCGCCGCGGCCTGCCGTCACGGGCTGGTTCCGGTCCTGTGTGTCGGGGAACTGGAGTCGGAACGCGATGCCGGCTCAACTCTCGAGGTGGTCGGCCGCCAGGTCCGTGCCGGGCTTCAGGCCGGCGCCCCCCCGTCTTGCGACGGTCTGGTGCTGGCCTACGAGCCGGTCTGGGCCATCGGCACAGGACGAACGCCGACGCTGCCCGAAATCCAGGACGTGCACAGCTTCATCCGCAATGAGGTCCGGAACATCGCCGGAAAGGAAATCGCTGCGAAAGTCCGGATCCTGTACGGCGGGTCGATGAATCCGGGAAATTCGGTTGAAATTCTGGCCCTTCCCGATGTTGACGGTGGCCTGGTAGGTGGCGCCGCCCTCGGTTCCGCCTCGTTCCTGGCTATCGTGGCGGCGGCGGCGGATTGAACACGGCGGCGGCGGATTTGGATACCACCGGGCCGTATGCTATATTTCCGCGGTTTTTACGGTACAAATTTCGAGGAACTCCATGCTGTATGCGCTGATTATGGTTCTCCACATCATCGTCTCGATAATCCTGATACTGGTGGTCCTGCTCCAGACCGGTAAACGTGCCGACCTGGCAGGCGCATTCGGCGGTGGCGGCAGCCAGACCGCCTTCGGCGCCCGGGGTGCCGCCACCGCCTTTTCCAAGATCACCACCGGGGCGGCAGTCATGTTCATGGTGACCTCGCTGACCCTGTCGAT
>CALZKF010000118.1 GCA_945787955.1 uncultured Acidobacteriota bacterium | reverse complement strand
CAGTTCGCTGAAGCATTCCTGGCGGTGCAGCGGGACCGGGTAGTACACCGAGTTGCCGATCCCGGCTTCGTTGAGGTGGGCCCGGAGGGCGTCCCGGTCCTGCACCCGCAAGGTGTACTGGTTGAAGATATGCCGCCCGGTGCCGGTGCGACAGGGCAGGCGGACGGCGCCGGATGCCACCAGGCCGGACGCCTGGAACAGCCTGTCGTACTGCCGGGCGTTTTCGGACCGTCCCTGTCCCCAAAGGTCCAGCCTGGGCAGCTTGACCTCCAGCACCGCAGCCTGCAGCGCGTCCAGGCGGCTGTTCCAGCCGACATCCTCGTGGTGGTACATCTGGACCCCGCCGTGGACCCGCAGTGACCTCAGTCTCTCGGCCAGGGCTTCGTCGGCGCTGACCACGGCGCCGCCGTCGCCGTAGCCGCCCAGGTTCTTGGAAGGGAAGAACGAGTAGCAGCCCAGGCGGCCGAGGGTGCCGGCATGACCCGACGGCCCGCCGTCCGGTCCGTCGTAGGTTGAGCCAAGAGCCTGGGCGGCGTCTTCCACCACCGGGATACCGGCGGCGGCGGCGGTTTCCAGGATCGGCTTCATGGCGGCGCACTGGCCGAACAGATGCACCGGGATGATCGCCCGGGTGCGCGGGCCGATCGCTTCGGCCAGCTTCAGAGGATCGATATTGAAGCTGTCCGGGTCGATATCCACAACCCGGGGCCGGGCCCCGACTTTGTAGGCGCAGGAGGCTGTGGAGAAGAATGAGAACGGCGTGGTCACGACCTCGTCGCCGGGGCCGACGTCCAGGGCCGCCAGGGCCAGGATCAGTGCATCGGTGCCTGAGGCGCATCCTACGGCATGGGAGGCGCCGACATACCGCTCCAGCCGTTCCTCGAACCTGCGGACCGTCGGCCCCAGGACGAAATGCTGGGACTCCACCACCTGCCGGATGGCGTCGTAGATCTCGTCACGCATGGTTTCGAACTGCGCTCGCAGGTCCAAGAGGGGGATTTGATTCATCGGCGGATTATATCCTGCCCCAACCCGCGGTGGTAGAATGCGATTCCTGCCCCGCAACAGGAAGAGGAGCAGCTCTTGGACCCTCGCCTCAGACATGCCGCGAAACTGTATTGCTTCTTCATCTTCGGGGTCTTCCTGGTGGTGGCGCCCTGGTCGCTTGTCTGGGACCACATGGTGGTGTCGCTGTCCTCTTCGGGAGTGGCCGGCTTCCTCAGGACAGGATGGGTTCGTGGAGCCGCCAGCGGCCTCGGTCTCCTGGATATCTTCCTGGCGGTCCGGCAGGCCGGCTTGCTGATCGCCGCCGGCCGGGAGGGCTGAATGGGCTTCGGTGCGTCGGTCCTGTCGGTCAATGCCGCCGACACACAGGGCGACAGCCAACTGGCCGACGGCGCCGTCTTTCGCGACATGCAGTGTTCACCGCTGCTGGTGACCACCGCCGTTCTATCAGCGGCACAGGGACGGGTCGATGCCCTGGAACCGGTTTCGCTGGGGCTTGTGGCGCAGCAGTTCGAGTCGATCTTCGAGAGCTGCCGTGCCGATGCCGCCAGGGTCGGGATCCTGGCAAACCGGGAGCAGATCGAACTGATCGGGGAACTGCTTGGAACGTTCCATGTGCCTAATGTGGTGCTGGCCCCGGTGTTCCGTATCGGAAGGACCCCGATCCTTCCCGGGCCGGCTATAGAAGCCCTGTTCCGCTTCCTGTTCCCCGTCGTACGTGTGGTTGTGGTGCGGGCCGGCGATCTGGAAATTCTGGCCGATCAGCGGGCGGAAAGCCTGGGCTCGTTCCGCTCCGCTGCAGCAGCTCTTCGGAAGCAGGGCACAGGTGCGGTTCTGATCAGCGGGGGAATCCTGAAAGGCAGGGTTCTGGACGTCCTGGATGATGACGGCCAGGTGACGGTTTTCGATACGACCCGGCTTGAGGTCTCCCGGGTAGAGGGGCTGGCAGGCGCCCATGCCGCCGCTCTGGCCGGGCATCTGGCCAGGGGGCTGAACCTCAGCCAGGCTGCTGCAGCCGCACAGCGTTACGTCGCGCTGCGTCTGCAGCGGGGCCGGTAATATTATGCAGGCCGGCGGAATGTCCCCAGCATTTTCCCCATGATACGGTTCATGGCGTGACCCCGGGGCACGAAGCTGAAGTGGGGCTTGCCCCGCCGGTCCAGTTTCTGGAGTTCGATTTGGAGGGCCTGGTGCTCCGGCGAAATCGTCAGACCCCGTTGGAACGCGTCCAGGGCGCGGGTGGTCCCGCACAGCCCGTTCGCACAGCTCCACCGCTTCCTTGCCGTTAACCCCTTCACGGGCCAGGCTGTACCCGTAGTAGGACAGGTAGCGCACCCAGAGCCGCCCCGTACCACGGTCCTTGTCGATCTGCATGGCGGAACGGAAATATCTCGTGGCCTCCGCATCCCGGCAATCCACCAGGGCCATCAGTCCGTTCCGAAAGCTGTTTTTGGCAGTGAGAATACTCATGACGCGCACCTCGAATATGCAATAACTGTAGATATAGGTACGCAATCGCTCCTTTGCTATCAATTACAATATTTTGATACGTACATATAAAACCGGGGGTCAGGTGTGTCTATGGAGATCTGTATGGGAATTCCGGTTGTCCGGACCACAGTGCTCGTGATTTCAGCAGGTCTGCTCCTGGCCGGATGCTCCCAGGATCCGACCTCCCGCATCGAGAATATCTACGCGCTGCAGGCCGATCCTACGGAGGAGAACCTGGGCCGGGTCCGCGGTGAGCTTGACAATCCGGACGGTGATGTCCGGGCCACCGCCCTCCATGTGCTGGTCACCCAGCCGGTGGAGGACGGCTCGGAACTGGCCTTGCAATTCCTGGATGACGACCACCCGTTCGTCCGTATGACCGCCGTCATCCTTTTGGGAGATCTGTCGGTGGAGGAGGCTGTCCCGGGTCTTGGCCGCCGCCTGGCGGAGGATGCGGACTGGCACGTTCGCCAACGGGCGGCGGAGGCGTTGGCGAAGATAGGAGGGGCCGAGGCGGCCCTGTGCCTGAAGGTCGGCTTCAAGGACCCGCTCAAGGAGGTCAGAAGGGCCAGCATCATGGGCGTTTCCCAGGTAGCCCCGGCGGATTCCCTGGACGGTCTGGTGATCCTGCTGAAACAGGATCCGGAATGGGAGGTTCGTGTTCAGGCCGCCCGGGCCCTGGCCGGTCTGGGCCTCATCGAGGCCGTTCCGGCCCTGCAGGCGGCAATAGACGAGGATTCCAACCAATTCGTCCGGGCAGCTGCGGCCAATGCGATCAAGCTCCTCCAGCAGGAGTGACCCGGTCGCCTTTCGGAACGATCCGTTGTATATTTGCGTTTCCGTCGGTTCACCCGGACCGATGTTTTTCCTGGAACCCCTCCGTGAGTGAAACCGAGCATACCGGCACAGGCCGGTACACCCTGACCGCGAACGCCGACGGCGGCCTGGTTCTACAGGGTGGCGACAGGATGCTTTTCGCGTTCCGACCGGCGCCTGACGGCTGGACGGTTGAGGGCATCGGCTCGGAGAGCCCTGTCAGGCTCATGCACCGTCCCGGTGGGGCCCTGGTACTGGAAGAGGAGCAGGGCGGCGGCCAGCCGGCTGCATTCTGGAGTCCGCTCCAGGCCGGTATTCAGGCTGTGTCGGGGGGGACCGTCCTGTTGGCCGACGGCGATCTTTTTCAGGTGTTGGACAGGCCGGGGTCGATCCCGGGCTATGACCTGGTCGGATGGCAGGGTGGCGGCGCCTATTTCGCCACCGAACAGGGTGCTGACGAGCTGCAGGTTGTGGTTCACCCGGCCGGGTCGGTGCTGCTGGAGGAGGATCGTGGTGCAAAGGTCCTGGCGATGTTTGTTGCGGTAGTGGCCGGCCTTGCCGCTGTACGACCGGATTGATCAAAGGAAACTGGAACATGACAGACGGCAACAACAGGAACGGTACATCAGGTGGAGCCCGGCGCCAGGGTCGGAGACGACGCGGGCGGCGGAGCGGCGGCGGCAACCGCCGGCCGGTCCGTTCGCAGCAGAAGCGGACCGGGCCGCCCAGGAAGCCGGAAGGGGAGGCGACACGGGAAGTCTCGGGTGTGTTCCAGGGCGGCAGCCGGGGAGACGGTTATCTCCGGTCTCCGGCGGACAACTACGAGGCGGCGCCCAACGATCCCTACCTGCCGCCGGAACTGGTGCAGCAAGCGGAACTCTGCGATGGCGCCGAGTTCGCCGGGTGGGCGATTCCACCTTCAGACGGGCAAGGTCCGGCCTGGGTAGAGCGGGCCGATACCGTCGGGCGGGTTGATTCGGAAACCTGGAAGCGGCGAATTCCGTTCCGCCAGCTGGTGGCCGAGGACCCCTCCGAGCGGATCCGGCTGGAGCATTCCAGCGACGAGATCTCCACCCGGGTCGTGGATCTGATGACGCCGATCGGCCGCGGACAACGCTGCCTGATCGTCGCTCCGCCCAAGGCGGGCAAGACCGTACTGCTGCAGCAGATCGCCGCCGCCATCACCGCCAACCATCCCGATATCCACCTGATCGTCCTGCTGGTGGACGAGCGGCCTGAAGAGGTCACCGACATGCGCCGCACCGTGCAGGGCGAGGTCATCTCATCCTCAAGTGATGAGCAGGTGGAAAACCATGTCCGGGTTTGCGAAATGGTGATGGAGCGCGCCAAGAGCCTGGTGGAAACCGGCCATGACGTGGTCATCCTGATGGATTCCATCACCAGGATGTCACGGGCCTACAACAATCAGCAAAAAGGATCGGGTCGCGTGCTGTCCGGGGGCATCGACGCCAGGACCATGGAGAAGCCGAGGAAGTTTTTCGGCGCCGCCCGGAACGTGGTGGACGGCGGTTCCCTGACCGTGGTGGGGACTGCCCTGGTGGACACCGGCTCCCGGATGGACGAGGTCATCTTCCAGGAGTTCAAGGGGACGGGCAATACCGAGATCGTAATGGACCGGGGCATGTTCGAGCGCCGCATCTTCCCGGCCATCGACGTGGCCGCCAGCGGCACCCGCAAGGAAGAGAAGCTGTTCACCCCTGAGGAACACCGGCAGGTCACCCTCCTGCGGCGGGCTCTCGCCAGCTCCCGGGCGGCGGAGGCGATGCAGCTGCTGGTGGACCGCCTCGGCAAATACAAGACCAACGCGGAATTCCTCAACGGACTTCGCGGTTGACGATTCCTCCTTGCCGCACCTAGATTCATTAATAGGGCGGGATCGGGAGAATCGGATTGTGCTTTGGGGACCGGAACAATGGGATGCATGGACCGCAGAGGCGCCACCGCCGGATGACGCCGGAGACGGTGGCGATATCCTGCGCTCGACGCTCCTGCAGGTCCCGCGGCGAGCGCACAAGACCGTCGCCGACCTGGGCTGCGGCGAGGCGTCGCTGACACGTTTCCTGGCTTCCCATTTCGCCAATGTGACCGCCGTCGACTACGCGCCGGAGACCTTGTTCCGCAACCGGTCCGAATGCGCCGGTCCCAACGTCACCTTCCGCCGCCGCGATCTCAAGGACCTGACCCCGTTCAGGAACAGTTTCCACGTGGCGGTGGCGGTGCAGTCCATCACCGGCCCCAGCACTGCCGACGTCGACCAGGTCCTGTCCCAGATCTGGAGCAGCCTGGTGGAAGGAGGGCTCCTGATGGCGACGCTCCCGGCGGGAGTCCCGGGAAGACGGCCGGTCACCCTGGCGGTGGCGGATCCGGCTCGGCCCCGGGGCCCGTTCCACGAGGTGGAACTCCAGTTCAGACTCCGCCGGGCCGGGTTCCAGGGTGTTCGGATCAGAAGGGTCGAGGGACCGGACCGGCCTGTTCTGCTGGCGCTGGCTGTTCGCCGCGGGTTCAACTGAGCGGTTCCCGAACGGATTCACAGCATGGCCAGCTGGCCGCAGGCGGCCCGGGCGTTCCGTCCCCGGCTCCAGCGCACCGAAACCGGGACCCCAAGTTCCAGGAGGTTGTCCCGGATCTCCCGCACCCGGTCGTCATCCGGGCATTCATACGCCAACCAGCCCGGGACCGGGTTGAACGGGATCAGATTCAGCTTGGCGCGATGATCCCTCACAATCTTCGCCAGCCGCCGGATGTCCGCATCCGAATTGTTCACCCCGGCCAGTAGGACATATTCGAAGGTCAGGGCATCCCTGGACTGCAGCCGGAACTGCCGGCAGGCATCCAGAAGCGCCGTCAAGGGGTACTTGCGGTTCACCGGCATCAACTGATTCCGGACCGCATCGGTGGTTGCGTTGAGGGAAACCGCCAGCATGGGACGGACCGGCTCTCCGGCCAGGCGGATGATGCCCGGGACCATGCCGGCGGTGGAGACCGTGATCCGTTTCCTGGACCAGCCGACTCCTTCCGGGTCGGTGAGCAGACGGATGGAAGCGGCCACCCCCTCATAGTTGTGCAGCGGTTCCCCCATGCCCATGTAAACGATATTGCAGGGTGCATCCTCGATCTCGCCAGCCTGTACCAGGAGGTGGACCTGGCCCAGGATCTCCCCCGCCGTCAGGTTGCGCATGAGGCCCATCTTCGCCGTGAGACAAAAGGAACAACCGAGAGCGCAGCCGACCTGGCTGGACAGGCAGAGGGTCACCCGGCCGTCCTGGATCATGAAGACCGCCTCTACCTGGCCGCCTCCCGAAAGGTCGATGCGGTACTTGATTGTGCCGTCATCGTCCGAGGCGGTTCCGGAGACGGTTCCGGGCTCGACGCGGTACAAAGACACCAGGCGCTCCCGGAGCGGTTTGGGCAGATCGGTCCAGCGCTCAGGGTCCAGGACCCTGCGGCGGTACATCCAGCGGAAGATCTGGCCGGCGTGGAATCCGGGAACTCCAAGCGGTTCCAGAGCGGATCCCAACTCCTGCCGCTCCATGCCGTACAGATTGGGTTTCGAATCGGACATCGGTTCATTAGGACATCTCGGTCCTGCAGCCGCAAGCCCGCCGTCTTGACGCCGGCGAACCCCTCCGCTAGCCTGCCTTATAGCCTTTAACTACCGTGGAGTCGGATGTGAAACGAGAACAGATCGCAATGCTGGTCGGGGGATTCGCCTTCGGCGTGCTGGTCGGCTTCGGACTTTCCCAGGGCATCGGCGCCGGTCCGGCGCAAGGCATGTCGGCAACGGCAGGCCAACAGCGCCAGGCGCCGCCTCCGTCCCAGCCCCAGGCCTCCGCCCCCATGCTGGCGGAAGTCGGCAAGCTGCGGGAGATCCTCAAACTGGATCCGGCCAACCAGGTCGCTCTGCAAAAAATGGGGAACCTGTACCACGATGCCCGGATGTGGCCGCAGGCGGTGGAATTCTACGAGAAAGCTGCGGAACTGTCGCCGAACGATCCCAACCTGCTCACCGATCTCGGCACCTGTTACGGCGGCATGCAGCGCAACCAGGAGGCGATCGCCATGTTCAGCCGCGCCAACGCCATCGACCCGAACCACTGGCAGTCGCTGTTCAACACGGTGATCATCGCAGGACTGAATGCCCACGATTTTCCCACCGCCGAAGCGGCCCTGGCCCGGTTGGACAGCCTGCCTGCCGGTAAACAGCATGTTCCCCAGTTGCGAGCCGCCCTTGAGAAGGCCAGGGCGGAACATCCCAACTGATGTTCCGTTACCTTTTGTGGGCGGTCCTGGCGTTCAGTCTCGTGAGGCTGGTGTCCCGATTGCTCATGCCCCGGAGGGCGCCGGCGCCACCGCCACCTACCGCCGCGGAACCGGGCGTTCTGGTGCAGGATCCGGTCTGCGGCACCTTCGTGGACCGCTCCCGCGCCCTGGTCGCCAAGGACCGTATGGGGGAGATGCGCTACTTCTGCTCTGAGGCCTGTCGCCAAAAATCCCGTTAAAACAATGAATCTCATGTGAAGACCGGTTTGCCTGGCCGGTTTCGGGGACCTATATTCCGAATACGGGCGACAGGTATCAGTCTTTTTCCACATGGAGAGGCGGGATGGACCGGCAGGACAACGAATCGCTTCATCAGCAGGCTTCCGAGCAATACCTACAGGGAGATTACAACGCGGCGCTGGAGCTCTGGCGCACCCTGCACCTGCAGGCTCCGGAGGACGAGCGAGCCTCCGAAGGGATCCGTTTGTGCGAGATGATGTCGGAGACCAGTCCGGATCCGGTATTCGAAGACGAGCCTGGATTCGATCTGGGTCCGATCCTCGAAGAGATGCCTGAGGCCGAACCGCCCGGCGCCGAAACGGTCCAAGAGGAAGCGGTGGAACAGGTGCTCCTCGATCTGGACGACATGCCGGAGACCCGACTGGACGCCGCCGCCGCCGCCGAGTTGGTGAAGCGGCAGGATGCACTGCTTCAAGAGGTTCGCGCCGCCAAAGCCGAAGGCCGTCTGGATGATGCCACCGGAATCCTCGCCCGTCTCTTCATCCTGGATGAGGACAACGCGGAAGCCAAGACCCTGGAAGCGGAAATGCGGACGCAGAATACCGAGGCCGCCAACGAGGTCGATGCCAAAATAGTGGAAGCGGTGCAGTGGATGGAACACGGCCGCCTGGAAGAAGCGGAGTCGAATCTGCGGCGGGCTCTGGAGCTGATGCCGGGTCACCAGGAGGCGGAACATTACCTGGAACAGGTCCTGCGGCGCATTGAAGAAGCAGGTCATGCCGGCGGAACGCCGGATGTGGAAGCGCAGGACGGGGATCCGGCCGATGCCGCCCTGGAGCACGGGGCGGTGGAACTGGATACGGGGGAATCGGAGGAGATCGCACTGGGCGCCGTCGCCGTCCCGGATCTGTCCGAGGATCCGGCGGTGGAAGAGCCGGTCCAGGGCACCGTTTTCGAGGACACGAGCGCTACCGTCGTGGAGGCGCCGAAGACCAAGCCCGGCGTTCTGACAGCCAGGAATATGATCCTGGCGGCTGCCGTCCTGGCCCTGTCGGCGGTCGGCTTGTATTTCGGCCCAGGCCTGTTGGACCGAGGATCATCGTCAACGGAACCGGAGGCCGCATCCTCTTTCGCCGAGCCGAACCCCACACCATCCGATCTGGCGGGGGAGCGCAGCACCGCCGAGCTGATCGAACAGGCCGATGCCCTCAGCAGGTCGGCGGAGGAGGTCTCGAAAGCGGACGCGGAGCAGATCCCCGGGCTGGTGGAGGAGGCCACGCTGCTGATGGATGATGCTGATTATGCCTCTGCTGTGATCACCTGGAACAAGATCCTGAAAATGGATCCGGAGCATACCGGGGCGAGGCGGGGGCTCGAAGATGCGGGCCGGCGGTACCGTGAGTGGCAGGAACGCTCCGCCGATCTGGTCCGTGCCGGGTACATCTTCGAGGAAGGAGACTATTCCTCAGCCCTGAAGATCCTGTACCGCCTCCCTGAAGACATCAAGCCGGAAATGGTGCGGATCCACAAGGCCAACGGCTGGTACAACATGGCGGTGATCTCACTCAAGGCCGGCAGGATCGATCAGGCGCTGGAGCGCTTCGGGGAAATCGAAGCCCTGAACGTGGATGATCCGGGTGCAGCCGAACTTCAGGCGTTCGCCCAGTCGTACCGGGGCCGGGAAAAGGACCGGGCCTTCTACCAGGATGTGAACGAGCTGACTTTCAGGACGTTCGACGGCAAATAAGCCCGGCCGCTTCAGTGCCGGAAATGCCGCCGTCCGGTAAGCACCATCGCCATGCCATGCTCGTCCGCGGCCTTGACGACCTCTTCGTCGCGGATGCTTCCTCCCGGCTGGATCACCGCCGTGATCCCGGCCTCGTGTGCGGCATCGATGCCGTCGCGGAAGGGGAAGAACGCGTCGGAGGCCATCACCGCACCCTCAAGGGACGACAAAGCCTTGAGCGCGCCGAAACGGGCCGAGTCCACCCGGCTCATCTGACCGGCGCCGATACCGACGGTCCGGCCCGGCCGGGCATAGACGATGGCGTTGGATTTGACGAACTGTCCCACGACCCAGCCGAACTCAAGGGCCTGCCATTCCTCCTCGGTCGGCTGCCGGGAACCGGCGACCTGGCACTCCCGGACCACTTCGCCCTGTGTATCCCATTCCTGAACCAGCAGGCCGCCGGCGACCCGGCGCAGGTCGTGGCCGTCCCGGCGATAACCCGAGAGCTCGCCGGTGGCCAGGAGCCGCAGGTTCTTTTTCTTTTTGAGTGCCTTGAGGGCCCCATCGGAGAACCCGGGAGCGATGACCGCCTCGTAAAATGCGCCCTTGATCGCCGTGGCAACTTCCTCGTCGACCGGCCGGTTGAATGCGATCACGCCGCCGAAAGCGCTCACAGGGTCGCATGCCAGGGCGTCACGGAACGCCGCGGCGACATCGGTCCCCAGGGCGGCGCCACAGGGGTTGCCGTGCTTGATCACCGCACAGGCGGTGGAGTCGAATGCCGCCGCGACGGCCAGGGCCGCATCCAGGTCCAGGATATTGTTGAACGAAAGCTCCTTGCCCTGCAGTTGGCCGGCGTTCGCCACCGTCGGCAGGTCGCTGCCCGGGTCCCGGTAGAACGCCGCTGTCTGGTGCGGGTTCTCACCGTAGCGCATGTCCTGGACCTTGGTGAGCTCCAGACTGAAAACGTCCGGGTAACATACCCCGGTTTGCGTGCCGGCCTTCTCCGCCAGGTAACCGGCGATGGCGGTGTCGTAGCGCGCCGTATGATCGAACGCCGCCGCCGACAGGCGAAGCCGCGTGGCGTCGGAGAGGCCGCCCTGCGCCTTGAGCTCGTCCAGCACAGCGGTGTAATCGTCGGGTGCAACCACTACGCCGACATGGCGATAGTTCTTGGCGGCGCCCCGCACCATGGACGGGCCGCCGATGTCGATCATCTCGACGGCGCCGGAAAGGGTGGTGCCCGGATCTGTGATGGTGTCTCCGAACGGGTACAGGTTCACCACCACAAGATCGATGGCCAGGATGCCGTGCTCGTCCAGGTGCCCCATGTGCTCGGCATTGTCCCGTATCGCCAGGATCCCGCCGTGGATCTTGGGGTGCAGCGTCTTGACCCGCCCTCCGAGCATTTCGGGGAAACCGGTATAGTCGGAAACCCGGGTGACCCGGATACCGTTTGTGTCCAGGAGGTGGGCCGTTCCGCCGCTGGACAGTATCTCGATGTCCAGGGCGGCCAGGCCGCGGCAGAACTTAACGATGCCCTCTTTCCTGTAGACGCTGACGAGGGCTCTTTTGACGCGCTGTTCCATGATCGGTTCTCCGTCAGTTGGCAGGTTCTTTGTGGGGCAGTTTCAGATAGGGCGTCCGGCCCAGGTCACCGTGGGCGCGATTCCAGGCATCCAGCCAGATCCGGACGATGTCGTTGACCGTCCGGGAGTAGGACAGGGAACCGACGGCAAACGGAACCGAACGATCGTCGAAGAAGGCGGCTGCCGGCGGATCTCCCGCACGGGCGTAGACCGCGGCGATCTTGAGGTCATTGCCGGTGGAGCGGGCCAGGACCTGGCGGATATACCCGGCCCGGTCCAGCGACTCTTCCGGGAAGTTGCCGTGGCCGTAGAACACCAGCGGGAATCTTTCCATGCGCTGTTCCACGAATCGTGCGAAGTGGGTGTAATGGCCGGCGCCGTCTTCGCCTGCGGCCAGAGGCGGGAAACCGGCGTCGGCCACAACATGGGCCAGTTAGCCGAACCGTCCGGCAATGCTGTCGAACGGTTGCAGACCGTCCACCGTCTGCACCAGCCG
>CALZKF010000117.1 GCA_945787955.1 uncultured Acidobacteriota bacterium | reverse complement strand
GAAGCTGTCCGGGATGGACCGCAAGCTGTATTCCATGGCGATGGAAACCCCGGCCGTAGGCAACAACCGGCGCCATGACCTGATCAACGCCTTCTGAAACCGTCTCAAGATTCCCTGGAATGATTTATCTTGTCGAACGGGACAGATCCGGGAATGCCATCACCATTCTTCGTTCCACGCTGGGGTCAACGAGAGGGCGGGCATAAGGCGCAGGAGTCTACAGGATCGTGGTGCTGATGTGGTTCACCACCGGTCGGAGGATGTATTTACCGTTGCCGGTTTCGTTGAGGTGGACCGATTGAGCGGCGTCGAAATCGAGGATGACATCCGCTTCTTCGCCCTCGGCAACGGTGAATCCGAAATGGATGTCGATTTTGCCTGAGGACAGTTTGACAGGGTCCACGATCTCCGGCGTATCCGGGTTGCCGTCATCGTCCTGCACGACGGACACATCGGACACCAGGAGGCGGATACGCTTGTAGGTTCCGGCAGGTATATCGGCTGAGCCGACCAGGATCACCGCGCCATCCTGGAAGTCCAGCAGATTGATGGCGCCCTCGTTGGCGAGGATCGCGGGGTCGATTTCCAAATCCAGTGCTCCGGCTTCCTCCCCGTCGGCATCATCGTCGTCCGGATACAGCACCATTCCGGTGAATGTCACGTTCACCGCCGAAACACCGGCGAAATCGATCGGTGCGTCGGTGAGGTAGACCTGCAGACCGCCGCTACCTGGAGCGGTGATGTCCGAAGAGCAGGACAGGATCAGGGATATCCCCACGGCCAGCAGAATTATTCCCGACAGCTTGATTGCGCGCATGTTGAAGTCCTCCATGACTATCAATGTAGCCTGAATCCCGGACCTCAGCCGGAACGATTTCGCAATGCCCCGGCGGCATATCGAGAAAAGCTTCAATAACTCTTCGGGATCATTCGGTTTCTGCCGTTTCGAGGACAACCGCCGCCATAGCATGGTCCTGCGTATGGGTCAGGCTGAGGTGGATCCGGTCTGCCGCCAGGTCCCGGACCGCCTGGGCGGTGGCCCCGGTGAGGATCAGATCAGGCTTCCCGAGCTGGTTCCGGAGGACCTGGAGATCCTGCCAACTCATGGCGCCCCGCTTGCCGGTCCCCAGCGCTTTGAACAGGGCTTCTTTGGCGGCGAACCTGGCGGCCACGGACGGGAATGGTCTCGCCATGGACAGACAATACTCCCGCTCGTCCGGGGTCAGGATTTCGAGAAAAAAGCCGTCGCCGCGCCGTTCCACCTCCCGGCGGATGCGCGCCACCTCCATCAGATCGATTCCGATCCCAACGATCATCCTGCCGTTCTCCTCTTCCCGAGACGACATTATCGCCCAAACGCGTCCCCGAACCCTGGTTTTCGATTGTCGCCCCCTTACTTTATAATTGTGTCGCTCCACGGGGCAGTCCTGCGGGAGGCAAACATGCCGGAATCGAGGGAAAAATGATGAGTCGGTTGAAGCGAGCCTGGTATCCCTGCGTGGCGGCGCTCCTTGGCCTGCTGATGGTCGCCGGCGCCGGTTGCGGCAATCCCGATCCACTGGAGGTGCAAGCGACAGAGGCGCTCCAGGTCTACAACGCGGTGATGGCGGGAGACCGTGCTTACGAACTGTACGGTATCCAGATCGCAACCCAGTCCACCGCTCCGGAAACCGGTGCGATCCTGATCGAGAAATCAGGCGCCAAGTCGTACGATGTGTTCAGCGCCGCACTGAGAGGTTTGGCCGATCGGCCCATGCCTGAGGCGATGGAAGCGCTGCAGACGGCGTTCGCCACCAGGAGCGGTGCCGCCAAACAGGTCGCCGCCATAGCCCTGGCCTACCTGGACGACCCGGCCGCCATCGAGTGGCTCAAGGAGGTCGCCGGTGACGAAACCACCTCGACCAATGCCGAGATCATGGTTTTCCTGGGCAACCATGGCGACAGGGACCTGGTGGAGAACGCGCTGTACCGCCGTCTGGAGTCGAACGAAACGGTTGTCCGGGATGAGACATTTCTGATCCTGGGGCAGATTCGGCAGCCCTGGGCGGTGGAGCTGCTCAAAAAGGGGCTGGCGGTGGAGATCGGCGCGCGCCGTAAGACCGCCATTATCGCCATGGGCGAAACCGGGGATCCGGCGCTGGCCGATCAGGTCAAGCGATTCGTCAATACCCAGGGGTTGGTTCTGGACTCCATCGAGAGTCTTGGAGATCTGGGAAACGTGGAGATGGTCCCGCAGCTCCGGAAACTGGCCGCTCATGACGATGAACTGGTGCAGGTGGTCAGCGCCGTCGCCCTTCTGAAGCTGGGGGACGCGGAGACAGCCGGGCCGGTGCTGGACCGATTGGCGACAGCGGACAAGGAAGTGGTCCGGGTGACCCTGGCGAACCAGCTTCACGATGTGCGGCACGAGGTCAGCCGCGCGGTGCTTGGCATGCTGGCGGGTGACGTCACCTCGTCGGTGATCCGTCCCGCGCTCCTGGGCCTTGAGCACATCGGTGATCAGTCCATGGAAGCGATGGTTGTGGAGAAGCTGTCCGGAACCGACCCTGACGTGATCATGGCCGCACTGGACTGCCTGGGCAGCTGGGGCAGCACGGCGGCAATCGAAGCCGTTGCACCGCTTCTGGCCCACGACAACCCTTACGTCCAGCTCACGGCCGCCAACGCCATCCTGGAGATCCGTGCCCGTAAAAGCACGGCGGCGTGAGCCGGGCAAAGTTCATACCGCTCCCCGGGTACGCTGAGCTGCCGGAAGAGGAGATGAAGCGCAGGGCGGAGGCGTTCTACCTCGAAATGGCTCGTCGCCGGACGGTCCGGGAGTTCTCCTCCCGTCCGGTTTCCCGCGACGTGATCGAGAACTGTATCCGCACCGCCGGAACCGCCCCCAGCGGTGCCAACCTCCAACCCTGGAAATTCGTGGTGGTTTCCGATGCGGTGATGCGCAAGCGGATCCGGATCGGGGCGGAGGAAGAAGAGCGGGAATTCTACAGCCACCGCGCCCCGAAGGAGTGGTTGGAGGCCCTGGAGCCGCTGGGCACCGACCATGACAAGCCGTTTCTGGAAACCGCACCGATCCTTATCGCCGTGTTCGGAGAGATGTACGGCACGGGCAAGGACGGTTCCAAAAGGAAGCACTACTACACCGTGGAGTCTGTCGGCCTGGCTACCGGCCTCCTGATCGGAGCGGTGCACCAGGCCGGTCTCGTTGCCCTGACCCACACCCCCAGCCCGATGAAATTCCTTAATACGATCCTGGGAAGGCCGGAAAACGAACGGCCGTTCCTGCTGCTGGTGGTCGGCTACCCTGCCGATGGGGTGCAGGTGCCGGACATCAGCCGCAAGTCTCTCAAGGAGATCGCCGAATTCGTGTAATCGGTCTGCTTGCGTGCCTGCTCCTGGCGCCGGCCGCCGGGACTCCGGTGGACCTGGACCAGAGCGAGCAGGTTGATGTCCGATTGGTGCTGCTGGACGTGCTGGTCACCGATCGAGCAGGTCGCACCGTCCCGGGGCTGGTTCGGGAGGATTTCACGCTGTTGGTGCAGAACCGGCCGGTTGAGATCGACATACTGGAAGACGGCTGTGACAGAGGCGCCGTTACGGACCCGGTGCCTGGAACCGGAACCCGGGAGACATTGTCCGGCGTCCCGGACGGACCAGCTCGGATCGTCCTGCTGTTCGACCACTACCATATGGACATGGGGGATCGGCTGGACGCACTGACCAGCGCCAGGGAGATCGTCACCGGCGGGCTCGGCCCGGAGGACCATTCACCTCGGATACGGCGCTGTTGTCCGCGGCACTTCAAACGATGCAGGAGGACGTCACGATCTGGGCCAGGCTGTTCGATCCGCCGTACCGGCCGCTCACTGAGAAGGGATACTTCCGGGACCTGTCGCAGCTGATGAACGTGTTGATCGGATACGACGGCGCCAAAGCTGTGGTCCTGTTCTCATCCTTTCTTGGGCGGTCCGATGACGACGACCTGTGGTTCCTGGATGTGGCCCACCGGGCGGCCGAGAGCCGCTCGGCGATCTATCCGGTTTACGCCAGGGGGCTGGAGCCTCCGCAACGTGGACGAAAAACCGAACCGGCCGGTGGTTCACGGGCGCTGGCCCGCCTGGCCAACGAATCCGGCGGCCGGTTTACCCGCCTGACCAACGACCTCTCGCTGGGTTATGCCCGTGCACGCCGGGATCTGGACTGCCGCTACACCCTGGGGTTCTATCTGGAGGAAAACGGCCGGACCAGCGTGGAAGATACGCGCAACATCACCGTCCGTGTCCGGGGTCGCGGACTGGCGGCCCGCCACCCCGAACGGCTCCGAGAATGGTCGGTTGAAGACCTGCGGGATGCCGCCTTGCTGGCGGCGGAGTCGGACCCGGAACGGTACCTGGATTCACGGCTCACAGCCGGGGTGGAACTGTTGAAGCCACGGGGCAAGCGGAACCGGAAGGTCCGGCTGGCGGTGCAGACACCGCCCGCAGGGGCGGATGGCACGGTCACGATTGTGGTGACACGGAACGGTCGGACGGTGAAGCGGTACGAGCATGACGTTCCCGCCGGCAAGCCGTTTCGGTGGAGCCGTACCACGAACCTGGCTCCGGGAAACTACGAGTTGATCGTAGTGCTGGACGATCCGAACCGGGCCGGACCGTCCGCCATGGCCACCGCCGTCGATGTGCCTCCGGCCCCAAAGGTCGAACTCCCGCCGGGCACAGGATAAACCTGCGAACCCGGAAAACCCGGTCGGCCTTACGATAACGGCTATTGAATCCCGGTTTAGTGCCTGTACATCTATATGCAACAGACGTAGTGAATCGGGGAAAGGCGGGATTCAGCATGGCGGCATTGACCATAGTTCGAAACAAGCAGAAGAGGCGCAGGACCAGGGGCAGCCTGGAGGACCTGAGTTTCGCCGAACTGGCCCAGCTCATGGCTCTAGGCGGGAAGAGCGGTTGTATCCGGATCACCGACGGCGAATTCCGGGGGGAAGCGTGGTTCGAGGACGGCAGGCTGCGACATGCCCGGACCAACGGAAGTACCGGCGAACAAGCGTTCATGGCCCTTGCGGGCTGGACCAGCGGCAGTTTCCAGATCGCCCACGATATGGTGGCCTACCGCCCGAAAATGAACCACGACACCATGCACCTCCTGATGAAGAGCATGAAGGAAATGGACGAGGCGTCCTTTGCCGAGAGGGCGGAGGCGATCTAGCCCCGCTCCGCCAGTTGCCCGGCTGCGTGGTGCACTGCGATGCCGAATGCAACCGCAACATTCAGGCTGTCTTTGACGCCGCGCATCGGGATGGAAACGTTCCCGTTGCATGCGTCAAGCACCTCCGGTGAGATCCCGCGAAGCTCATTCCCCACAACCAGGCAGGGTCGTTGCGGCCAACGGTAGCCATGCAGGGAAAGGCCGCCGTCGCCGGTTTCGAGGGCGACCGGTGTGTAGCCCTCCTCAAGGATCTCGGACAGGGCGGCCAGGGCCTCGGCACGGTAGCGCCATGGCACCGCCTGTTCCGCTCCCAGGGCGGTTTTCGCCACAGCATCCCGGGGCGGTGCGCCGGTGATGCCTGCCAGCACCACCAGGCCGACGCCGCAGGCATCGGAGGTTCTGAATATGGAGCCGACGTTCCAGAGGGACCGGACGTTGTCTACCAGTACCGCCAGCGGAAGCCGGGTGATGCCGGCGCCTGCGCCACCGGAGGTGGCTCGCTCTCGCTCTTCCAGGATGTGGTCCATGGATGCGGGGCGGGCGTTCATCTCCCGGTTGCAGCCCGGGCATCGGACGATCCTGCCCGGAACGGCGGACAGGTCGGTGAACAGCCGGCGGCAATCCGGGCGAGGACAGCGGTAGGTGGCAGCGGTGGTTTGCATCACAGGAAAATATACCGCAGGGCCAGCAGGCCGCCGACGATGTAAACCAGTGTTGAAACCTCCCGGTGACGGCCGGTGAGCAGCTTGAGCAGCGGGTATGCGATGAACCCGAAGGCGATGCCGTCGGCGATGGACCAGAACAGCGGGATACCGGCCAACACCAGAAAGGCCGGGAATGACTCGGTCATGTCCTCCCACGGGATTTTCGCCACGCTGCGAGCCATGAGGCTGCCGACAATGATCAGCGCCGGCGCCGTCATCGGGTTCACGACCACGCCGGGCTCAATCTCGATGCCGCCGCCGATCATCCGGGCCAGGGGTGAGAAGAACAGGGCCAGGAAGAACAGCGTGCCGGTGACCATGTTGGCCAGGCCGGTGCGGGCGCCGGCCTGAACACCGGTGGCCGACTCGATGTAGGCGGTTACGGTGGGAGTGCCCAGCAGGGAGCCGACAACGGTGCCGGTGGCATCGGCGGTCAAGGCCCGGCCCGCCCGGGGCAGTTTGCCGTCCTTCATGAACCCGCCCTGCTCGCCTATGCCGATCAGCGTGCCGACGGCGTCGAACACCGCCATGAACAGGAAAATAACTATCACCGGCAGCATCTCCAGGGTGAGCAGGCCGGAGAGGTCCAGTTGCATGAAGGTGGGCGCCAGGGAGGGCGGCAGCGATACCAGGCCCTGCCACTGCACCAGGCCGGCTCCCCAGGCCAGGGCGGTAGTGAACAGGATCCCCAGCAGCACCGCTCCCCGGATGCCCCGGGCCATGGCTGCAACCGTAAGCGTCAAACCGACCAGAGCGATGAGGGTGGCAGGGTGGGTCAGGTCTCCCATTACGAAATGTCCCTGCCCGGCATCATTGAGCAGGATCCCGCCGTTCCTGAGTCCGATCAGGGCGATAAACAGGCCGATGCCGGCGGCGATGGAATGTTTGAGACAGGTCGGTACCGCATTGATCAGCATCTCCCGGAGGCGGAACAGGTTCATGAGCACGAACACAACGCCGGAAACGAACACCGCCGCCAGGGCGATGCGCCACGGCACCTGCATGCCGACCACAACCGTGAGGAAGAAGAAGTTCTCGCCCATGCCCGGCGCCATGGCGATCGGGTAGTTCGCCGCCAGACCCATGGTCCAGGTGGCGATACCGGCCGCCAGGCAGGTGGCGACCATGACGGCGCCGAAGTCCATGCCGGCGCCGGACAGCACGGCCGGGTTCACGAACACGATGTAGACCATGGTGAGGAAGGTAGTCAGGCCGCCCAGAACCTCGGTTCGCAGGGTGCCGCCGCTCTCCCTCAGGTGGAACCATCTCTCAATTAAAGGGGACATTGCACATTATCTTTCAATAGCTCTAAGGTTCCGGTTCCAACCGAATTATATCGATGCAACTGAGAACTATTGAAATATAAAGTGCAATGTCCCCTTTTCGCTACAGTCCCCAGTCGTCGTGGGAGGCGGCGTATTCTGCGATTTCACGTCGAAGTGCGACGGTGTTGGCCGGTGCGTACTTCGCCGTGCGCCTCAGCCCCGAGAGGGCCATGTTCAGGTTGTCGCCTTCCACCACCGCCGACAGCAGGGTGCGGGCGGTGATCTCCATCCTCGCCATCGCCTCGTTGCAATACAGCCTGGTGAGAGCGGCGTGGAACGTCTCGGCGTCGGCAACACCCCGCTCCTTCAGCTTCATCGTCCGGAGCACCGCCGAGTCCATGGCGTAGGTCTCGATGATCAGGTCGGCCAGATGGCCCAGGAGCTCCTCGTGGTCCCAGACATCCTGGAGCTTCATGCCCAGGGTCTGTCCCATGGTGCCTGCGGTGAGGTAGACGATCTTCCGTGCCTGGCTCACCAGCTTTTTCTCGTCCGCCAGGAACGAGGTGTCGTCATCGCCGTCCAGGTCCGGGAAACCGGTGAGCTCGTCCAGGAGCGCCTTGGCCCGTGCGAACAGTGGGATTTTGTTCTTGGCGGCCCGCTTCATGACTTCGCCGCCGACCACTATCCGGTTGATCTCGTTGGTGCCCTCGAAGATCCGGTTGATGCGGCTGTCCCGGTAGTAACGCTCCGCGTTGAACTCCTGGGTATAGCCGTACCCGCCGTAGATCTGAACGATCTCGTCCACGGTGTAATCCAGGACCTCGGAACAGAACACCTTCAGGATGGAGCACTCCACCATGTACTCCCGGATGGCGGAATCAATCACCTTGCTGTCCCGTTCCGGGTCTTTGATGTCGATGGTGGCGATGTTCTGGTCGATATAACCGGCAGTGCGATATACCGCCGACCGGGCGGCGTACAGCCGGCTCAGGGCTTCGGCGATCTTGTGCTGGATCATGCCGAACTCTGCGATCGGCCTGCCGAACTGCTGCCTTGCCTTGGCGTACTCCATGGTTTCCTTCATGGCGGCGATGCCGCCGCCGACCACGGCAGCGGCAAGCTTGAACCGGCCGACATTCAGGATGTTGAAAGCGATCCTGGCCCCGTCTCCGATCTCGCCCAGGACGTTTTCCGCCGGGACCCTGGCATCCTGGAGAATCAGGGGGGTGGTGGAAGACCCCTTGATCCCCATCTTCTTCTCTTCCGCTCCGATGGAAAACCCTGCAGTGCCCTTCTCGATGATGAACGCCGTGAACTTCTCCCCGTCCACCTTGGCGAACACGATGAACAGGTCGGCGAAATTGCCGTTGGTGATGTACAGCTTTTCGCCGTTGAGGGTGTACTCGGAGCCGTCGTCGCTCAACACCGCCGTGGTCCGGGCGGCCAGGGCATCGCTGCCGCTGCCTGCCTCGGTCAGGGCGTAGGCGCCGATGATCTCACCGGTGGCCAGCTTCGGCAGGTACTTCTGCTTCTGTTCCTCGGTGCCGAAATAGACTATCGGCAGCGTCCCGATGCCGGTATGGGCGCTGAAGGCGGTATTGAAGGAGGCGCTTTTGCACAGGCTCTCCGCCACCAGCATGCTGACCGCCTTGGTCTGGGCGAAGCCGCCGAACCGCTCCGGCAGGTCCACGCTCAGGAGGCCGAGTTCGCCGGCTTCCTTGAGCAGCTTGACCATGACGCCTTCCGCCATCGCTTCGATCTCATCGTTGGCAGGGTCTACGCTGCCTTCGAAGAAGTCCCGGGCGAGCTGACCGACCATCTGCTGCTCTTCATCGAACTCCTCGGGGATGAAAACGTCATCCAGTTCCGCCTCGTCCACCAGGAAGTTGCAGCCCCGGGTCACTTTCATTTCCTTTTCTTCCATCGACATGTCCTGCCTCGCTTTCCGGCCAATGCGGCCGGCGTTCGTTTTGCTGACTAATTTATTCCACCCGTTCCAGGAGTCCGGCGGCGCCCATGCCGCCACCGACGCACATGGTCACCATGGCGTAACGGCCTTTTCGCCGGGACAGTTCATGGATCGCCTGGGTGCTAAGTTTGGCGCCTGTGCAGCCCAGCGGGTGGCCCAGGGCGATCGCTCCACCGTTGAGGTTGACCCGTGAGGGATCGAGTTCCAAACGACGCATCACAGCCAGTCCCTGGGCTGCGAACGCCTCGTTCAGTTCGATGACCTCGATGTCCTTGAGCGCGACGCCGGTGGATTTGAGGAGTTTCGGCACCGCATAGACCGGTCCAAGCCCCATCACCTCAGGATCCAGGCCGGCGGTGGCGTAACCGGCGAACCGGGCCAGCGGTTTGAGGCCATGCTCCTTGACGAACGATTCCGAGGCCACCATGACGGCTGCGGCGCCGTCGCTCATCTGGCTGGAGTTCCCGGCGGTCACCGTGCCGCCGGTGAGAAACGCAGGTTTCAGTTTGGCCAAAGCCTCCAGGCTGGTGTCGGCCCGGGGGCCTTCGTCCACCTTGAACTCTGTTTCGGTTGTGACGGTCTTGGGGCCCTTGCCCGACGGCACCGTCTTCCGGATCGTCAAGGCGCTGATCTCTTCCTCGAACCGGCCCGCTGCGATGGCGGCCACCGCCTTGAGGTTGCTGTTCAGGGCGAATGCATCCTGGTCTTCCCGGGAGATGCCGTCCTCCTGCGCCACCCGTTCGGCGGTCAGTCCCATGCCCAGGTATGCGCCGACCCGCTGTTCGGTCAGGGCCGGGTTCGGGGCGAACCCGTTGCCGCCCATCGGGATCATGGTCATGGTTTCGGCGCCGCCGGCGATGACGCAACCGGCGGTTCCCGACCCCACTTTCAATGCCGCCAGGTGGATCGCCTCCAAGCCGGAGGAGCAGAACCGGTTGATGGTCATGGCGCTGGTGGTGGCAGGCAGGCCGGAGAGCAGAACGACCTGCCGGGCGAAATTCATACCCTGCTCGCCTTCCGGGAAGGCGCACCCCAGGATGACGTCGTCCACCAGAGCCGGGTCGACCCCGCCGCTTGCGAGAAGGTCGTTCACAACCGCCACCGCCATGTCGTCGGGGCGGGTTTCGGCCAGGCTCCCTTTTTTGGCACGGCCGATGGCGGTACGCTTTGCTGCCACGATGTAAGCTTGTTGCATGGTCATGGTCTAGTTCCTCAGGGGCTTGCCGGTTTTGAGCAGGCTTTGGATCCGTTCCAGGGTTTTCCTTTCGCCCAGGAGCGACAGGAATGCCTCCCGCTCCAGGTCCAGCAGGTACTGTTCACTGACTCGCTGGGTTCCGGTCAGGTCGCCACCGCACAGGATGTGGCCCAGTTTCCCGGCTATCTTGCGGTCGTGGCTGCTGATGAAGTGACCTTCTTCCATGTTGTAGACGGCAACCTCGATGGCCGCCTTGCCGGCCCGCCCCATCACCGGGATGTCGGTGCGGGGGAGCCCGGCACGCCAGCCTTCCCGGACCATGGAGAGTGCCGTCGCCTTGGCGTCGCTGATAAGCCGGTACGGATTCATGGTGATCGGGTCGGTCTCCCTCAGGAAGCCCAGGTCCCGGGCTTCCACGGCGCTGGTGGCGACCTTGGCCATGCCGATGGTCTCGAAGGTTTGCTGCACCGGGGTCAGGAGGCCGGTAGTGCCGGTCCAGCGCTCCAGGTTCCTGAGATAGAGTTCCTTGCAGCCGCCGCCGGCCGGCACCACGCCGGCCCCCAACTCCACCAATCCGATGTAGGTCTCGGCCGACGCCCGGGTGCGCTGGCCGTGGAGAGTGAACTCGGCGCCACCGCCCAGGGCCATTCCGAACGGCGCCACCACCACCGGCTTCCCGGCGTACTTCAGCCCCATGGTCGCCCGTTGGAACGCCCGGATCATCATGTCCAGGTCTTCCCATTCCTGTTCCTGTGCCGCCATGAGGATCATCATCAGGTTGGCGCCTACCGAAAAATTCGACCCCTGGTTACCTACCACCAAGCCGTCGAACTGTTCCTCCACGATCGCCAGTGACTTACCGACCATTCCGATGATGTCGCCGCCCAGTGCGTTCATCTGTGAGTGGAACTCCAGGCCGGCGATGCCGTCACCCAGGTCCAGAAGGCTGGCGCCTGCGTTGGACTGCACGACTCCGGAGGACTTCTTCAGCAGTGTCAAGGAGAGCTTTCCGGGGTCCGGCGGCTCTGCCCGGTAGTCGCCGGCAGCCGGGTCCCAGATCGCAGGGACGCCGTCCACCAGGGTGTAGAACGAGGGTTTGTCCCGTTCAAGGAGGGTAGCGATCCACTCCGGAAGCTGCAGGCCGTCCGCTTTCATTCGCTCGGCCACCCGGGTTACGCCCAGGACATCCCAGATTTCGAACGGTCCTTTCTTCCAGCCGAACCCCCAGCGCATGCCGTCGTCGATCGGCTTCGGCGTGTCGCAGATCTCACCGACCCGGAACGCGCAGTAGGAGAACAGCCGGCTCAGGGTCCGCCATGTAAATTCAGCCGCCTTGCCTTTGCCGAACGCCAGGGCGGTCAGCCGGTCGGACAGCGGCTGGTCCCGGATGGCATCGACCTCCGGGAACTTCGGCTTGATCCGTTCCCGGTATTCCATGGTGTTCAGATCCAGTGTGAGGATCTGCTTGCCGTCCGCGGTCTTGTCCTTGCGGTAAAACCCTCCGCCGGACTTGCCGCCCAGGAACCCCTTGGCCAGCATCTTTTCAAGCACTTCCGGCGTTTTGAAGGAATCACGGTTTTCGTCGTCGGGACAGCCGTTGTAGACGTTGCCGGCCACGGCTACGAAGGTGTCCAGGCCGACCAGATCGGCGGTGCGGAAGCTGGCGCTCTTGGGATGGCCGACCAGCGGACCGGTGAGAGCGTCCACGTCCTCAACCGTCAGCCCGATTTCTTCCATCGCCTTGATTGCGTCCAGCATGCCGTATACGCCGACCCGGTTGGCGACGAAGTTCGGCGTATCCCGTCCGCGCACCACACCTTTTCCCAGTCGCAGGTCGACGAACTCCGAGATCTCCGCAAGGACCGCAGGCGCGGTGTCCGGGCCGGGGATAATCTCCAGAAGGTGCAGGTAGCGTGGCGGGTTGAAGAAATGGGTGACGAGGAAATGTTTTCGGAAATCGTCGTCGAGCCCGTCACACATGGTCGCCGCAGACAGCCCGGAAGTGTTGGAACTGATCACAGATCCGGGCTTGCGGTACTCGGCCGCCTTGGCCAGGACCATCTTTTTGATCGCAAGGTCTTCCTTGACCACTTCGATGATCCAGTCCGCATCGCGGACCAGTTCCCAATTATCCTCGAAGTTGCCGGTCGTGATCATGGCGGCCAGCCGTTTGTGGAAGAACGGCGCCGGTTTCGCTTTCAGGGCGGCCTGAATGGCGCCGTCTACAATCTGGTTGCGGTCTGCCGACTGGTCTTTGGGGACGATGTCCAGGACAACCGAAGGGATTCCCGCATTGGCCAGGTGGGCCGCGATGGCGCTGCCCATGACGCCGCTTCCGAGCACTGCAACCTTTTCGATCTTTCGTGCCATGGCGTTCCTCTTCCGTGCCGGTGCCGAAGCGACGCCGGAAAATGAATAATGTTCAGTATGCAGATTGTGCTCCCATTGGAGTCCCGAGTCAAGCAAATGATGGACATGTTTGGTAATTATATGTAATTAAAGGGATATAATGAGTTCATCCCTGCTCTTGCGATTTACCGCCAGCCACCGTAAACTTTCTCAGGAATGAACTTTGTTCATGTTGGAGGCGTCCATGGAGCCGGCTCGACAGGAAGAAAAGCGCATCAGGATCCTGGCTGCCGCGGTCCGGCTGTTCGCCGGGGACGGTTTTTATCGCACCAGGATCGGGGACATCGCCAAATCGGCCAACGTAGCCACCGGCACGGTGTACACCTACTTCGAGTCCAAGGAGAAGATCCTCGATGCCATCTTCGAGGATTCCATGGAGCGATTCCTGGCGCTCGGAAAGGAAGATCTGGCAGGTGCCGAGACCGCTCTGGAGCGGCTGCAAAGGATCGTGGAACTGCATCTCACCAACCTTGGGCGCGACCGGGAACTTGCCACCGTGTTTCAGATCGAGC
>CALZKF010000116.1 GCA_945787955.1 uncultured Acidobacteriota bacterium | reverse complement strand
CCATGGCGGCTCCGCGGTAGATCTCCAGAGCCCGGTCCAGGGTGACCGCGAAGTGGTTCCTCGGGCCTGTGTCCCGGCCGATGAACATGTAGTACGGAACGATCCCCAGGTGATTCTGGATCGACCACAAGTCCCGCCACACGTCGGCGGAATCGTTGACGTTCTTGATCACCGGGGCCTGGGACCGGATGACGCAGCCGGCGTCCCGCAGCCTGCGGACCGCTTCCCGGGCGGTTTTCGTCTCCAGTTCCCTGGGATGGCTGTAGTGCCCCATGATCGCCACCTGGCGGCCCGATTCGTGGACTTCCTCGAACAGGCGGAGCAGGTCGTCGGCCTCTTCCCCCTCGGTGAACCTCTGGGGCCAGTAAGCCACCGCCTTGGTGCCCAGGCGGTAGTGCACGACATGCTCCAGTCCGGGCCCCATCAAGGTCTCGAAGTACAACCGCAGTTTGGCGGTCTTCATCACCATCGGATCACCGCCGGTGAACAGAACGTCGGTCACCTCCGGGTGGCGGCGGAGGTAGGCCTTCAGCGTTTTCGTTTCGTTCGACGCGAACTTGTACTCCTCGCGGCCGACGAACTGGGGCCAGCGGAAGCAGTAGGAGCAGTAGGCGTGGCAGGTCTGGCCCTGGGATGGGAAGAACAGGACCGATTCCCGGTACTTGTGCTGCATGCCGTCCACCGGCTCGCCGTCCAGGGTCGGCACGTTCAGGTCCACCTGCCCCCCCGGGTGGGGGTTCATCGACTGGTGGATCCCTCGGACGACCGCCTTGAGCTCATCACTGCGGTCCGGGGCTTCCACCAGTTCCCTCACCCGTGCCAGTTCTTCCGGTGCAAGCATGGACGGCTGGGGGAACGTCAGTTGGTAGATCGGATCGTCGGGGACCTGGTCCCAGTCGATCAGGCGCTCCACCACGTACCGGTTGACGCGGAACGGAAACACGGCGCACAGCGCACGCAGGTTTCGCAGGTGGCCCCGGGGCAGGTCCCGGATCGGTTCCAGTTCTTCCAGATGTTTGAATATAATCGGCCGGAACTGTTCCGGCATCCGGTCGGTCAGTCCTGTATCACTGTCTTTCCAATGCAAACCATCTCCTAAAAAGCTATGAGTCCATCGCCAGCGCCGCAAGCAGCTCGGCTCCTCTCGGCAGCGCCGACTCGTCGATGTCGAACCGGGGCGAGTGGTGGGGGGCGGTGATGCCCCGTTCCTCGTTGCCGGCTCCCAGCAGGATGAATGCGCCGGGAACTTTCTGGAGGAAGTAGGCGAAATCCTCCGATGCGGCCAGGGGCGGCGATTCGAAGACCTGCTCTTTGCCGAACAGCCGGCCGGCCAACGATCCGACCATGTTTGCCGATTCGGCGTCGTTCACCACAGCCGGGTAGCCGGGACGGATCTCGAATTCAAGTTCGCAGCCTGCCGATCGCGCCGCTCCTGCGAACGCTTCTTCCACCCGTTCCCGGAGCAGGTTGCGGACATCCGGGTCGAATGATCTCAGGGTTCCGATCAGCTCGGCAACTTCCGGAATGATGTTGCAGGCCGACCCGCCGTGTATGGAGCCGACGGTTGCAACCGCAGGGCTCATCGGGTCGATGAACCTGGAGACCACCGACTGCAGGGCGACTACCCCCAGGGAGGCGGCCACGATCGGGTCCCTGGCATTGTGAGGCGCGGCGCCGTGGCCTCCCCGGCCCCGGAACCACGCGGTGAACTCGTCCTGGGCCGCCATGATCGGGCCGGGCCGGGTGTGGACCGTACCGGCCGGGTACAGCGACCACAGGTGGATGGCGAACGCCTGTGAGATGCCGGCGAGGTCCAGTTCGCCGCCCTCCACCATCTCCCTGCCGCCGCCGGCGCCCTCTTCCGCAGGCTGGAAGCAGAGGACCACGTCCTGCTTCAATTTGTCTTTCTGTTCGTTCAGGATGGCGGCCGCACCCAGGAGCATCGCCATGTGGCCGTCGTGGCCGCAGGCGTGCATTTTCCCCGGAGTCCCGGAACCGTACTCCCGGCCTTCGACCTCCTGGACCGGCAGGGCGTCCATGTCGGCTCGGAGGAGTATTGCGCCGTCCTTGTTCCGTTCGCCTGCACGGATCGTTGCGACCACGCCGGTTTTGGCGACGCCGGTCCGGATCTCGGTCAGGCCGATCTCCCGCAACCGGGCTTCGACGAACGCAGAGGTTTTATGCTCCTCGAACCCGAGTTCAGGGATACGGTGCAGGGCCCGGCGCCAGGCGGTCATCTTCTCAATCAGCGCCTGGTCCGGCACCGGCTACTCCAGTCTCGTGATTATGTGCCAGCCGTACGGGCTCTTGCGGCCGTGCCAAGGAACCAGGACGAACTCACCGACCTCCAGGCTGAACGACGCATCGCCGAAACCGGGGACCATGTCGTCCCGGGACATACCTCCCATCGCGTCCACGCCCCGGTTGGCCATGGCAATCCAGCCCGGGTAGCTGTCGTCGGTGTACTCCTTGACCATGGCGTCAAAATCTTCACCTTCCCGGGCCCGCTTCAGGATCTCCTCCGCCAGCGCCTGGGCTTCTTTCTTGGTCCTGGTGATCTTTTTCCCGGCTATGGATCGCTTGAAACCGATCAGGATGTGCTGTACCACCATTTTGTCCGGGCCCTCGGCCTTCGGGGCGGACGCCACCGAGGTGATGGAAGAGGCGGAAACCAGGAAAAGGATGGTCGCTGATGCAAAAATGGCTCTCTGTCGCATTGATTTCTCCGTGAACGAGGATAGGTCATTATTACAGGATTTTTCCCCTGTGGCGAACCAGGAGGTCCGCTATAATCCCTCCCCTTCCCAGGAGGCAACCGTGAGCGAATCGATCAAGACGGCGAAGGTGGGTCACAGTCCCGATCCGGACGACGCCTTCATGTACTACGGCATCGCATCGGAGAAGGTCGATCTGGCCGGTTACCGGCTGGAGCAGGTGCTGGAAGACATCGAGTCCCTGAACAAGCGCGCAGTCAAAGGTGAACTGGAGGTCTCCGCCGTCAGCATCCACGCCTATGCGCATCTGACCGACTCCTACGCCCTCATGCCCTGCGGCGCCAGCATGGGTGACGGCTACGGCCCGATCGTGGTCGCCAGGGAGCCGATGGACGAGGCGGTTCTGCAGCACAAGACCATCGCCATCCCCGGCACCATGACCTCGGCGTTTCTGGCAATGCAGATCTATGTCGGCGGCTCCTTCGATTTCAAGGTGGTCCCTTTCGACCGTATCCTCGATACCGTGCGGAACGGTGAGGCCGACGCCGGCGTGGTGATCCACGAGGGTCAGCTGACCTACGCCGCCGAGGGCCTGGAAAAGATTGTGGACCTCGGCCTGTGGTGGGCCGACCGGACCGACGGTTTGCCCCTCCCCCTGGGCGGCAACGTGGTCCGCAAGAACCTGGGAAGCGTGGCGGTCAAAACCCTGACACGCATCATCCGGGACAGCATCATATTCGGCCTGGACAACAGGGAAGATGCTCTGGAGTACGCCCTGGACTTCGGCCGGGGACTGGACAAGGGCATGGCCGACCGGTTCGTCGGCATGTACGTCAACGACCTGACCCGGGACTACGGCGACCGCGGCAGGCAGGCGATCGAACGGTTGCTGCACGATGGAGCCGAGGCCGGCCTGGTGCCGAAAATTCATAATCTGGAATTCGTGGAACTTTAGCGCCGCAGCAGCCCCTCAAGGTGGACGGCGGCCGCTTGCGGCATCGCCTGCAGGTCGTAGCCCCCCTCCAGCACCGAGACCAGCCGCCCTCCGGCGTGCTGCTCGGCAATCGATCGTACGATTGCAGTCGCCTTCTCAAAACCGTCGGTACTGACCGTCAATCCGGCCAGAGGGTCGGCGCGGTGGGCGTCGAAGCCGGCTGACAGCAACACGAAATCCGGCAGGAAACGGTCCGCCGCCGGTACCAGGCCGGCCTCCAGGGCATCCAGGAACGGGCCGTCGCCGGCCCCCGGCGGCAGAGGATGGTTCAGGGTGAATCCGGCGCCCCGGCCTTTCCCTGTTTCCGCCGCGGCGCCGGTTCCGGGGTACAGCGGCGATTGTTGCACCGAGAAGTAGAACACCCGGTCGTCGGCCTCGAAAATATGCTGGGTACCATTGCCATGATGCACATCCCAGTCCACCACCAGGACCCTGGCGATATCCTGTCGCTCCAGGAGGAATGCCGCCGCCACGGCGATATTGTTGTAAATGCAGAACCCCATCGCCCGGTTTCGCTCGGCGTGGTGCCCAGGCGGCCGAACCGCGGCAAAACCGGCATCCAGCTCCCCGTCCGCCACGCGGCGGCACAGCTGCGCCACCGATCCTGCCGCGAGACCAGCTACCTTCAGGCTGTCCCGGCAGATGGCGGTATCGGCGTCCAGGGCCGCGGCGCCGGAGGCGCAGGCCGCTTCCACCTGGCGCAGGTAGGCGGTGTCGTGAACCCGGGCCAGGGCGGACGGGTCGATCGGAACCGGCTCCAGGACGCGGCACCGGGGGACCAGGCCGCGGTCCCCGAAGTGGGAGCGCAGCGCCGTCAGTCGCTGGGGGGATTCGGGGTGGCCGTCGCCGGTCCGGTGGCGCTCGAAAACCGGGTCGAGGACCAGGCCGACCTTGCGGTCCATCGCCTAGTCGGCCGGCCGGCTCCCGCCGCCGGTGTCCGATCCGCCCAGGCCGCTGAAACCATCGGTCACCGTCACATCCGCGGGAAGCTTGACCTCGTACAGCGAGCCTGCCAGTTCCGGGTTCACCAGTGTGTTGCGGAACTCGATGATCCGGCGGCCGCCGGACGGATCGGTGGATACCACCTTCACCGGCAGGGAGGTTTCCTTGCCGACCCAGATCCGCAGGTCTTCGATTTTCTTCCTTGCCCTGTGCTTCTTCGGCACCAGGACAAGCAGGTCGGCTTTGCCGGCCAGTTCTCCCGGATCACCCAGGCTGATGGTGTAGACCCTGGAGAGCTCCTCCGAGCCCTGCCCCAGCCCGAAGTAACGGAACACCCGTTCGCTCCAGCGCTTGAAATTCCGCTTCTCGGCTTTCTTCTGGTTGGGGAAATAGCCGACGTATTCGTCATGGGCGATGACGAACTCCATCGGCTCCGGGCTGGTGAAGTCCCAGCGGATCGACCGAGGCTTTGTGAGATAGAAGTTCCCTTCCGAGACAATCGGGGTCTTCAGCAGGGTGCTGTCGGTGGTCCAGGTGAATTCGGCGCTCAGGGTGCGGATCGAATCCTGAACCCGGTCGAAACGATCCAGGACTTCCTTCAGTGCCGGATCCACCGCACCAGTCTTCCGGCCCTTGCCGTTGGCCAACGCAGGCGCGGCCAACAGGAACGACGCCAGCAGAGCGGCTATGACCACAACCGGACCTGTTCTCGATTTCCTGCCGATGTGCATTGGATCCCTCCACGCCTCACGCCGCGCCTCGGGACGGACAGGCATACCTGGACGGTAACAGCCGGCCCATGCGCCGTCAACCGACACCGCTGCGGTGCAACCCGGCCCGACACGATATATATTGATGCGGCACTCGCCTCGGAGGGTTTATGCCCCAAGTATCAAGAATCTCGGTCTGCACCTTGGTCATCTTTGTGGTTTTCTCCGCAGCCGCCTGTCTCAAACAGAATGCGGAAACGGTGCCGGCGCCGACGCCGGCGGTCGGCCTGTTGGACGGGACACTGCAGGCCCGGGCCGCCGTGCTCCGGGCTGAAGACCGGGGTCTCCTGGACGACCCGCTTAGAACCGCCTGTACTTCCGCCGACCGAAGGGTCCGGGAGACCGCCGCCCGAGCCCTGGGGAGGATCGGAGGCGCCGAAGCGGTCATGCTGGCCGAACGGCTTCTGGACGATCAGGCCGCTGCGGTGCGAGCGGAAGCGGTGCTGGCCCTGGGCCTGTCCCGGGACCGGTCCGTGCTGGACCGCATCCTGTCCCGTGCCGGCGATCCCTCGGCCCATGTCCGGACGAACGTCGCCCTGGCGCTGACCCTGATCCCCGGGGATCTGCCCCAGCAGTCCGTAATGGCGCTGATCGGTGATCCGGTCACGCAGGTTGCGGAGCAGGCCTGCCTGACCGCCGCATTCCTGCCGTCCTCGGAAGCCGTTGTGAAACGCCTGGCCGGTATGCTGGAGAGCAACGACCGACCGGTGCGCCATGCAGCGGCCTATGCGCTTGCCCGGATTGCCCGCAAGTCCGAGGACTCCACGGCCAACACCCTGGCCCGGGTTGAGATTCAGAACCAGGCTCAGGCCAAGGACCCGGTGATCCGCCTGGAGGTTGCCCGCGGGTTGCGCCTGCCACGGAACGGATCCGAAGAAGGGACCCTCAAGCTACTTACCGGCGATATGGAGCGGCTGATCCGGATTGAAGCCCTGACCTCGCTGGCGTATCCGGGCGGCCCGCCGATCCAGTTGCTGGACGGAGCCTCCGCCAAGGATTTCCACCTTGTGCAGGCCGCGCTGGAAGGGATGGCCCTGAACCGGGACCCGTCCGTGATCAAGACGCTGACGGAGATCGCGGTGAACGAGGGACCGGTGCCGATCCGGATCTCAGCCATCCATTCCCTCCGGAAAGCAGCGCCTGCACTGGCCGCCCAACTGCTGCCGATCCAGTTGTGGAGGTCGGCCGACCCCAGGCTGCGGGAGGAAGCGGCCCGGTCGGCCGGAATCTACCCGTTGGCGGCCAACGAACCGATCCTGGATGGGTTGCTGAAAGACAACATCCCCTCGGTGCGCGGAGCGGCCATCCTGGCCGCAGGGTACCGTCCCGGCAGCCTTTCGACGGTGCTCGGCGACTCCCTGCTCGAAAACCACCCGGATATTCGGGCCTCCCTGGCCCGGGCCGCCGGCCACCGCATCGAGACCGGGCGAGGTTCACTGCCTCCGGCTCCGGAACATGTCTCCGAGGCTTTCACGGTGCTGGACGATCTCTGGAATCGCGGTGCGGATGACACCCAGGCGTTCCCGCGGATGGCTGTCCTCGACGCCGTAGGAGGTGCGGCGCCGTCCCCTGCCGGGAAGGCGATTCTCCTGAAGGCGGCCGGTCACGACGATTTCAGATTTCGGATCAGGGCGCTGCAGATCCTCGAGGAACGGTACGGCGAAGTCGATTCCGAAGGGCCGGGGCCGGCCACGCACCGGCCTCTGGACGACTACATCGAAATACTGCGCTGGGCCGAGACCGATTGGGACGCCGTGGTCACCGTGAAACGTGAGGGGTTCGTTCCCGGCAGTTTCACCATCCGTCTGGATACCGGCCGGGCGCCTCGGACCTGTTGGAACTTTGCAAGGTTGGCTCAAGAAGGGTTCTACGACGGCCTCAAGTTCCACCGCCTGGTGCCGAACTTCATCATCCAGGGGGGTGATCCCTGGCACAGCGGTCTGGGTGATCCCGGTTTCAGCCTGCTGCCGGAACTGTCCGACGGACCGTTCCATGCCGGTGCTGTCGGTATGAAGCAGGGTGTGGAGACCGGCGCCGGCAGCCAGTTCTTCATTACTTTGACACCCCAGCGCCGGCTGGAGGCTAAAAACGTCCGATTCGGGACTGTGACCGAAAACCTGCCGGGAGTGGCGATGTTGCTGATTCCAGAGGACCGCATCCTGTCCATCGAAATTGTCGCAGCGGAGAAGTAGGGCCGATCAGGCCGAGCCGCTCCGGCGGCCTGCGGCCATCCGAGCAACTTTCCGGTGGACATCCTCGCGGATCTCCTTCCAGATCTCAACCGGTACCTCCAGGAACGCCGCGGCAACCGCCGGGTCGAACTGGGTCCCGGAGAATTTGCGGACCTCGTCCCGGGCCTGCTCGATAGGAAGTGCGGCACGGTAGGGCCGGTCCGAGGTCATGGCATCGAAGCAGTCCACCACCGCGAAAATTCGGGCGCCCAGGGGGATGGTGTCGCCCTTGAGCCCACGGGGGTAACCGGAGCCGTCGTACCGCTCCTGGTGGCAGAGCACGATTTCCAGGGCAGGAGCCAGGAAACGGATATGGCGCAGCATCTCGTAACCGTGGCTCGGGTGCTTGCGCATCTCGATCCACTCATCACCGTCCAGCTTTCCCGGTTTGCGCAGGATCGCGTCCGGCACCCCGATTTTGCCTACATCGTGGAGGAGCGCTCCACGCCGGATCCAGCCCAGCTCAGGCTCCACAATCCCCATGGATCCCGCAATCCGGATGGTGTACTCCACAACCCTCAGGGAATGGCCCTGCGTCTCGTTGTCCCGGAAATCGAGAGCAGTCACCATGGCCTGCAGCGTGCTCTCGTACGACTCCTGGAGTTCCTCGTACAACCGCTCGACTTCGTCGGTGGTTGCACGGAGCGCGGCGGTCCGATCCTCCACAAGGAGCTCCAGACCTTCCTGGTACGCCCGGTTTTCCCGGATCAACCGGCGCTTCTCCAGAGTGCGCTGGACCACGATCCGGACTTCTTCAAGATTGAACGGCTTGGTGACATAGTCACTGGCCCCGTCCCGGATCGCATTCACCGCCGTGTCGGTATCGATCACGCCGGTGACCATGACCACATCGATCTCCCGGGTCCCGGCCTTGAGCTGTTTCAGCAACTGGATGCCGGCCGTCAAGATCAAACGTCATCCCCAAGGGGTTGCGATGACCCAGTGACCAGATTTCGGGATACACACCCTCATCATCAACGAACGCATCGACGCTGTAGTAGTCAACGAAGGGATTGTCCTTCGGAATCCTGCCGTCGTCATGCACGCGGAAGATCTTGCCGTTCGGCCGGCTCAGGTCACATCCTTCCAGCTGGGGCCGGTTTTCTGGTCCACCGCCAGCCGGACCTCGAGGGCATGCACCCCTTCCATCTCCGTCCGGACCAGGACCGCTACCGTATCGATTTCATCCTGCGGCACCTCCAAAAGCAGCTCATCGTGCACCTGCAGGAGCATCCTGCTGCGCAGGCGGTCCCGGTTGAGGGCGGCATGCACACGGATCATCGCCATCTTCATCAGGTCGGCGGCGGTGCCCTGGATGGTGGTGTTCACCGCCGCCCGCAGCGCCTGTTCCTTCATCCCGCGACCGGCCTTTTCACGCAGGACCGGGAAATACCGTATCCGGCCGAACAGGGTCCGCACCGCCCCCTCGGTCAGGGCTGCCTCCCTGACCTGGTCGATATACTCCCGGACCTTTCCGAAACGGTCGAAATAAGTCTTGATGAAATCCGTGGCTTCGGCCCGGGTCATGCCCTGCTCCCGCGCCAGGCGGGATTCGGACATGCCGTACAGGATCCCGAAGTTAACCGCCTTGGCCCTGCGCCGCATCTCCGGTGTGACCAGCCCGGGCAACACGCCGAACACCTTGGAGGCGGTGTGGCTGTGGATATCCTCCCCTGCGTTGAAGGCGGCGATCAGCTCCGGGTCGCCGCACAGGTGGGCCAGTACGCGCAGCTCGACCTGGGAGTAGTCCGAGGCCAGAAAAACCGACCCGTCCTGCGGCACGAACGCCTGTCGGATCCGTAATCCGGTTGCAGTACGGGCAGGGATGTTCTGGAGGTTCGGGTCCGAAGAGGACAACCTGCCGGTAGCCGCACCGGTCGGATGATACGAGGTATGGACCCGGCCGGTTTCGGGATGGATCAGCCGGGGCAGCGCATCGACGTAAGTCCCTTTCAGCTTGGTCAGCTCCCGGTACTCCAACAGCAGGGCGGCGATCGGGTGCCGGTCTCTCAGGTCATCCAGGGCCTGGGCATCGGTGGAGGCCAGTCCACCTTTGGCGGTCTTGCGCTTCGTAGCCAGGCCGAGCTTCTCATACAGGATGACCCTGAGCTGTTTGGGCGAGTCGATGTTGAACCGCTCCCCCGCCGCTTCGTGGATCTCCTTGCGCAACCTGTCGAGGGAGGAGGCGATTTCGGCGGACATGCCGGTCAACTGGTCCCGATCCACCAGGATCCCCCGGGCCTCCATTTCCGACAGGATCATCAGCAGGGGGCCGTCCAGATCGTGGTACAGCCCGGCCAGGCCGGCCCGCTCCAGCCGTTCCCCCAGAACTGCAGCCAGGCGCAGTGTAACGTCGGCATCTTCCGCCGCATACCGGCTCACAGTTTCCACCGGAACCTGGTTCAAGGTCTTGCGGTTGCGACCTTTGCCGGCCACATCGCTGAACGCTACCGGCGTGTACGCCAGAAACTCCTCGGCGAGAGCATCCATCTTGTACGTCAGCCGGCCCGGGTCCAGGATGAACGCCGCCACCATGGTGTCCAGTTCCCAACCCTCCACCGGCAGGCCGTGGCGGCGCAGCACGTGATGATCGTATTTCAGGTTCTGGCCGAATTTACCTACCGAGCTGTCCGCCAGGAGCGGTCCCAGGCGCTCCGCCACCGTTGTCAACGAGAGTTGCTCCGGAGCTCCCAGGTAATCGTGTCCGGTGGGGATGTACCAGCCCGTACCGGGCCGGCAGGACAGGCTGATGCCGACCAGGCGGACTCGCATCGGATCGATGCCGTCGGTCTCGGTGTCCACGGCGAAGACGCCGGCCTCGCGACATGCAGCTACCGCCTGCTCCAATTGGACGGCGGTGAGCACGGTCAGATATTCCGCCGCAGGTGCAGCTTCCGGTGTCGAGTCTTGCTGCGGTTGCTCAGTCGGCATCGGTTCGGAAAATTTCTCCGTGAGGGTTTTGAACCCCAATCCCCGGAACAGGGCCGCAGCCTGCTCCCTGTCCGGTTCGGCCGTCATCATGTCGTCCAGCCCGATGGTCATCGGAGCATCGGTATCCAGCGTGGCCAGTTCCATGCTCAACATCGCCAGTTCCCGGTTCTCCCGGGTTGCGTACCATTGCCGACGGCCGCTCTTCGAATCCAGAGCTTTCAGAGTCTTTTTCGCCTCGCGAGCTGTTTTCCTGGTGTCCGTCGTCAGCCCAAGCCCGACCAGGTCGGCCGCTGTGCGTGCCGCCGCCAATGCCCCAACGAGCCGTTGCAGCATCTCGCCTTCGGGCTCCGTCTCAATCAACCGCTCCAGCGCCCCGGCGCAGGCGACGGCGGTCTCTTTCTCAAGAGGCTCCCCTTTCAGCGCCCGGTCGATGGATTCCACCAGCCGGTCCCGGGCATCCCAGGCCGCCACGAACCGGTCAGCCCGGTCCAGTACCCGGTCCAGTGTTCCGTAGGTCCGGATCATTTCGAGGGCGGTTTTCTCCCCCACTCCGGGAACCCCGGGGATGTTGTCCACCGAGTCTCCCATGAGGCCTTGAACGTCCCGCACCAGGTTCGGGGGAACTCCGAAGGTCGCCTCCACCCCTTCAGGGTCCAGGCGCGCGTTCTTCCCCGGGTTGAGGAAGGTGACCTGATCGTTCACCAGTTGCATCATGTCCTTGTCCGAGGCCACCACCACCACTTCGAGGCCGGCCTCGGTTCCGATCCGGGCAGCGGTAGCGATCAGGTCGTCGGCCTCGAACAGCTCCTGTTCCAGGATCGTGATGTTCAGTACGCGGCAGACATCTCGTGCGTATGGGAACTGGCGGTTGAGATCCTCCGGCGGTTCAGGCCGGTTGGCTTTGTAATTCGGGAAGCGGTCGTGGCGGAACGTTTTCCCGGGAAGATCGAATGCCACAGCGATGAAGTCCGGTTTTTCCTCCCGGATCAGCTTCAACAGCATGGCGGTGAAGCCGTACACCGCGTTGGTGGGCAGGCCGGCATCGTTGGACAGTCCCCGGATTGCGAAATAAGCGCGGAACACCTGGGCGGTGCCGTCGACGAGGTACAGCGTCCTGGGTTTTTCCGATCCGGCCATGGGGCGAGGATCGTAACACGCTCGCACTTGAGCTGCTGAAGACGACCTGTGGAAGAGATTAACTATAAGTAATTAATAGAGTTATTGGATTATTTGGTGATTTGACCTGGTGACTGTCGAGCCTATGTTGGAACACAGAAAGAGATCCGGGCAGGAGGAGGCCCCTCGAATGCCGGAAGGCAGGACTGAAAAAAATAATCCGGTCGGCTGGTGCCGCACCTGCGGTTCCGCCCATGTCGGTTCCGCGCACTGCCCGGGCATCCTGAAACTGACCGGACGGAATGAAAAGGTTTGGGAATCACCGTTCGTGACCGCCGGGGGAGAGACGATGTTTTTCGTCACCCTGACAGCCTGGTCCGACAGGTGGTGCGCCAGGATCTACACACAGCCGAACATTCCCTGGTCGATCCCCGGCGGAGGTACGGCGATCAAATTCCTTTCCCCAACCCGGGAAGAATGCCAGGCGGCCGCCATGCGCTTCCTGACCGATTTCTGCAGGCGGAAAGGTTACGCCAGAAGGGGTGAGGAGCCGGCCGGAGACTCGGCCCCGGATCAACCGGCCCGTGTAACCAGGAGCATCCCGGTAGTCTGGGGTGAGGGAACTCCGTCCAATCCCGGCGCCTCCCTGAACGTTTCCGCCACCGGCATGTTCGTGGCCACCGAGACTCCACCTGAACCTGGATCCACGATCAGGCTCCGCCTCGTTATGGGTGCGCTGTCGCTTCCCCTGCGAGGCCGGGTCACCTGGAAGAGGGCGGCCCCGGACCCCGCCCGCAGCCTCGAGGCCGGTATGGGCATCCATCTGCTGTCCCCACCCAGTATCTACAAAAGTTATGTGCGGCAGTTCGTCTGAGCGTCGGCCCCGGACCGGTACGACACCACGCCGGCGTGTTTCATGAGTCGGACTTCTCTTGAGGATCAATCTCATCGTCCCGCACGGGAACGTCACAGGCTCCGGACATTCACGTCTGCACGCCCATTCGGGGCAGGATCCAGCGCTGCAGCACGACATAGCCTGCCACGATCGCCAGGATCAGGAAAAAGTCATTCATTGTTTGCCTTCCTTCTTTACGAGCCATTCCGTCGGCAACGGAGCATCGTGATTCCCGCGCTCCACCATGTAGTACACCAGCGGCACCACCACCAGGGTCAGCACCGTGGAGGCGATGGCGCCTCCCATCAGGGCGATCGCCAGCCCCTGGAAAATCGGATCGAACAGAATCACAACCGCTCCGGCCACCACCGTACCGGCGGTGAGCAGGATCGGGCGGAAACGTACCGCCCCTGCCTCGACCACCGCTTCGCCCAGGCTCTTTCCTTCGGCCAGCGAGAGGTGTACGAAGTCAATCAACAACACGGCGTTCCGCACCATTATTCCCGCCAGGGCGATGAAGCCGATCATGGAGGTGGCGGTGAAGAACGCCCCGAATATCCAGTGCCCCGGCAGTACCCCGACCAGGGACAGCGGGATGGAGATCATCATCACCAGCGGCACCTTGAACGACTTGAACCAGGCGATGATCAGCATGTAGATCAGGATCATGACCACGCCGAAGGCGGCGCCCATGTCACGGAAGACCTCGTAGGTGATGTGCCACTCCCCGTCCCACTTCATGGCGACCGTTTCATCGGTGGGAGGCGCATCGGTGTAATACTGCTCCACCGTGGTGCCGGTGGGGCCCTGCAGTTTTTCGATTTTCTCCGCCAGGGCCATGATGGCGTATACCGGGCTCTCCTCGGTGCCGGCGACGTCACCGGTGACATAGGCCACCGGGCGCAGGTTCTTGCGATGGCGGCTGACCGGCTGTTCGGTCTCGTGGACGGTCACCAGTTCTGAAAGAGGCACCAGGGCGCCGCTCCGGGACGCCACCCGCACCGTCTGAAGCCCCTCCACCGATGAGCGGTCGGCACGGGGCATCCGGAGCTGAATGCTCACAGGCTCGGCGGCGGCAGCATCGTGAAGCACACCGGCCTGCTCCCCGTCCAGGGCCAGCCGCAAGGTTCTGGCAACCTGCGCCGCCGCGACTCCATGGAGCGCCGCTTTCTCACGATCGACTTCGAACACGGTCTTCGGCTGCCGTTCCTCCACGTACCAGTCCACATCCACCACACCTTCGGTGGTCTTGAATATGTTCAGGATCTCACCAGCCGTAGCGATCCGGCTTTCCTGATCCGGGCCGTACACTTCCGCCACCAGGGTTGAAAGGACCGGTGGTCCCGGCGGGATCTCCAGCACCTTCACCGCGGCGCCGTAGCGGTCCCCGATTTCGACAATCCCGGGCCGAATCCGTTTGGCGATCGGGTGGCTCTGATCGTCCCGGTCATGTTTCGGCAACAGGTTGACCTGCAGGTCGGCCACGTTGGCACCCTGCCGCAGATCGTAGTGCCGCACCAGTCCGTTGAAGTTGTACGGCGCCGATGCGCCGGCGTATATCTGGAGATCGGTCACTTCCGGCACCGTGCGGAGAAATTCGCCGATCTCCTGGGCAACCGCTGTGGTCCGCTCGAGGGCGGTCCCTTCCGGCATGTCGATGACGATCTGCAGTTCGCTCTTGTTGTCGAACGGCAGCATCTTGACGGTGACCATCTTCGCAGGGACCATCAGGATCGACAGCACCAGCAGGACGGTGACGGCGCCCAGGAACAGCATCCCCTTCCACGGCGCAACCACCATCGGCACCAGGACCTTGTGGTAGATCCGGTAGATCCAGGTCTTTTGCAGAGCGTCCCCTTCAGCTTCCAGACCGTGAGCATGGCCGCCTTTCAACAGGCGGTAGGCCAGCCAGGGCGCGGCGGAGAGGGCGATTCCCAGGGAGAACATCATCGCCAGGGATGCACCGATCGGCATCGGCAGCATGTACGGCCCCATCAGCCCTCTCACGAACGCCAGCGGAAGCACCGCGGCGATTACGGTGAAAGTGGCCAGGATCGTCGGGTTCCCGACTTCGCTCACCGCGAATACCGCTGCATCGAGAGCGCTCCTCTTCTTCATGGCGAAATGCCGGACGATGTTTTCCACCACGATAATGGAATCGTCCACTACGATGCCGGTGACGAAGATCAGCGCGAAAAGGGTCACCCGGTTCAGGGTGAAATCAAACAGGTAATACACGAACAAGGTCAGGGCGAAAGTGACCGGCACCGAGACGAACACCACCAGGCCGCCTCGCCAACCGAGGAACAGGGCGATGACCAGCGTCACCGTCAGGATCGCCAGGATCAGGTGGGTCAGCAGTTCCCTGGCCTTCTCCGCCGAGGTCGCACCGTAGTCCCTTGTGACTGTGACCTGCACGTCGGACGGGATCAGCCGCTCCTGCATGTCCTCCACACGTTGCATCGCCCGTTGCACGACCTGCTCGGCGTCGGAGCCCTTGCGCTTGGAGACGGCGATGGTCACAGCCGATGTCATCAGGTCCCGCCCGGCCTGGACCTCGATACCCCGGGCGCCGGCGGCCGGCCCCGGCATGAACATGACGTAAGTCGACGCCTCTTCCGGCCCGTCCCTGACTTCGGCAACATCGGTCAGGTAGACCGGCCTGCCGCCATGGACACCGACCACGATCTCCCGAACCGATTTCACATCGGCGAGGAACGCGCCGGTCTCCACCAGCAGTTCCCGGTTCCCTTCTTCGAGTGCGCCGGCCGGCATGGTTGCGTTCTGGACGGTCAGGGCGAGAGCAATCGCCCCAGGGTCGATACCGAACCCGGCCATCCGGGTCGGATCCAGGAGAACCTGAACCTGCCTGCGTTGCCCGCCGGTGAGCCGGATGTCGGACACGTCGGTCAGCTTGGAGATTTCCTTCGCCAGCTCGGCGGCGATCTGCCGGAGCTGGAAGCTGTCGTAGTTTTGACCCCACAAAGTCAGGGCCAGGACCGGGACATCGTCAATGGTCCTGAGTTTCACCAGGGGCGGAGTCGCCCCGGCCGGCATCTGATTCATGTTGCCGGCAAGCTTGTCGTACAACTTCACCAGGGATCGTTCCTGGTCCTCCCCCACCAGGAACCGGACGGTGATCATACTCACCCCCGGCATGGAGGCGGAGTAGACATACTCGACCCCCGGGATCTCCCACATCTTCTTTTCCAGGGGGATGGTGATCCGGCTCTCCACTTCCTCAGGAGAAGCGCCGGGCATGCCGACGAACAGGTCCACCATCGGAACCACGATCTGGGGTTCCTCCTCCCGCGGGGTGTTCATGACCGCGAACACACCCAGGATCATCGCGGCGACGACGATCAAGGGGGTCAGCTTGGACTCGATGAAGAAATGGGCGATCCGTCCGGCCGGTCCCATGGAGGAGGTCATCGCTATCGCTCCTGCACCCTGGCGCCGTCCACCAGTCCCGGCGGAGGCAGCGGCACGTACCGTTCGCCATCGGACAGTCCGGATAATATCTCAACGCTCCCTCCGCCGGCGTCGAGGCGGCCGGCGCGCACCCAGCGCAGCCGGGCCAGTCCGTTCTCGCCCACAATGAACAACCCTGTGAGCTGGCCCCGGTTCACGATGGCGGTCGCCGGGATCAGGAGGGCGTCACGGCTCTCCCCGCGAAACTTCGTCCTCACGAACATCCCGGACTTGATCTCCCCGGAACCGTTATCCACAACCACCTGGACCTGGTAGGTCCGGCTGGCCGGATCCCCGGTGGGGACCACCCGGTCTACCGTGGCTTCCAGGTCGCGGTCCAGGACATCGATCCGGATCTCCACCGGATCACCGGCTGCGATACCGACCACATCCCCTTCCGGCACCTGCATGGTGACCTTGATCCTGGACAGATCTTCCACCTGGAACATCGGCGCACCCGGCGCAGCCATGTTCCCGGCTTCCACCAGCCGGGCGGTGACCCATCCTGCGATCGGGCTGCGGACAACGGCGTAATCGAGGTTGACTTCCGCAACAGAAAGATTGGCCCTGGCCTGGTCCACCGCCGCTGCCGCAACTCGTGCGCCGGCAGTGCCATCTTCCAGGTTCTTGTCGGTGACCGACCCTCGTGAATGCAGGTCGAGGAGCCGTTCATGGTGCACCCGGGCGTTTTCGTGATTCGCCTCGGCCATGGCCACGGCGGCCCGGGCCTGGGCCACCGCCGCTTCGAGATCACGGCTGTCCAGCCTTGCCAGCACCTGGCCCTTGCGCACCCGGTCACCTTCACGGACAGGCACTTCGGCGATGCGGCCCGGGAGCTTGGTCCCCGGTCCGACCTTCCGCCATGCTTCCGCCGATCCGGTGACCTCGAACCGGGACGTAACCGGACCGGTCTCTGCAACGGCTACCTCCGCCTCCACCGTGGCTGTGGCGCCGTTACCGGTCTCCGCAGGCTCGTGGGTGCCGCCGCAACCGTAGGCGGCAACCGCTGCCGTCATGACCAGGGCTCCCATTGCGATCTTCGTCTTCATCATCACAACCTTCCGATCGCCAGCTTCAGTGTGGCGTCCGCCAGGAGAAGATCTCTCCTGGCCTGCACTTCACGGGTCCGTGCGGAGATCAATGCCGTCTCCGACTCCATCAGTTCCACCAGGGTGGTCAACCCTTCCTTGTAGCGATCCTCAACCATGGCAAGGCTGTTGCCGGCCAATCTCACCGCAAGACCGCTCTGCTCCAGCCGCTTCCGCGCTGCTCTCAGTTCGTGGAACGCGGTGCGAACTTCCAGTTCCACCGACTGATCAAGAAGTTCCGAGGCGCCCAGGGCCATGCGATGTTCCGCCTCGCTGCGGGCCACCTTCGCTCTCGCTTCCCTGCCGTCGAACAGACGAAACCGGGCGTGGGCCATCACCGACCAGTTGGTTCCGTCGGCTGCGATAAAATCTTCGGCGTTCGCTTCGTAGATCCCGCTGACTCCGACCTCCGGCCGTTTGCCGGAGCGGGCCTGGCGGATCATCAGGGATGCGGCATCCGCCTTGAGAGCCGAAGCTTTCAGATCCGGCCGGTTGAGCCGGGCTTCATCCAGGAGGGACTCCAGAACGCCTTCATCGTTCACATCACACGTACCGGCGTCACACAGGGCGGAAAGGTCGTAGACCTGGCCCAGCGGCTCACCCATCACCATGTTGAGGCCGGCCATGGAAACCGCGGCGGCGCTTTCGGCGCGGATGACCATCTCCTCGATTTCGATATTCCTGACCTGGACCTGCAACAGGTCCGATTCCACCACCAGCCCGGCCCGGTGCATGTCCGCCACCAGGCCGACGTGGGCCTGCGATGTTTTCAGAGACTCCCCGGCCACCTCCAGATTGCGCTGTGCCAGTACGGCTCCGGTGTAGGCGTCCAGCACCTGATGCACCACTTCCTGTCGGGTCCGCTCCCGGTCCGAATCCGCCGCCTGCCGGCCGGCCCGGGCCGCCTGGACGCCGCTCCGG
>CALZKF010000115.1 GCA_945787955.1 uncultured Acidobacteriota bacterium | reverse complement strand
TCTCCTGGCGGGTTTTCTGGACTTCCAGGTTGTCCCGGCCCAGTTCCAGCAGTTCGGTGAGCACCCGGTACCGGATCGCCGGACAGCCGTTCTCCAGAAGCCAGGGCATCGGGTCGGATCGCAGGGAGGATTTCCAGTCGGTCATCGGCTCGCCTCCGCAACCATGGACCGGAACCTGTGGAACAGGCCCATGGAATCGTGGGGTCCCGGAGAAGCCTCCGGGTGGTATTGCACAGCCATCAGGCGGGACTCGGCCAGGACAAACCCTTCGCAAGTCCGGTCGTTGAGGTTGACATGGGTAACTTCGGAGCCCTGAGGAAGGGTGTCCGGGTCCACGGCGTAACCGTGGTTCTGGGAGGTGATCTCCACCTTGCGGGTGGAGAGGTCCATCACAGGGTGATTCGCACCCCTGTGACCGAATTTCAATTTGAAGGTTTTGGCACCTAAAGCCAGAGCGGCGATCTGGTGTCCGAGACAGATGCCGAACATCGGCTTGCGGCCGATCAGGCGACCGACGGTGGCGATGGCGTACGCCGGCACCTCCGGGTCGCCGGGACCGTTGGAGAGGAAGATGGCGTCCGGTGCAAGTTCCAGGACCTCGTCGGCGGTGCAGGATGCCGGCACCACCGTCACATCGAAGCCGACCTCCACCAGGAGATTCAGGATGTTCCGTTTCGAACCGAAATCAAAGGCGACGCATTTATACCGCGGGCCGTCAACGGCGAAAGCTTCAGTCCGCCAGCGTTTCGGGCGGGTAGCGGTCCAGGTTCGATTGGACGGGGATGTCACCTCCGCCACCAGGTCTACGTCCTTCAGCATCGGCGTCGACCGGGCCTTGCGGACCAGAGACGCCACGTCACGGTCCACCGAAGACAACACCCCCCGCATGGTCCCGGCACAACGGATATGCTTCGTAATCGCCCGGGTGTCGACCTCGGAAATACCCGGAACGCCCATGTTGCTCAGGTACATGTGCAGGCTCTGATTCGCCCTCCAACTGGAAGGGAACTGGCTGACCTCCCGCACCACCATGCCGCCGGCCTGAGGCCGGTCCGATTCGCAGTCATCGGAGTTGGTGCCGTAGTTACCGATCTCCGGGTAGGTCATCACCACGATCTGGCCCCGGTATGACGGGTCGGTCAGGATCTCCTGATAGCCGGTCATGGAGGTGTTGAACACAACCTCGCCGGACTGTTCCGCCTGGGCGCCGAACGCCCGGCCCCGGAACACCCGGCCGTCTTCAAGAGCGAGGATCGATTCCACGTCGCCTACTCCGATTCCACAGCTGCCGCCTTGAGGCGGCCGTTTTCTTCAACCAGCCTGCCTGCCGGCAGGACCGGGTCGTGTTCGAATACCAGGCGCCAGTCGTTCCGGGCCGCCTCGGCCAGGAGCGCCTTCTTGGTGGCCAGGGTCGCCATCGGCTCCAGGTCATAGCCCATGATGTACGGCGCCCGTACATGGCTGGCGGTAGGGACCAGGTCGGCCAGGTAGGCGAAGATTCCACCTCCGGCCCGGACCAGGGCTACCTGCATATGGGGGGTATGCCCGGGGGCCAGTCGCAGGCCGACCGCTCCGGTGAGGGCGGTGTCGCCGTTCACCAGCCGCACACGGCCATCGGCCACCAGCGGTTCGTAATTCTCCGGCATGTAGGAGGCCCGGGTGCGCTCGTTCCCTGATCGGGCCAGTGCCAGTTCGCCTTGCTGCACGACGTAGACCGCGTTGGGAAAAGCCGCAATGGCGGCTCTTTCATCCTGCCGGACCGTGTTGCCGCCGGCGTGGTCGAAGTGCAGATGGGAGCAGACCACCATGTCGATATCCGACGGGGTGAGACCGGCCGGCTGTAGCCAGTCTTTCGCCGGGGAGGTCCGGAGTGCGAAAATATCCCGCTGCTTGGCGTCCCATTTTTCCCCGGCCCCGGTGTCTATGAGAATCTTGCGGTGGCCATCCTCGACCAGCAGGACGTTCATGGCCAGGAGGATGCGGTTGCGGTCGTCGGCACGGTGTTCCCGCTCCCATAACGGCTTGGGAACCACCCCGAACATCGCTCCGCCGTCCAGGCGCAGGGATCCGGTCGGCAGCACCGTCAGTCTCACATCGTCGAATTCGAATCGGAGCAAGTCCGGATTTCTCCCCGGCCACCTGGGAATCGGCAGCGGCCTGCACAGAATCGCGTATGATACAGAAACCGTCGCAGATATTCAAGTTCTTTATAATTAATCACTTAGGAACAGTCTTACCGGGGCCCGTTCGTTGACACCTTACAGGCCCTGTGATATTTCTTCCGGTCGTTCGCAGAGATTCAGGCGCGTAGCTCAGTGGTAGAGCGCTACCTTGACATGGTAGAAGTCGGCGGTTCGAAACCGCCCGCGCCTACCAGCGTTGCATCCCGCAGCGGCCGGGAATGGTGTTTCTATGACTGTCGGAGCGGAAACGTTGAAGGTAATGCTGCCGGACGGCACCGAAAAATCGGTACCGGCGGGTACCACTCCCCTGGCCATCGCCGAAGGGATCGGCGCCGGCCTGGCCCGGGCCGCCGTGGCCGCCCGGGTGGACGGGGAACTCCGGGACCTGACCCGCCCCCTGACCGTGGACTGCAGCCTGGCCATCGTCACCCTCCGTGACGAAGAAGCGCTGGAGGTGCTCCGCCATTCCACCGCCCACGCCACCGCCCAGGCGGTGCAGGAACTGTTTCCCGGCACGAGGATCGCCCAGGGGCCGGTCATCGACGACGGCTTCTACTACGACTTCGACCGGGAGGAGCCGTTCACCGACAAGGACCTGGCCGCCATCGAGGCCCGGGTGAAGGAGATCCGCAAGCGAAACCTGGCCATCGAACGGCTGGAACTCCCCCGGGACGAGGCGATCCGGTTCTTTGAAAATGAAGAAGAGCCGTACAAGGTGCACTTCGCCACCACCAAAGGGGGCGAAACCGTCACCATCTACCGCCAGGGCGAGTGGACCGACTTCTGTCTCGGGCCGCACCTGCCGTCCACCGGCCGTCTGGGCGTGTTCAAGCTGCTTTCGGTGGCCGGCGCGTACTGGCTGGGCGACGAGAAAAACAAGATGCTCCAGCGGATCTACGGAACCGCCTTCTTCGACAAGCAAGAGCTCAAGGAGCACCTGGCTCTCCTGGAAGAGGCGCGCAAACGGGATCACCGCAAGCTGGGCAAGGAACTGAAACTGTTCTCCTTCCACCCGGAAGCCCCGGCCAGCCCGTTCTTCCACCCCAAGGGCGCCGGCCTGTACAACCGGCTGGTGGACTACGTCCGCGGGCTGTACCAGGTGTACGGATACGACGAGGTCATCACACCCCAGATATTCGATTCCTCCCTCTGGAAGACATCCGGGCATTACGAGCATTACCGGGATGTCATGTATTTCACCGAGGTGGACGACCGGGAGTACGCCGTCAAACCGATGAACTGCCCGTCGCACTGCCTGATCTACGGCGAAGGACGGCACTCCTATCGCCAGTTGCCGATACGGATGGCCGATTTCGGCCGTCTGCACCGTTACGAACTTTCCGGCGCCACCGCCGGCCTGACCCGGGTCCGGACCTTCTGCCAGGACGACGGCCACATCTTCTGCACCGAGGACCAGGTTCATGACGAGGTCGGCAACCTGACCCGGATGTACCTGGAGAGCTACGCGGTTTTCGGCCTGGACGTAAGGATCTTCCTGTCCACCCGTCCGGAGAAAAAGGCCGGCGACGACTCGTTATGGGACCGGTCTGAAGCGGCGCTGAAGGCCGCCCTCAAGACCTATGGCCACCCGTTCACCGTCAACGAGGGCGACGGGGCGTTTTACGGTCCCAAGATCGATTTCATCGTCCGGGACGCCCTGAGGCGGGAACATCAGATAGGAACCATCCAGTTGGATTACGTCCTGCCGGAACGGTTCGGCCTGAAATACATCGACGCCGACAACAGCGAGAAACGACCGGTCATGATCCACCGGGCGATGCTCGGCTCCCTGGAGCGGTTCATCGGCCTCCTGATCGAGCATTGCGGCGGCGCCTTCCCGCTCTGGCTGGCCCCGGAGCAGGCCCGGGTGCTGCCGATCACCGACCGCACCATGGACTATGCCGAACAACTCCGAACAAGCATGGCTGCTGCCGGCCTGCGTGTCACGGTGGACCGCCGCAACGAGAAAATCGGAGCCAAGATCCGGGAGGCCCAGCTGGAAAAGATCCCATTCATGCTGGTAGTTGGCGACAAGGAGGCCGAATCCGGTAGTATTACGGTCCGATCCCGCAAGGATGGGGACTTGGGAACCTCCACGCTGGACGAATTCATTGAGAATGCGGTGGCGAACGTCGCCGCGAGACGGAGCGAATAATGCCGAAACTTAAAACACACCGTGGCGCGGCCAAGCGATTCAAATCCACCGCCACCGGGAAATTCAAGCGGGGTAAGGCTTTCAAAAGCCATATCCTCACCAAGAAAACCACCAAGCGGAAACGCGCTCTCGATACGCCGACCCTGATCTCCAAACAGGATCAGAAAAAGGTCGAGCACATGCTGCCTTACGGCAGCCGGTAGCTCACTTACAACGGTATTTCGGGAACGGGGATCCCGCCGAGCGGGCCGGTTTAAGGTCCGACGGCAAGGAGAAGAGCGATGCCCAGAGTTAAACGAGGAAACAGGAGGCGGCTCAAGCGCAAGAAGATCCTGCGCAGGGCCAAAGGCTATTACCTGGCCAAGTCCAAGCTGTACCGGATCGCCAAGGAACAGGTCCAGCGCTCCCTGGCGTTCGCCTACCGGGACCGCAGGCAGAAGAAGCGGCAGTTCCGCCGGTTGTGGATCGTCCGGATCAACGCCGCGGCACGCATCCATGACATCTCCTACTCGCGGCTGATGCACGGTCTCAAGGTCGCCGGGGTGAACCTGGACCGCAAGACGCTGGCCGACATCGCCGTGGCCGATCCGAAAGCGTTCGGACAGATAGTCGGTGCGGCCAACGCCGCAATTGCCGGCGCCTGACCGGGCGCCGTGCTCGACGACCTTCTGAGGATCGAGCGCGAATTCAACCAGGCGCTTGACGAAGCCGGTTCGGATCCGGACGCCGTAGAGGCGATCCGTGTGCGCTATCTCGGACGCAAGGCCGAATTGACCGGGCTCATGAAGAAGCTGGGCACTCTCTCCAAAGAGGAGCGCCCGGCCGCCGGCAAGGCGATCAACATCCTGAAACAGAAGGTCGCCGCCAGCCTGCAGAATGCGGCTGATCAGGCCGGTAACGCCCGGCGCACCGCCAGGCTGGCACAGGAACGGCTGGATGTCACTTTGCCTCCCAGGATGCCCTGGACAGGCACGGTCCACCCCACCACCCACGCCCGGCGGGAGTTGGAATCGATCTTCAGGGGGCTGGGGTACACGGTGGAGAGCGGCCCGGAAGTGGAGGACGACTTCTACAATTTCCAGGCGCTGAACATGCCGCCGGAACACCCGGCCCGGGACGGAGCCGATACGTTCTACCTTGACGGCGGGCTGCTGCTGCGGACCCACACCTCGCCGGTGCAGATCCGGACCATGCAGAACCGCAAGCCGCCGCTCAAAATGATCTGCCCCGGCCGGGTCTACCGCCGGGACTGGGACGCCACCCACTTGCCGATGTTCCACCAGATCGAGGCGCTGGTTGTCGATGAAGGGATCACCATGGGCGACCTCAAGGGCACCATGGACGTGGTCTGGAAGCGGTATTTCGGCGGCCGGGTCCGGACCCGGCTGCGGCCGGCCTACTTTCCGTTCGTGGAACCGGGGTGCGAATACGACATCAGCTGCCAGGTCTGCGCCGGCGACGGCTGCCGGATCTGCAAGCAATCGGGCTGGATCGAACTGGGAGGCGCCGGCATGGTGCACCCGGCGGTGTTTGAAGCGGCCGGGGTCGATCCGGAACTTTACACCGGGTTCGCCTTCGGCCTGGGGATCGACCGCATCGCCATGATGAAATACGGCATCGACGATCTGCGCCTTCTCATGGAAAACGACACCCGCTTTCTGAGGCAGTTCCCACTCTAGGAGACCGGTATGCTGGTTTCAACCAACTGGCTCCGGGAACTTTGCCCGGTGGACGCCACCCCGGAACAGGTGGCCGCGGCGCTTACCGCCAGGGGGCTGACCGTCGACGGGGTGGACCGTGCAACAGCTGCCGGGGACGTGGTCCTGGACATCGACATCCCGGCCAACCGGCCGGACTGCCTGGGGCACTACGGCATCGCACGGGAAATCGCCGCCGCCTTCGGCGCTGAACTGGCGCCGCCCCGGAATCTGCAGGAGACGGCAGCACCGTCCGACGAACTGGATCGGCTGGTCTCGGTGACTATCGAGGATCCCGAGCTGTGCGCCCGGTACACCGCCAGGCTTGTCCGGGAGGTGACCATCGGCCCGTCCCCCCAACCGATCGCCGACCGTCTCATTGCCTGCGGCCTGAGGCCGATCAACAATGTCGTCGATATCTCCAACATCGTTCTCCTCGAAACCGGGCATCCGATCCACACTTTCGACTACCGCCTGGTGAACCAGGGCCGGATCGTGGTCCGCGCCGCCGGACAAGCAACGCCGTTCACCACCCTGGACCAGTTGGAGCGCAGGCTGGAGCCGGACATGCTTGTGATCGCCGACGATGAGGGACCGGTGGCACTGGCAGGGGTCATGGGCGGCGCCGACTCGGAAATCGGCGTCGACACCACCGACGTCCTGATCGAGGCAGCCTGGTTCTCCCCGCTATCGATCCGCCGGACCGCCCGGCGCCTGGGGCTATCCACCGACGCCAGCCATCGTTTCGAGCGTGGTATGGATCCGGACGGCGTTCTGGCAGCCCAGGGACTTGCGGTACACCTTCTCGAAGAGCTGGCCGGCGGCAGAGCGGTCCCCGGCATGGTGGACTGCCACCCGGCGCCTTGGACCCGGAAAACCCTGGAACTGCGTTACCAGCGGGTGGAGCGGCTGCTGGGTTACGATCCCGGCCGCGAGGCGATCCGGGAAGCGCTGTCCGCGCTGCAACTGGCGCCGGAGGATGGCGCTGCCGGCCGGGTCCGGGTGCTGGTGCCGTCCTATCGTGTGGACCTGGCCTACGAAGCCGACCTGGTGGAAGAGGTCGCCCGGCACCTGGGTCTGGACCGTCTGCCCTCGACCCTGCCGCTGACGGTGGCCCCCAGCGAGGATGAGACGGTTCATCCCCTGGCGGAGAGGGCCCGGAACATCCTGGCCGGTCTCGGTTTCCATGAGGCATTCAATTATTCCATGCTGCCGGAGGGAGGCGACCGGGTATGGGTTCCCGATGGGACCCTGCCGCCGGTGGCGCTATCCAATCCGATCGCCGAGCAGCTGGCGTTCCTGCGCCGTTCGATCCTCCCCGGTCTGCTGCAGTCGGTCGATCTGAACCTGAGGCGGGGCAACCGGGATGTCCGGTTGTTCGAGATCGGCAGGGTGTTCCTGCCGACCGCAGCCGCCGGCAGCCGGCCCGACGAGCCGCTGCGAGCCGGGCTGGCCTGGTCCGGGCTGGCGGAGCCGAGGCACTGGAGCCGGGATGACCGCGCCGTGGACCTGGTCGATCTGTCCGGTGCGGTATCCGGCGCCCTGTCCCATCTCCAGCCCGGCCTCGAATTCAGGGAGGAGCGTTCCACCCTGACCTGCTTCCATCCGGGATATGCGGTTTCCTGGAGATCGGCGGATAACCGCGAACTGGCCTGGGCCGGCAGGCTCCATCCGGAGCTTCTGGCCCGTTTTGACCTCCCCCAGGAGCTATTCCTCGGGGAGATCGATCTGGACGCGGTGCTGGCAGCCGGGCCCCGGCAGTTCGAGTACCGCCCGATACCGAAGGTACCGGCCGTTTCCCGGGATCTCTCACTGGTCCTGGGTGCAGGTACAGGGTATCGCCAGGTGGTGGATCTGCTGGCGTCCCGGCCGGCGCCGGCGACCGCCACTTTCGAGGCGGTGGACCGATATGTCGGTTCTCACGTCGCCGAGGGCGAAACAGGGATGACTATCCGTGTTATTCTTGAGCCGTACGATCGTACCCTCACCGATGAGGAGACCGAACGGTACCGCATGGACCTGATCGAGGCCCTGGAATCATCCGATCTTCCGGTGAAACTCCGGGCCTGAACGACCTGAACGGATTGACACTCGATGGACGCCAAAATCAAACTATTGGAGGAACGAGTCAGCCAGGCGGTGGACAAGATCCGAACCCTGGTGGATGAGCGGGCGCGGCTCTGTGGTGAGCTTGACAAGCTCAGGGAGCAGGCCGCCGAGGTTGAGAACAACAAGACAACGCTGTCGAGTGAGTATTCCGGAGAAAGCTGGAACCGGAAAGCTTTTGAGATCGACGGCATGATTGAAGAGGCGATCAGAGCGCTTAAAACCGACTGAAAAAAAGTTAACGGAACCTGGGAACGGAAGAAGGAGACTCTCGTTGGCCGATTCCAAATCGATTGATGCGGGTTCGACGCCGGTTACGATTTTCGGCAGAACGTACCATTTAAGGGGACACGGCGACCCCGAGTATCTCTCTCTGCTCGCCACGAGAGTGGACGAGAAAATGAGAGAGGTAGCCCGCACCACCGGAACGGCCGATACGTTAAAGGTGGCGATCCTGGCCGCCCTGAATCTGGCCGATGACGGCATACAGGGCGGCGAGGTCAAAGTAGGCAGGATTTCGACCGAGGAGCTGGCGCGGATCGGTGAAATGACCGCCCGGCTTGATGAGATCCTGGCGCCTGACTCCACCGGATGAGAAACCACGGATCCCTGCGGGGTGCGTGATGGATCGTGTCACTTGAGCCTACTTTCGTCCTAGGGGTACCGAGGAAGTTCCGTGGTGTGCATGCCCCTTGCGGGGAAGCCTGAAGCGGGCCCGAGGCACCCCACCTGGTGACCCAGGTTCAACCGGTCGGTCCACACGCCCTGCGCGGGGGTTTCACTCCCCCACCTCCTCTACAATCTGCCTTGCGATAGCGGCTGTCGTTTATGCGCGGTCCCGGCTCCGGGGATCGCTGGAGATAAAGGCCGTGAACATGTGGACCGCCTTCCTCATTCCGCTGGTCCTGGGGATTCTGACCGGCGGGTTGATTTTCTACCTCAGCCTGGGAGCCTCCCGCCGGCAGGCGGCGGCGGCGGCTGATGAAGCCGAGTCGATCCTTGCGGAAGCCCGGGAGCGGGCGATGGAACGGGAGCAGGAGATCCTGGTCGCGGCCCAGGAAAAGGCAATCTCCCTCGAAGACGAGCTGGATCGACGGGAACAGGACCTGGACAACCGGGAAACCAGCCTGGATAAAGCCAAACTCAAGCTCCGGGAAGGCCAGGCCGTCCTGGATCGGGACCGCAAGAAGCTGGAAGAATCGCTGCAGAAGGCCGAAAAGCGCCGCAACCGGGCCCGGGAACTGGAGGAGTCGGCGACAACGGCGCACCAGCAGGCAGTGCGGGACCTGGAACGGGTGGCCGGCCTCACCGCCAATGAAGCCCGGGAGGAACTGCTGGAAGGGATCCGGGAAGAAGCCCGCCGCAATGGAGCCAGCATCGCCCGGAAGATCGAGGACGAGGCCCGGGAGGTGG
>CALZKF010000114.1 GCA_945787955.1 uncultured Acidobacteriota bacterium | reverse complement strand
CCAGGTCCTGGGAGCCGGTGACGCCACGCTGTTCGCCGAGAGAGCGGGATGAGCCTGCGCGGACGAACCGCCGGTTTTATCCTGGTGGTCCTGGCAGCCGTCGTTCCTGCGGCTGCCCAGGAACAGATCGCGACCGGGGACGCCACGGTCTTTCAAGTACAGACCATCAGCCGGGGCATACACCTGTTCCGGCCGGATCGAGCGACCGGCCGGCACACGAACTCTCTGGTCATCGAGCGTCGGGACGGGCTCCTGGTTGTGGACGCACAGCCGACGAAGGAAGCGGCCCTGGACCTGCTGGCCGCCATCCGCGGTGTGAGCGCGGCGCCTGTGCGCTACCTGGTTTTTTCCCATCCTCACGTTGAAGCGTCGGGAGGGTCCGATGCATTCCCGCCTGAAGTTCTGCGGATCGCCAGCCGGGGATACCGGGACGCCGTCGCCGACCCGGCATTCGGTTACCAGTCGGAATGGCGCGCCTACCGTGGCATCCCGGAGCCGCCCGGGTCACAGGAGGGGGGTCCCGAGCCCCAGAGGCGGCCTGTCGCGACGTTGACCCTCATGGGGAGGACCCGTCTGGAAGATCCGCTGCACCCGGTGGTTCTCCTCCCGATCCCCCACACCCACTCCCCGGGGGACCTGCTGGTATACGAACCCCGGGCGGAGGTCGTGGCAGTAGGCGACCTGGTGATCAACGACCGCAACCCGTACGCCGGGCACGCCCGTGTGGGGTCATGGATCAGCCAGTTGAACCAGTTGCTGACCCTCAACCCCAAGACGATCGTTCCGCTACGTGGCGGAGCGGTGGACACAACCCGGGTCAGGAACCAACGGGATGCTTTGCGCTGGTTGAAGAAACAGGTCGAAGAAAGCCTGGGAGAGCAGGTGCCGGCCGAGAAGATTCCGGCGGCGATCCTGGGCAGGGCGGAGACCGACCGTTACTTCAACACTGCGGCGGCGCCGTCCAACCTGCCTCTTCTGGTGCAGCAACTCGTGATTGAGGTACGGAAGGAACGCCGGGAACAGGGTCTGGAATAGGGGCGGAAGGCCTGCGACTGCGGAACAGACGCTTGCGGAGCATGTGCAACCCGGTCCGGATGCGCTGGTTCAGGCGGTCGATCCTTCGGCTGTGGCTGCCGAGTACCGCCAGGCCGGCCAATATGAAAATCCAGCCCTGCAGGATCGGGAGGATGAACCCGAGGAGTCCGATCAGCAGCAGGGTGCAACCGACTATCCAGTCGACCGTCACCCGTACCCGGGATTTTTCCTTCCGTCCGGTCTGATCGCTCATGCCGTCCTGTCTGGTCCCGGAACGTCCAACGCCTCCGGATCAAGCTCCCCTCGAAAAACCACCCTGGCGTCCCCGGCCAGAATTACCGCCGAGGGTGCTGCCGGGTCCCCTTCAAGGATAACGGAAAGCGCCGACCCGCTCCAGGGCCGAATGATGACCTCGCCACCGCCCCTTGCTGCAGCGATTGTGGCGCCGGCCGCAACGGCTCCGGTGCCGCAGGCCAGGGTCTCGCCTTCGACGCCCCGCTCCCATGTGCGAATACGGACCTCGCCGGTCCCGGTAAAGGAGATCAGATCCATATTGGTCCCGGTTTCGCCGAATTCGGGATGCGATCGGACCGCCGGCCCCCAGCGTTCCATGGGGCCCTCCGCCACGTCGGGAACCTGGACCACGAAGTGCGGCACTCCGGCGATGACGAACCGTCCGGTGATGCTTTCCCCACCTGCGTCCAGGGTCCTTGGGCCGCAATCCACCACAGGCGGCAGGCTCAGCCGGACCCGGCCTCCCGGCTCCACCTCCGACGGCACCTCCCCTGCGGCGGTAACCAGGACCGCCGACGGTCCGGACATACCGGCCAAAAAGGCGTACCTTGCGGCGCAACGGGTTCCGTTGCCGCAGAAAGCAGCGGAACCGTCCGGGTTCCGGAATTCCACGGAAACAGACCCGGGATCGATTGACCGCACCACCAGCACGCCGTCGGCGCCGACAGCTACGCCGCGGCGGCAGACCGCCCGGGTCCATTCCGGCAAACCGTCACCCAGCGCGTCGGCAACCGGACCATCCAGCACGATGAAATCGTTTCCGGCCCCGGTCATCTTGGTGATCCGAACCGGTTCAGTCACGGCCTGCACCGTCCGGGCTGTCCGGGTCCAGGGCAACCAGGATTTCCGCCACTGTCGAGTACCCGCTTTCGTTGGCCGGTGCAGCCTGATCCAGGGCTGTGATCCGGTAGGCGTACCTCTCGCCGGGATGAACGTCCCGGTCCACCCACGAGGTGCCGCTCACCGGTCCGACCTGCAGGACCGCCCACTCCCCCTCACCCCGGCTGCGGTAAATCCGGTAGCCTGACAGATCCTTCTCCGCGTTGGGGTCCCAGAACAAACGCACCGTGGCGGCTTCCTGAACCGCCACCGGTCGGGTAGGCGGCTCCGGGGCAAACAAGTCCACAGCGTGCACCTGCACAGCTTCCGAGGATTCGCTTTCCTTGTACGATGCTTCTCCAGGCATGGCGGACCGCAGGATATAGCTGTAGGTCGTTCCCACCGCCACACCGGAATCCAGGTAGTCCCGGCCGGTGACCGGTGTGGCGTTCACCGGCCTGCGTTCGGTCTCGCCGCCCAGCACGGTGCGGTAAATATTTATTGGGAGCTCGGAGTCCTGCGGCAACGGATCCCATTGCAGCCGGACTCCGGTTGCAGACATCTCGGCACGGGGCCGCGGCGGTACCGGGAGTGGCAGGACCGGCATGATCCGGCCCGCAACCACGAGAGGTGAACTTCGACCCCGGCGGTCTTCCACCCGGACGCCGAACCACAGGACCGGGAATGACGCCGCCCCCGGAGCTCCTACCGGCTCGACGAACGCCTGACGCTTTTCCGCGGCGCCATCCAGAACGATCACTCCGGCCATATCTCCCCTGCGCCGGAACGAGTCGGCATCCGGCGCCTGACCGGTTTCGGCCTGCTCGACCTTGACCAGGAACGCCCGGTGGATCTGCTGCGACGGCTTATCACGGTTCCGCGGCTCCGGCACCTGGAAGGAAACCAAGATACCGGCGCCGATCTGTCTGATCTCCACCTCCTCCGGCGCGAACGGCCCCCTGGGCTCCGGCGGCAAAGGCGCTCCACGCTTGCCGCATCCGGCAACCGGGACCAGGCAGCAGGCCAGCAGGATTGTGGCGACCGCTCTCATCTACAGGATGTACCTCGACAGGTCGGAGTCCTCCACGATACCGGCAAGGCGACCCCGGACAAAGGGGTTATCGATGACAACCGTTTTAGACGGGAGCTCGGCACCTTCGAATGATACCTCCTCCAGAATCCTCTCCATGACGGTGTGAAGCCGCCTGGCCCCGATATTCTCGGTGCTCTGGTTGACCTGCTCGGCGATTTCCGCCACCGCCTGCAGGCCGTCTTCCGTGAAGTCCAGCCTCACGCCCTCCGTCTCCATGAGCGCCATGTACTGCCTCACCAGGGAGCTTTCCGGCTCGGTCAGGATGCGAAACAGCTCTTCCCGCCCCAGGGTCTCAAGTTCCACCCGGATCGGGAAGCGGCCCTGCAGTTCCGGAATCAGGTCCGACGGCTTGGAAACGTGGAAAGCGCCGGCGGCGATGAACAGGATATGCTCGGTCCGGATCATGCCGTGCTTCGTGTTCACCAACGTCCCTTCCACAATCGGCAGCAGGTCGCGCTGAACACCTTCACGGGAGATGTCGGGGCCGTGCCCGCCCTCCCTGCCGGCGACCTTGTCCAACTCATCGATGAACAGGATACCGGAAGACTCCACCCTGCGGATCGCCTCACGGGAGACCTGGTCCGGATCGATGAGCCGTTCCTCCTCCTCACGTTGCAGGATCTCACGAGCCTCGGCCACCGTCGCCTTGCGGACACGCTTCTGGCCCTGGAACAGGCCTGGCATCATTTCCCGCAGGTTCATGTCCATCTCTTCCATGCCGCCTGGAGTGAACATCTTGAAGGCGGCGCTGGAAGAGGTCTGGACCTCGATCTCCACCACCCGCGCTTCCAGTTCCCCCGCTACCAGCTTTTTCAGCAACGTGGCCCGGCTTCGCTCCCAGGACTCCTGTTCCTCGGCCTCTCGGACCCGGGACTCGGCGTCGTGCAGCTGGGCCTTCCGAACCCGGGGTGGCAGGAGCAGATCCATGAGGCGGTTTTCAACCGCCCGAACCGCCTGGGCCCGGACATGCTCCGCCCGCTCAACCCGGACCATCTCGATGGCGATCTCCACCAGGTCCCGGACCATCGACTCCACATCCCGACCGACGTAGCCGACCTCGGTGAACTTGGATGCCTCCACCTTCAGGAACGGCGAGCCGGCCAGCCTGGCCAGCCGCCTGGCAATTTCGGTCTTTCCGACGCCGGTGGCCCCGATCATCAAAATGTTCTTGGGCATGACTTCGGCGGCCATTTTCGGGTCCAGCTTCTGACGGCGGATACGGTTGCGGAGGGCGATGGCCACGGCCCGTTTCGCACCGGCCTGCCCCACGATGTTGCGGTCCAGTTCCGAGACAATCTGTTTCGGAGTCAGGTCGCCGGCGGCTACCGGCGAATCGGCCACGTTGCCGGGCATGTAGAACACCACGATCAAATCTCCTCGATGGTCAGGTGGTTGTTGGTGTAGATATCGATTCCCGCGGCGATGGCCATCGAGGCCTCCACTACCTCCCGGGCCGTGAGGGAAGTGTGCGCCACCAGGGCCCGGGCTGCGGCCATGGCCGGCACCGAACCGCTGCCGATCCCCATGATACCGTCGTCCGGCTCGATCAGGTCGCCGGTGCCTGACAGCAGCAGGGTCTTCTCCTTGTCCGCGACGACCAGCATCGCCTGAAGCTGGCGCAGCGCCCGATCGGTTCGCCAGACCTTCACCAGTTCCACCGCCGCCCGCTCCAGCTTGCCGCTATGGGCCGAAAGCATTTCCTCGAACCGGGTCAGAAGGGCGAATGCATCGGCAGCCCCGCCGGCGAACCCGGCCAGAACGTCGCCGTTCCCCAACCTGCGGACCTTCTTGGCTCTATCCTTGACCACCGCCTTGTCCAGGGTGACCTGCCCGTCGCTGGCCATGGCCACCCGGCCGCCATGCCGTACCGCCAGCACTGTGGTTCGAACGAAATCCGGTTCCGTCGTCATCGGCCCTCCAATCACCGGAAATTCAGTTCCGTTCCGGGACACGGACATGCTGGAGTACATTATTCCCGGGGAAGGAGGATCCGGCATGCACGCCTCTATTAAGACCGTCGGTCGCTCATGGCAAGGCGGGAAGGTATTTTGCCTTTTGGTGCTATCGGCGCTGCTGTGGGGCTGCGCCGGTCATGACCCTGACGGACCACCGCGACAGGCGGTTCCGGGGCCAAAACTGGTGGTTCTGGGAACCGCCCAGGACGGTGGCTTTCCCCACGCAGCCTGTGCCTGCGTACGCTGTGTCCTGGCCCGGTCGGACCGCTCGGCCGCGAGGCTGATCGCATCCGTCGCCATTGTGGATCGGTCCACGGGGACCCGGATCCTGGTCGACGCCGGTCCGGACATCCGCGAGCAGCTCGAAATACTGCAGGCAGCCGATCCGGATCGGCCTGACCGGGTGGACCGCAGCCCGGTGGACGGGGTCCTGCTGACCCACGCCCATCTGGGACACTACACCGGCCTGGCGTTTTTCGGGTTCGAGGCGGTGCACACGCAGGATCTGCCGGTCTGGTGCAGCAGCTCCATGGCCGCCTACCTGACGGAGAACGGACCCTGGAGCCAGCTGGTGGGGATCGGCAACATCGTCCTCGGGAAGATGGAGCCGTGGAAACCGTTCGAGCCGTTGCCGGGGATCGAAGTCATCGCCGTGCCTGTTCCCCACCGGGACGAATACGCCGACACCTTCGGCTTCGTGGTCCGTGGTGAGCGTTCCACCGTATTCTACGCCCCCGACACCGATTCCTGGGATCATTGGGATCCCCCGGTAACCGGGTTGCTCGAAGATGTTGATGTGGCGATCCTGGACGCCACCTTCTATTCGGCGGACGAACTGCCCGGCCGCCGGGTGGAAGAGATCGGCCATCCCCTGATGACCGCCACTATGGACCTGCTCCAGCCGCTGGTGGATTCCGGCCGGCTGCAGGTCTGGTTTACCCACATGAACCATTCCAATCCGGTGCTGGGGCCGAACCCCCAAGCCCGGGACGAGGTGGAGCGACGGGGGTTCCACATCGCCGAGGACGGCCTGGAGTTCCCTCTCTAGGAATCGGTCAGTGTGATCCGGGCGTCCACGATGAAAGACTTCTTCCGGTCCGGCGTGACGATAAACGGGTTCAGGTCCAGCTCCGAAAGGTCCGGCTCCAGGTCGGTCACCATCTGGGAAAGGCGAAGCAGCGATTCCACAAGGAGTTGCATGTTCACCGCTTTCTCGCCGCGGTGGCCCGCCAGCAGCGGGTAACCCTTGATTTTGCGGATCATGAGCCGGGCTCCCTCGTCGGTTACCGGATGGATCCGGATCGCCACATCCTTCATGATCTCAACAAAGATTCCGCCCAGACCGAACATGAGCAACGGCCCGAACTGCGGATCCCGGGTCATCCCCAGGATGACCTCCTGACCTCCCCGCACCATCGGCTGCACCGTCACCATCAGGTCCGGGTCTTCGGATTTCAGGGCGCCGAGTTTTTTGTAGGCATTCGCCACCTCGTCGGCATTCCGCAGGTCGACTTTTACTCCACCGACATCGGTTTTGTGTGAGATCTTCTCCGATTCGATTTTCAGAACCACCGGATAACCGAGATCGATGGCGGCCTCGATCGCCTCGGCGGCGGTCGCCACCGTTCTGGCGGGCGCCATGGGGAATCGATAGGCCGTCAGGATCTTCCTGACTTCTTCAGGTTTCAGCTCCTTGCGCCCGGCCTTCCGAGCGGCGGCAATCACCTTCTGCGCTGCAGGTCGGTCCACCTTGTAACGGACCATCTTCCCCTGGGGCCGCGCCCGCAGCTTGCGATAGGTCGTCAGGGCGCTCATGGCCGAGGCCGCTTCCTCGGGGAAGCGGTATACCGGAACGCGGCGGCTCCGCAGCAGTTCGGCTCCTTCATCGGATCGCTGCTTGCCCATGAACACCGAAAGAATCGGCTTGGTGCCGTCGGCCGCCTCGGCGATCGCCCTGGCGACCTCGTAAGCATCGATCATGATCGGCGAAACGAAGATCGCAACGATGGCGTCCACATTGGGGTCCTTCTTGACCTTTTCCAGCACCGCCTTGTAACGGGAAGCGTCTGCGGAGGCGATCATGTCCACAGGGTTGCGGGTGGACGCTTCGGGAGGGAGAACCTTCGCAATCGCCGAACGGGTCCGCTTGCTCAGCTCGGGTATCTCGATTCCGGCGCCGATCAACGAGTCGGTACAAAGGATACCGGGTCCGCCGGCGTTGGTGACGATGGCGACCCGGTCGCCGGCGGGGATCGGCTGATTCGCCAGTGCGGAGGCTTTTACGAACATCTCTTCGAGAGATGAAACCCGGATCACGCCGCACTGTTCGAGAAGGGATGTGGTGGCGATGTCCTTCCCGACAATCGATCCGGTATGGGAGGTGGCTGCCAGGGCTCCTGCCGCCGTTCGACCGGCCTTCACCGTCAGGATCGGCTTCTTTCGGGTAATGCGGCGGGCAAGCGACGTGAAGCGTTTGGGATTCCCGAATGATTCCAGGTACATCAGGATCACTTCCACATCCGGATTGCGTTCCCAGTACTCGAGAAGGTCGTTGCCGGAGACGTCGGCCTTGTTGCCCATGGATGCGAACATGGAAACACCCAGATTGTTCTCGCTGGCGTGCGCCAGGATCGCCTCACCCAGGGCCCCGCTCTGGGAAATGAAACCGACGTTGCCCCGCTCCGGGACTGTGGCGGCGAACGATGCGTTGAGCCTGTACTCCGGTTCGGTGTTGATGATCCCCATGCAGGTCGGGCCGATCATCCGCATGTTGTACTGTTCCAACCTCTTGAGGATCTTCTCTTCCAGGCGGGCGCCCTCGGAGTTGACCTCCTTGAACCCGGCGGTAATCACCACCACTCCCAGAACCCCCTTTTTGCCGCATTCTTCGATGACGCCCAGGACATGGTCTCGCGGCACGACCACCACGGCAAGATCGACCGGGTCGGGAATCGCCGACAACGACGGGAAGGTCTTCATGGAATGCACCGCGACAGCGCCTGGATTCACGGGGTAGACAGGCCCGGAGAACCCGAACTGCACCAGGGCCTTCAGGATTTCGCCGCCTATGCTGTTCGGCCTGCGGGAGGCGCCGATCACCGCCACCGACCTGGGCCGGAACAGGCCGTCCAGAAGATCGCGGCGTTTGCGGGGGGGCTTCGGGCTGGTCTTCTTCTTCTTCTTCGGCACCTTGTTCGACATCGTTCACCTCGTCCATCTTAGAAACGCAGCATAGCACCGCACCCGAACCGTTCCAGCCCTCCCCTGCCGCCATTTCTTGACCGGGGCCCGGAACCTCCGGAGAATGGTGCCTGCCCGGCATCGGCCGGGAGGAGGCAGGTATGGGCAGGATCAGGATCGGGGTTGCCGGATGGGATTACCCGGACTGGAACGGGATCGTCTACCCTGCCGGGGAAGCGGCCGCCACCGACCGACTGGCCTGGATCGTCCGATTCGTAGACGTGGTGGAGATCAACAGCACGTTCTACCGGCCTGCGGCTCCTCGCACGGCGGAGTCCTGGGTCCGCCGGACGGCAGGCAGGCCCGATTTCACTTTCACCGCCAAGGCGCACCGGTCCTGGACCCACCAGCGGAAAGAGCCTCTGATTCGGGAAACTCTGGACGGGCTGGAGCCGCTGAGGGAGGCCGGCAGGCTGGCGGCGATTCTGATCCAATTCCCGCAATCGTTCCACCGCAGTCCGGAGGCGATGGACCACCTGGCCCGGCTGGCTGATTCCGGCTCTGGCTGGCCGCTGGTACTGGAAGTCCGTCACAGTTCATGGAACCACGAAGGCCTGAAAGAGATCCTGGCCGACGTCGGCATCGGGTGGTGCGCCGTCGATCAACCGAGGACCGGCCCTGCCCTCCTGCCGCCTATCCCGCTCGTGACCGCACCGCTTTCCTATCTCCGCCTTCACGGACGAAACACTGCCGACTGGTTCCGCGAAGACGCGGGTCGGGACGCTCGCTACGACTACTTTTACTCGCAAGAGGAGATCGGGGAGCTGGCGGAACTTGCAACAGCCATGGCCGGCTCCTCCGAGGAACTGATCCTGATCCAGAACAACCACTTTCGGGGCAAGGCGCTGGCCAACGCCCTCCAGATGAAATACCGCCTCACCGGGGAAGCACCACCGGCCCCGGAAACCCTGGTGGACGAATACCCCGGCCTGGCGAACATCTGCCATATCATCCGAGACCGTCTCTTTTAGTTTCGGGGACAGGCACCTTAACCCGGGTTTCGGGGACACCCCTAGCGTATGGTGCTCCGTCTCATCGGTGTTCGCTTGGTGCAACCAGCGTGACTTCGATTGTTGCGCCTAGTTACGGCCATCGCGAGTTTCCGGTTCATAAAGCCTTGCCTCAGCAG